>DASSEQ010000322.1:0-8345 GCA_035695245.1 Mycobacteriales bacterium | reverse complement strand
CGAGGTGATCTCGGGGCCGGCGGCGTCGGCGATGAGGTCCTTGAGCACGACCTCGGCCAGGGCGAGGTCGACGTTCTGCCGGTTGAGGCTCGCGAACGCCGTGACCCGGATGAGCGCGCCCTCCAGCTCGCGGATGTTGCTGGCGATCTTGCCGGCGATGAACTCGAGCACCTCCGGCGGCGCGTCCAACCGCTCCTGGGCGGCCTTCTTGCGCAGGATCGCGATCCGGGTCTCGAGCTCCGGTGGCTGCACGTCGGTGATCAGGCCCCACTCGAACCGGTTGCGCAGCCGGTCCTCCAGGGTGACCAGCTGCTTGGGCGGGCGGTCGCTGGAGATCACGATCTGCTTGTTCGCGTTGTGCAGCGTGTTGAAGGTGTGGAAGAACTCCTCCTGCGTCTGCTCCTTGTTCTCGAGGAACTGGATGTCGTCGACGAGCAGGACGTCGATCTCGCGGTAGCGCTTGCGGAAGCCCTCACCGCGGCCGTCACGGATGGAGTTGATGAAGTCGTTGGTGAACTCCTCGGAGCTCACGTAGCGCACCCGGTGCCCGGAGAACAGGTGCTGCGTGTAGTGGCCGATCGCGTGCAGGAGATGGGTCTTTCCGAGGCCCGACTCGCCGTAGATGAACAGCGGGTTGTAGGCCTTGGCCGGCGCCTCGGCGACGGCGACCGCGGCCGCATGCGCAAAGCGGTTGCTCGAGCCGATGACGAACGTGTCGAACTGATACTTCGGGTTGAGCCGCGCCGGCTCGCTGCCGCGCGCGGATAGCGGCGGTGCGGGTGGTGGCACTGGTTCGGGTTCAGGTTCGACAGCCCGGTCCCCGGCGTCGGCCTCCGGCTCGACGGTGACGGCGACCCGCACGTCGCGGCCGAGCTGACGGGACAGTGCCTCGACGATCACGTCGCGCAGCTTGGTGTCGAGGACTTCCCGTGCGAACTCGTTCGGTGTCGCGAGCACCGCGGTGTCCTGGACCAGTGCGAGCGGTTTCGTCAGGCGCATCCAGGCCCGGTGCTGCGCCGGCAGGATGTCGTCACCGAGATCGGCGATCGCCCGGGTCCACACTGCCTCGAGATCGAGCACATCACCGGCGGCACCGCTCATCGACCTGGCACTCCTCGCGTTCCCCGTCGGATGCCATCAGGCGGTGCCTGCCGACCGTCGTCCACATCTGCGTCCACAGACTGTGGACCGATGCGTGCGGTGGTGCGGCGTTAGCCGTGCCGATAGCAGGTCACGACCGGCGAACACGCGGGCGCATGCATCGCCCACGTCGATGTGGGCGCGGGGGAAGAGCCGGTGGCGAGGAACGCTAACAGCCGTCGTGAGGGGCCTTCAAGCGGTTCTCCACAACCGGTCGAGGAATCTGTGGCCGACATCGGCGTGTCGCCGTTGACGCCGGTCGGATCGGGTGCACCGGCATGGTTTGACCCTGCTGGAACGTTTCCGTAGTTTGGATCGAGCCGCCATTGTGGGCGGCGTTAGCCTGCCTTTCCCTCCTGATGGAGTTCTGCGGTGAGCAAGCGGACGTTCCAGCCGAACAACCGGCGCCGGGCGAAGACCCACGGGTTCCGCCTACGCATGCGGACGCGCGCCGGGCGCGCGATCATGTCTGCGCGGCGGCGCAAGGGCCGCAGCAAGCTGTCGGCCTGACCGGGACCGTGCTTCCCGGTCCGGCGCGCCTACGCCGACGTTCGGAGTTCCAGACCGCGGTTCGCGTCGGCCGTCGTGGCGCGACGCGCGCCCTGACACTGCACCTCGCGACCGGCCACCCGGCTGCGGAGTCCGGCGCGGGTTCGATCCGCGTCGGTTTCGTCGTCCCCCGCGCCGTCGGCACCGCCGTGGTGCGCAACCAGGTACGCCGCCGGCTCCGGCACCTGTTGCGCGACCGGCTGGAGCGACTGCCGGGCGACTCCTTGCTCGTCGTCCGGGTCGCACCGTCCGCGGCCCGGTTGTCCTCGACCGGGCTGGCAGCGGCACTGGACGAAGCGCTGCGGCGCGTGACACACGACCGAGCCACCGCTGGTCGCGATATATCTCGAGTGCTCGCGTGACCCGGGTGCTGGTGCTCCTGGTGCGCGTGTATCGCGCGCTGGTGTCGCCGTTGCTGCCGCCACGCTGCCGGTTCGCGCCCTCGTGCAGCGCCTACGCGCTGGAGGCGCTGTCCCGGCACGGCGCCATCCGGGGTGGATGGCTCGCGCTACGCCGGATCGGTCGCTGCCACCCCTGGCATCCCGGCGGACCGGACCCCGTGCCGCATGAGATCGGGCCGAAGGCAAGGCTCGACGGAAGCGCTCTGGTGAGACCGTGAACCTTCTCAACCCGTTCTACAACGCGATCGCCTGGCTGATCGTCCACATTCACGACGGGATGGCGCCGATCTTCGGCGCCAGCTCAGGCGCGAGCTGGGCCCTGTCGATCGTTCTGCTCACCGTCGCGATGCGGCTGCTGCTCTTCCCGCTGTTCGTGAAGCAGATCAAGAGCCAGCGGGCGATGAGTGCCCTGCAGCCGCAGATGAAGGAGCTGCAGGCCAAGTACAAGAACGACAAAGAGCGCCTCAACCAGGAGATGATGGCGCTCTGGAAAGAGGCGGGCACCAACCCGTTCGCCGGCTGCCTCCCGATCGTGGTGCAGATCCCGGTCTTCTTCGCGCTGTTCAAGGTGCTCAACAGCCTGCACCCGAACAAGGCCGGCGTGTACTCGTCGCACTTCGACGGCATCCTCACGGTCCATCTGACTCAGCAGGCCTCGCTGGCCAAGGTCTTCGGCGTGCCGATCGGCGCCTCGTTCGGCTCGAGCGCGCACACGCTTCATCTGCTGAACGCCTCGGCCACGTCGACGAAGATCCTGGCCGCGGTCCTGATCGTGATCATGGCCGCGACGACATTCATCACCCAGCGACAGCTGATGGCCCGCAACAAGGCCAGCGGCCAGGTCATGCCCGGCAACCAGCAGACGCTGCTCTACATCCTTCCGCTGGTCTTTGCCGTGTTCGGGTTCCGCTTCCCGATCGGCGTGCTCCTCTACTGGCTCACCACCAACATCTGGAGCATGGGCCAACAGGCCATCGTGATCCGCCGCATGGACGCCGCACCGGCGGCGACCTCGGTCAAGCCCGCTGGGCCGGCCGGTCCGGCACCAGGCGCAAAACCGGGCCCGAAACCGTCGCGGCCGCCGAAGCCCGGCCCGGCCGCGGCAGGTGGGGCCGCCGCTGGCGGGGGAACCGGGACGAACACCCCGAACGGGGCAAAACCTGCCAGCAAGCCGTCTCCCGGCTCCCGACCGCAAGGGCGCAACCGGAGGAATCGCCGTGGCCGACGCTGACCCGACCGGCATGGAGGACCAACACGTGAGCGACGAGTCCCCCGACGTAGGCCTGCTCGAGCGCGAGGGCGACATTGCCGCCGACTACCTCGAGGCACTGCTCGACATCGCTGACCTCGACGGCGACATCGACATCGACGTCGAGGGCAGCCGCGCCTCGGTGTCGATCGTCGGGTCCGACCTCTCCCGACTGGTCGGCGCCGAGGGCGCGACCCTCGAGGCGCTGCAGGAGCTCACCCGGCTGGCGGTGCAGCGGGAGACCGGCGTGCGCAGCAGACTCATACTCGACGTCGGCGGCCACCGCGCCGGAGTGCGTGCCCGCCTGGCTGACCTCGGCCGCCGCACCGCCGAGCAGGTGGTCGCGGGCGGCGAACCGGTCACCCTGGAGCCGATGACGCCGTTCGAGCGCAAGGTCGTGCACGACGCCGTGGCCACGGTCGACGGCGCGGCGAGTGAGTCGCAGGGCGAGGAGCCGCAGCGTCGCATCGTCGTGCGGCGCGCCTGACGGCTTGGTGCCACCAGCGCCGCCAGCGGCCGCCGAGGTCTTCGGCGAGCGACTCGGCCTGGCCGAGCGCTATGCGGCACTGCTGGCCGGCACCGGAGTCGAGCGCGGCCTGATCGGCCCCCGGGAGGCGCCCCGGCTATGGGCGCGACACCTGCTGAACTCGGCGGTGCTCGCCGAATGGGTGCCACCTGGTGCCCGTGTCGTCGACATCGGCTCCGGCGCAGGGCTACCGGGGATCCCGCTGCTGCTCGCGCGCCCGGACATCGCCCTGACGCTGTGCGAGCCGATGTTGCGCCGGGTGGCGTTCCTCGAAATCGCCCGGGAGGAATTGGGCTTGCGCCTCGAGGTGCTCCGCGCGCGAGCCGAAGAGCTGCCGCGAGCCGGCTACGACATCGTCACCGCGCGTGCGGTCGCCCCACTGGCCCGCTTGCTGGCGCTCGCCGGCCCGGCACTGGCCCCCGCCGGCGCCCTTCTCGCCCTGAAGGGGCGCAGCGTCCAGGCCGAGGTCGACGCCGTGCGTGACAGTGGTGCTGCGTCGCGAGCTCAAATCGAGTTCTTCGACCGTGAAGTCGAGGGCGAAATGACCCACGTCGTCCGAATACGATGGCCTGGTCGAACGACACGACGCGGCGGACGGTGACACCCGCGCAGCGGGCGGGCAGCATGGGATGCGTTTCCGCCCCTCGGACCCAACCTCTCGGAGGCCCGCAGGCATGACCGGCTCGAGCACGGACAACGAGCTGGGCTGGCCCGGCTCGCGCTCGGTCCCGGCCGCGCCACTCGGTTGGCCAGTTGATCCCGGGGACGGCGATCGCTCACGTGAGCCCCACCAGCCGCACCAGACACATCCGCCGCAGGAAGCGGAGCCGGAAGTTTCACGTGAAACAGCCGAAGCGCCGGGCACAGCCGGTCTCACCGCCCTGGACATGCCCCTCGAACACCTGGTTTCACGTGAAACGGTGGCGCTCGTCGACGAGTTGCAAGCAGAGCCAGATTCCACGGCGGCCGCCTCACAGGACTGGCCACGACCGGCGCAGAGCCACTTGTTCATCATTGCGAACCAGAAGGGTGGGGTCGGCAAGACCACGAGCACGGTCAACCTCGCCGCCGCCCTGGCCCAGCACGGGGCCAAGGTGCTCGTCGTTGATCTCGACCCGCAAGGCAACGCCTCTACGGCGTTCGGGATCGAACACCGAGCGGGGACAGCGTCGGTCTACGACGTCCTTGTGCACGCGCGCCCGCTGGCCGAGGTCATCGTGTCGGCGCCGGACGTTCCGAATCTGGACTGTGCGCCGGCCACGATCGATCTCGCCGGTGCCGAAATCGAGCTGGTCTCGGTGGTGGCTCGCGAATCGCGGCTGCGCAAGGCGCTGGACGCCTTGTCGGCGGAGTCGGCGACCGCCTACGACTACGTCTTCGTCGACTGCCCACCGTCGCTCGGGTTGCTCACCGTCAATGCGCTCGTCGCCGGCCGTGAGGTACTGATACCGATTCAGTGCGAGTTCTATGCGCTGGAAGGGCTGAGCCAACTGCTGCGCAACATCGAGCTGGTGCGGGCCCATCTCAACCCGGACCTGCACGTGTCGACGATCCTGCTCACCATGTACGACGCACGCACGCGACTGGCCGAACAGGTCGCAGCCGAGGTTCGGAACCACTTCGGCGAGCTCGTGCTCGCCGCGACGATTCCGCGTAGCGTGCGCATCTCCGAGGCGCCTGGCTACGGCCAGTCCGTCATGACCTATGACCCGGTCTCGCGGGGCGCGCAGGCCTACGGCTCCGCTGCACGGGAGATCGCGGAGCGGTCCAGTCACTCCGAGGAGGGGACGAACTGATGAATGTTCGACGCGGCGGGCTGGGTCGCGGCCTGGGGGCCCTCATTCCGACCGGGCCGGAGGACGAGGAGCTCACCGGAGCCCGCCTGGAGGAGCTTCCGCTTTCGAGCATCGAGCCCAACCCGCGGCAACCGCGCGAGGTCTTCGACGAAGGCGCTCTCGCAGAGCTGGTCGCGAGCGTCCGCGCGGTGGGCGTGCTCCAGCCGGTCGTCGTGCGCGAAGTCGAACCCGGCCGCTACCAGCTGATCATGGGCGAGCGCCGCTGGCGTGCGTGCAAGGAAGCGGATCTTTCGGTCATTCCGGCCATCGTGCGCGAAACCGCCGATGACGCCATGCTCCGCGATGCGCTGTTGGAGAACCTGCACCGCCAGCAGCTGAACCCCTTGGAAGAGGCAGCCGCCTACCAGCAGCTGTTGGAGGAGTTCGGCGCCACGCACGAAGAGCTGGCCGAGCGCGTCGGCCGGTCCCGGTCACATGTGAGCAACACCTTGCGGCTGATGAACCTGGCGCCGGCGGTTGCGCGGCGAGTGGCCGCGGGCGTCCTTTCCGCCGGCCACGCCCGGGCGCTGCTCGCGCTCGAGGATGTCGAGGCCCAAGACCGACTGGCGGCCCGGATCGTTGCCGAGGGCCTGTCCGTCCGCGCGGTCGAGGAGATCGTCGCCACCGCCGACCAGGCGCCGCGGGAGCGTGCCCGCCGGACCAAGGGTGTGCCTCCTCCGGAGCTGACCGCGCTCGCACAACGCCTCACCGATCATCTGGACACGCGGGTGTCGGTAGACGTCGCCCGCCGGCGCGGCAAGCTCGTCATCGAGTTCGCGACGATGGAGGACCTGGAACGGATCGTGCGAGAAATCGCGCCCAACTTGCTGGACAGCAACGTTGAGTAGTCGAAAGACTACGTAGTGTCGCTAAGCGGCTCGGCGGGAGAGGAACCGTTCCAGCCGTTCCAGGGCGTCGCCGAGCTCGTCCACTGACGGCAGGGTGACGATGCGCACATGGTCCGGCCGGGGCCAGTTGAAGCCGCTGCCATGCCCGATCATGACGTGCTCCTGGCGCAGGAACTCGACCACCATCTCCTCGTCGTCGTCGATGCGGTAGCGCTCGGGGTCGATCCGGGGGAACACGTACAGGGCGCCCTTCGGCAGCGTGCAGCTGACCCCCGGGATGCTGTTGAGCATCCGGTGCGCGAGGTCACGCTGGTCGTGCAGGCGGCCGCCCGGGAGCACGAGGCCGGTGATGTCGCGCGGCCCGCCGAGCGCGGCCTGGATCCCGTACTGCGCCGGCACGTTGGGGCAAAGGCGCATGTTGGCGAGGAGGGTCAACCCCTCCAGGAAGTTGCGCGCGTGCTCGCGCGGACCGGACACCACCGCCCATCCAGCCCGATATCCGGCAACCCGGTAGGCCTTCGACAGTCCGTTGAAGGTCACGCAGAGCAAGTCCGGGGCGATCGAGGCGAGCGCGGTGTGCTCGGTGTCGTCGTACAGGATCTGGTCGTAGATCTCATCGGCGAGCAGCAGCAGTCCGTGCTCGCGGGCGAGGTCGGTGATGCGCTCCAGCAGCTCGCGTGGGTAGACCGCGCCGGTCGGGTTGTTGGGGTTGATGACGACGATCGCCTTGGTGCGGTCGGTGATCTTCGCCTCGAGGTCATCGATGGCTGGCAGCCAATCGGCCGCCTCGTCGCACAGGTAGTGGACGGCCTTGCCGCCGGTCAGCGTCGTGATGGCAGTCCACAGCGGGTAGTCCGGCGCCGGGATCAGCACCTCGTCGCCGTCGTTGAGCAGCGCCTGCAGCGTCATCGTGATCAGCTCGGACACACCGTTGCCGAGCCACACGTCGTCGACGTCGATGCCGTCCACGCCCTTGGCCTGGTGGTACTGCACGACGGCCCGGCGCGCGGGGAGGATTCCCCGCGACTCGCTGTAGCCCTGCGCGTGGGTCAGGGAGCGGGCCATGTCCGCGACGATCTCGTCCGGGGCGTCGAAGCCGAACGGCGCGGGGTTGCCGATGTTGAGGCGGATGATCTTGTGCCCCTCGGCCTCCAGCCGCATCGCCTCGTCGAGAACGGGTCCTCGCACGTCGTAGGCGACGCCGGCGAGCTTGTCGGACTGGCGGAGTTCCACGCTTCGAGGCTAGCCGGGCACCACCCCGGCAGGTCTACCGCTTTAGCCGCTACCTGGCTACGATCCGTCCGAGATGGCCCGCCGGCTCGCCAACATCACCCTCGACAACCTCGACGACCTTCCCCGCCGCTGCCGCAAGTGCGTGTTCTGGGAACTGGATCCCGTCGGGGGAGCTCGCGCTGCCGAGACGGGTGACACCGAGCTGGAAAAGGAAGCCTGGGTGTCCGCCGTGCTCCTCGAGTGGGGCAGTTGCGGCAAGATCGCGTACGTCGACGGGGTGCCGGCCGGCTATGTGCTGTTCGCGCCGCCGGCGTACGTGCCCCGATCGGTGGCGTTTCCGACCTCGCCGGTGAGCGCGGACGCGGCGCTGCTCATGACCGGTGAGGTGCTCTCGGAGTTCACCGGCGGCGGCCTCGCGCGGATGCTGGTGCAGGGCGTCGTCAAGGACCTGACCCGCCGCGGCATCAAGGCCCTCGAGGCCTTCGGCGACGCACAGTGGCAGGGGGTCGGGCACTGCGTGATTCCGGCCGACTATCTGCTCGCCGTCGGGTTCAAGACGGTGCG
>DASSEQ010000321.1:0-4399 GCA_035695245.1 Mycobacteriales bacterium | reverse complement strand
CTCGAGGCGAGTCCGATCCGTGACTCCTACGTGCTCGAGTATGACTGGCAGGGCGACTCCCAGGTCACCTGGCACCTCGTCGAGGGCAAGATGCTCAAGGCGATGCAGGGCGCCTACATCCTGCGGGCCGTCGGAGACGGGACCGAGGTGACCTACCGGCTGGCGGTCGACGTGGCCAGCCCGATGATCGGCATGCTCAAGCGCCGGGCCGAGAAGGTCATCATCGACAGCGCGCTCAAGGGTCTCAAGAAGCGTGTCGAGTCGCGTGCCTGACTCGGCCGGTCAGCGCACGAGACCGACGAGGGCCAGCCTGGGCAGCGGCACAGCCGAGTTGGGGTCCACCGTCATGATGAGGGTGGCGTTGTTGCCGTTGAGCTGGATGCTCGTCGCTATGTATTGGGCGTTGGTCAGGGTCTGGCTGGCCCCGCCGGTGATCGTGAACGGGTCTGCGTTGGGCACCATGTAGACCCCGACGGTGTGCAGTGTTCCACCACCGGCCATCTGGTAGTTCGGGTTGCTGCTGCTGCCATAGCTCTCGTCCCAGAACGCGAGATCCTCCGGACCGTCGGTGTCTGCCCAGTACTTCGTCGCATCTGATGAGGGATTGCCGCTTGGGTCGATCGTGACGTCGAGCACGTTGGGCGCCGTCCAGTCGACATTGCCGCCCGATTGGGTCAGCTGGCCGTCCCCGGCACCTCCGTTGCACGGGGTGGCGGTGGGCGCCGTTCCGTTCGCGCTGGGAAGGCAGGCACCGTTCGTCGAGGTGGTGTCGTTGCCCATCATGACCATGGTCGTGTAGCACATCTGCAGCGTGCCGCCGGTCTCCTTCAGATCCCCGGCTTTGACGACGACGACAGCCTTGTCCTTGTCGTTCGCGACTCCCGTGGGGAGGTTCGAGCACAGGCCGCCGGAGGTGTTGCCCTGGGCGTGGACGCTGAAGGTGTTCCCGTTGCTGAGCGAAATGGCGTCCTTCGTGGCGGCGCCGGCGATGTACACCTTCGTTGCGTTCGGCAGTGACAGGGTTCCACTCGGCTGCACGCTTCCGTTGAAGACGAACACCGACCCAGGGATGGACACCCCGGCGGTGAATCCACCGTTCGCCGTGCAGTCGACGAAGACACTGGACGAGGCAGTCAATCCGGCACCGTTGACCTGCGTCTGCGTCGGATTGCAGCCGCCTGGAAGCACCACGTAGCCCGCATGGCTCGCCGCCGTGACGTTGCTGAAGACCGACTTGGCCGTGCTTACGATCCCCTTCACCGTTGCGAGGTAACGCGTGTCGATCGGTGCGCGAGTCACCAGACCTCTCCCGACGACGTCCTTGCGGGGAACGGCGCACGGATTGACCGGGATCGACGTGGCCGTCGCTGCCTGGGTGCTCCCGCAGACGTAGTCGTTGCTGTCCCGCACGGTGGTGCCGGAGATGCCCTTCTGAACGGCCAGCGATGTGATCAACCCGGGCTTCGTCGGGTCGGCCTGAGCAGGGTTGGAGGACAGCGGCGCGGCGAAGGCCGCGATGCCTGAGCTGCCCTTGCCCGCGAAGATGCTTCCGCTGCACGAGGAGCCGTCGGCGTCGGCGTGGATCGTCCCGGGCTGCGTGATCCCGTTCGAGGACTTAGCCCCCAGCACATAGATGTGCGAGCCGCCGGCGGCTGCGCCGATGCTCAGCGAGGGGCAGCCGCTCCGCTTCAGCAGGAGGAGTGCCGGCGCCATGTCGCCATTGCCGGGTGTCACCCGCCCAACACTGCGAATCGTGCTGACCAGCTGTGACGAGGTCGCGAGGCTTCCCAGACCGGGCTGCCGGTTCTGGCGGATGATGACCGCCAGCTGGTCGCAGCCTTGCGCACCGTCGTTGTTGTCCGACGACGCCGCTGGAAGAGAATCCTCAGGGAAGTTGGGGTCGGGCAGGGCGTACCCGCTCTGGATGGTGACCTGGAGCGCCGTGCCCTGGTAGGTCCCGCTCCAGACGTACTTGACCCACGTGCTCGTGTCGCCGGGGGAGCACGTCGTCGAAGGAGGAGAGCTGCAGTTGACGCTCACCGAGGTCGGTGGTGATCCGAGGGTGCTCCAGCTCGCTCCTGACCCGGAGCTCGCCATGCTCGCGAACCGCGTGTCGTTCTGCTTGAGGTAGTTCATCGCGTTGCAGATGCCCGCGTAGGGGTTGGACGACGCGCCACCGCCGGCAGCCATTCCTTGCAGGCCCGCCAACACGGCAGCATCGGCGCCCGACTTGTCGACCTGCCGATCGACGCGGACGAGCCCGAAATCCAGGACCATGCCGACGATGACGAGCAGCCCGGTCAGGGAGAGGGCCATCATGATGGCCACCGCGCCGTCCTCGCGGTGCCGCCTCCTCTGTCGCGGGGTCACGACGACTGGCAGCCGTTCTGGACGGAACGGCCGTAGTAGGAGACCGACTGCGCAGCTATGTTGAAGCTGTAGTCGGGGAAGACGATGAGCGAGATCGTCGCCGGCTTCTGCACCCAGACGCGGACCGCGCAGGAGTTCGGCGCCATGTTCGTCGGGAGCGCGGGGGCGGTTCCACAGCTGCTGCCTTGTGTTGTCGGGACGGCCGGAAGTCCCGTCATGGTGTTGGTGCTCCCCGGCGCTGCATCGAGCTCGACGCAGATCTGCGAGAGGCTGAGCGAGCTCCCGGCGTTGAAGTAGACCTGCTGGACGCGCTGTTGGACCGAGTTCGCCCAGGCCGTCGGGTTGGCGGAGTAGTCGAGGGCCGCCCCGAGGCGGGCTCCTTCACGAACCGCGTTGCTGATCGAGAGGTTGTCGTTGTAGGCCAGGCCGGCGGTCGTCACGCCGAAGAGCAGCATGACCAAGAGCGGCAGCACGAGGGCGAACTCGACCGCCGACACGCCGCGCTCGTCCCGGCGGCGCGCACGCAGGACGGCACGCGCGCGGCGCGATGACCGCGCAGGCGTCCGGTGGCGATGCGCCATGACTGCCCCCTGGGTGTTGGTCGCTCCGAACCCTAGGGCGAAAGCGCTTCTCGCATGGGTGAAATGGGAGGGATTCATACCTCCCCCTCAGGAGGGCTAGACCGCGAGGTCGCACCCGCGGGCGGAGCGCCACCGCCGCCCATCCAAGAGGACTACGGCAGCATGGCACGGGTGGACCAGAATGAACTCGCAGTCGGGGTGGACATCGGCGGCTCGAAGGTTGTCGCGGTGGCGCTCTCGGCAGGCCGGATCGTCGACCGTGAGGACCGGCTGACCCCCGACCGGAGCACGGCGCCGAGCGTGGTGGAGGACGTCATCGTTGACGCGGTGACCGCCCTGAGGCAGCGACACCAGGTGGCAGCCGTGGGCGTCGGGGCGGCCGGGTTCGTGGACCGCGCCCAGGAGCGTGTCATGTTCGCGCCGCACCTGTCCTGGCGTGACGAGCCGCTCGCGGAGCGGCTGGCCGAACGGCTCGGCCTGCCGGTGCTGGTCGACAACGACGCGAACGCCGCGCTGTGGGCCGAGCACCGGCTGGGCGCCGCACGCGGTCACGACGACGTGGTGATGATCACGCTCGGGACCGGCATCGGGGGAGCCATCCTCGTCGGTGGGGCGCTCCATCGCGGACGCAACGGCATGGCCGGGGAGTTCGGGCACATGCAGGTGGTGCCGGACGGGAGGCCGTGTGAGTGCGGCCGGACGGGATGCTGGGAGCAGTACTGCTCTGGCAAGGCGCTGGCGCGGTTCGCGCGCGACGCCGGCTCGGAGCTGGCGGGGCCGGCGCTGACGGAGGCGGCACGAGGGGGAGACCCGGTCGCGTGCGGGGCGTTCACCGACGTCGGCCGCTGGCTGGGTGTCGGTGTGGGCAACATCGTGGCGGCGCTCGACCCGGCGCTGGTCGTCATCGGTGGGGGTGTCTCGACCGCGGGTGAGCTGCTGCTGGAGCCCGCCCGAGCCGCGCTGAGCGACTCGCTGGTCGGGAAGGGCTTCCGGGAGGTGCCGGCGATCGTGGCCGCCGAGCTCGGCCCGCTGGCGGGCGCGATCGGGGCAGCGGACCTGGCCGGACGGTCGCTCGGCGCTCCGTGATGCGTCAGATGCGGGCGCCGTCGTCGAAGTCGTCGCCGTCGCCGTGCCGCGGCATCGTCGCGACCAGGTAGCCGAAGCCGCCGACGAACCACGCCAGGCACAGCACCCCGGCCCAGGAGGGCAGCGAGAGACCGGTCAGCAGGACGACCAGCACCAGCAGCGGGACGCCGAAGACGCCGAGCCAGGCGACGAGGCGCAGGCCGACCGGCCGGGGGAGCGGCGGTGGGGGAGGCGGGGTGTAGCCCTCGTCCTCGGGCTCCTCGGCCGCCGACGCTGGCGGCGGGCCCGGCCACCGGTCAAGGCTCGGTCCAGGAGCTGGGTCCGGCCAGTGGTCCGGGAAGTCCTCGACCTTGGGCTCGTCG
>DASSEQ010000320.1:0-16055 GCA_035695245.1 Mycobacteriales bacterium | reverse complement strand
AGGCCCTGTGGCCTGAGTGGGGCGGAGAGGCGATCTCATGGGCCTCCAGTGGCCTGAGGTGGGGAGTTCAATGGCGGCAGTGCAAACGGGAGGTTCGGGCCGCCGGTGCTTGGGTCCGCGATCTGAGTGAACCGCCCCGGGTTCAACGCAGGCTCGATTCGCCCTACGTACACAGTCCGGCCCTGCGGGGTGTCCTCCGCGTGAATGAACAAGCTGCACTCCACCTCGCCGCCGTCTGCGCGAAGAACGGGCAGGCGCAGAGCCGTGTCGAGAACCCGGCCCATTCCGGTGCTCACGTGACGACTGAAGCCCGCGACGTGCGCCTCGCGGAACCGTGCCGGGACGATGGCGACGACGCGACGACCGACCAGCTCGTCCCGGGTCCAGCCGAGGACCACGAGCAGGGGTGGGCTGACGGCGAGGATGCGGTTGGCGTCGTCCACCGCGATCATGCCGGTGTCGGCCTGACTGACAGACTCGCCGGACCAGTCAGCGGTCGACTGCTCGGCGGCGACTGCGGCAAACCGGTCATCAAACGCGCCGACCCAACGGGCAGGCGGCGATCCGGCGGCCTGCGCGATGACCTGCTCACACGCCCAATCCCGGACGGCGACGATCTCGGGCAGGCCTGGACGCGCTAGGAGCTCGTCGGCCTGTGCCTTGCGTTCGCCGGCGTCGAGCACGTCCTGCAGACGGGCGTACAGCGTCACGTCACCGCGCGGGACATTCAGCTCGAGATCCAGTGTGGGCGGGACGGCGCGAAGATCGCTCGGTCTCGGATCCGCCGACGGCGACGGCGCCGCTCCCATCCGGCTGGCGCGCTCGACGGCGGCCACGAGAGCGTCGCCGATACGCGAGCGGGCAGTGTCGGCTGCAGCCAGATCATCGGCGAGCACCTGGCGCTCGTCCTCTGGCAGAGATGCTTGGCCGAGTGCAAGCTCTCGTAGCAGGGCATCGTGGTGTTCCCGAGCCGCAAACCACAGCGTCGGCGACAAGCCGAGAAGCGTGACGCCCAGGTGGTCGGACAGAGGCTCAGAGGGAGTTGTTTCAGCGAGGTCCGGCCAGTCGTCCCACTCGAATTTCACGTCGACGACTGCAGACGGGATTTCCGAGTTGACGCAGCACCAGACGAGCTTGCCACCGTCACCGAGCAGCTCGACGCCGTGGTCGGAGGTGACCGCGGCCACCAGCTCCAGGCCACGCCCGGTAGATGCGGAGGCTCCGTAAGATCGAGGCATAGGCAACGCTGGACTGCGATCCAAGACTTCCAGCCGGACGTGGTTCGGCTTGATGTGGACCCGCAGTTCGATGCCGCTGTGCGCGTGCAGCACGGCATTGGTCACCAGCTCACTCACCGCGAGGCTCGCGGCCTCCGCCCAGTCCGCCCTGTCGGCTCGCATCAAGGCGGTACGAACGAAGTCGCGGGCTTGGCTGACGCTGTCGGGCTCACCAGGCAGAACCAGCTTGGCGGAGGTCGGTGCTCGCTGAGTCACGGCAGGTCCTGACGTCTCGACTCCCCCTGCGCGCCCCGGTCGGGGCGCGCTCTGAGAGGGGGCTCTGGCCCCTTCCGCCGACGTCTCAAGGAGCCGCAGGTTCGCCGTCTCAGCAGGAACGGCTCAGCGCCCTCAATGTACTCCGGCCAGCTGCGGTGACCGATGCGGTAACGCGAGCGGCAGGACTGCTATCACGGGCGGCGCGTCCGGGGGCGAGGTGGTCCGGCGGCGGGAGATGGCCACGCTGTAACGCACCATGAGCTCAGCACATGCGAGCGTGTCCGCAGCGCTGAGTTCGAAGAACTCTCCGGCGTGCTTCGCCTGGCGCAGGGCTTCGAAGATTTCCTGGGTTGGCACATCTGCTAAGTCAGCGAAAAGATGCCGTGCGAGAGTCCGCCAGTCCCGATGGGCCGGGCAGCACCGCGGAATCGGCCTTTGGCTGCGGTTTTTGAGTGTCATGGCGCTCGCCAATCGCTGAGAGTCACAGCGGCAGGGGAGCACGAGGGCCGGACAGATCCAAGCGCGCTAAGAACATTCAGTGTCGCACGGAATATGACTGCTGACGCGCCGAGCTCTGCGCACAGGACTAGTCTGGAGAAGAAGTCACGTGCCCGGCCTGTCTGGACCTCTGCGCGCCGCGCCGTTCCATCGAGGAATGGACGCCGCCATGCCATGTCTCTGCGCCCGAAGCGTCACCACAGCGCGGCAAACGAGATGAAGGTCGGGCTCCTTGCTCCGCCGTGGGTACCGGTGCCGCCGCCGTCGTACGGGGGCACAGAGGCCGTGGTTGACAGGCTTGCGCGGGGTCTCGTCGCGGCCGGCCACGAAGTCCTGCTGTTCGCGCCCGGCGACAGCACCTGCCCGGTGCCGACGGTGCCGCACACGCTTCCTGCCCGCCCCGACCAGATCGGCATCACGACCGTCGAACTCGCGTACGTCATTCGCGGCCACGACTGTCTGTCGGTCTGTGACGTGGTTCACGACCACACCCTTGCCGGCCCGGCGATCGGTCGTCGACGAAACGCACCGGCGATGGTGACCACGAGCCACGGCCCCTTCACACCCGAGGTCAGCGAGGTCTACCGCTCGTTCGCTCGCCGGGTCCCGATCATCGCGATCTCGCACGCGCAGGCGGTCGAGGCTTCCATGCAGGGAATCCACGTTGGGCGCGTCATCCATCACGGGCTGGATCCCGAGGAGATAACCGCCGGCGCCGGCGCCGGCGGTTATCTGCTGTTCCTCGGTCGTATGCATCCCGACAAGGGCATCGACGTCGCCGCACGCGTCGCTCGGGCCGCAGGCATTCCGTTGCGCATCGCGGCGAAGATGCGAGAGCCCGCAGAGCGCGAGTGGTTCGAGAAGGCGGTCAAGCCGTTGCTCGGCGAGGACGTGACCTACGTCGGCGAGGCGGACCGCGCTGAGGCTTTGGCGCTCTTGCAGGGTGCGGCAGCACTGCTCAATCCGATCCAGTGGTGTGAGCCGTTCGGGCTCGTCATGGTCGAGGCTCTTGCCGCAGGGACGCCCGTGCTGGCGTTCCCGAACGGTGCCGCTCCCGAGATCATCGAGGACGGTGTCACCGGCTACCTCTGTTCGGACGAGCAGGCGATGGTCGCTCGCGTGCCCGACGCGTTGACGCTCGACCGCGCCGCCTGCCGCGACGCGGTGCTGTCACGGTTCTCGACAGCGCGGGTGGTGCAGGACCACGTCGCGATGTACGAGCTGGCGATTACGAGCCTGAAGCATGGCCGGCGTCCGTCGGAGGAGGCTCGGTCGCGACCGCCACGCCTGCAGGTAGCCCGCTGACCTCCAGCTGGCCGTCGGACGCGCGAGCGATCCGGACGCGGGCGCCCGCAAACACGATCTCGACGTCCCCCACGCGGTGCTCACCGACCAGCGGCGACACGACGATCCGCCCGGCACCAAGGTCCGGTTCCAGCCGTAGCAACGTGCGCAACATCAGCAGCGGCGCAGCGGACGACCATGCCTGCGGAGAGCAGGACGTCGGATAGGCAACCGGCACCGGGAGGTCTGCGCGGTCGAGGCCGGCGTACAGCTCCGGAAGCCGACCGCCGTTCACAGTCGCCGCATCCAACAGGGCATCGATGATGGTGGACGCTGCCTCGACGAACCCGTAGCGCATCAGGCCGGCGGCGACGATGGCGTTGTCGTGCGGCCACACCGACCCGTTGTGGTAGCTGAGCGGGTTGTAACGGGCCATGCTCGTCGCGAGGGTCCGCAACCCCCAGCCCGTGAGCATCTCCTTCGAGCTGAGGTGAGCGGCGACCGAGGGTGCGTGCGTCTCGTCCACGATCCCGCTCCACAGGCAATGACCCATGTTGCTGGTCAGCGCATCGACGGGGTTCTTCGCACCGTCGAGTGCCACTGCAAACCAGCCGCGGTCGGCGAGCCAGAAGTCGCGGTTGAAGTTGGTCCGGAGAGCAACCGCTTTCTGTTCATAGTGTCGCGCGGTCAGCTCGTCGCCTCGTTCGGCGGCCAACCGCGCCCGCGCGAGGTAGGCGGCGTAGACATACCCCTGGACCTCCGCGAGCGCCACGGGTGGTTCGGCGAGCGACCCGTCCAGTGCACTGATGCCGTCCCAGGAGTCCTTCCACCCCTGGTTGACGAGCCCGTCCGGATTGAGCCGCTCATACTCCACGTATCCGTCGCCGTCCCGGTCGCCGAACCGGTCGATCCATTCCAGCGCGCGATCCACATGAGGCAGCAGGGCGTCGACGACGTTGCGCTGCACCCCCCAGCGGCTCAGCTCGCCGACCAGCATCACGAACAGCGGGGTCGCGTCGGCCGTGCCGTAGTAGATGTGACCGCCATCCATGTCGGTGCCGCCGGTGGAGCCGAACCGCACCTCGTGCAGGATTCGCCCGGGTTGCTCCTCGGTTGCCGCGTCCTCCCGCATCCCTTGCAGCCGCGCGAGCGTTTGGGCGACGCCCACCGCGAGCGCGGGATCGACGATCAACGACATGTACGACGTCAGCAACGAGTCGCGGCCGAAGAGCGCCATGAACCAGGGGGCCCCGGCAGCGACGACCGGCGACTCGGGATGACGTGGGTCCTCGATGATGAGCGACCCGATGTCGTCAACGGCCTTGTCGATCGCGTGCGCCAACCGTTCGTCCGTTGCGTTGAGCTGAGGCGCGTGCCGGCGCCAGCCGGCGAGACGCACTGACGGCCGGGAATGCGCCGGTGAATCGCCGCACCGGTACTGCAACGGAATCTCATGCCCGCCGACTGTCATCGAGACCTCGAGGCAGGTGTGCCATGAGCCCTTCGCCGGCAGCGTCACGCTCCAGGACATGCCGTCCGCGCCCACGACGCCGGTCCTTCGCTCACCGCGCTCGGTGACATCGACCCGCCGCCGTACGCCGTCGTGCTCCGCGCTGGTGTGCAACGCGTCGCCGTGCTGCCGGTGACCGATTCCAGGTGTCGGCAGGCCGGCCTTCACGTCGAAAACGTCGGCAAGATCGCTCGCCACTTCTAGCTGGATCGAGATCGTCGCCGGTTCGCTGCTGTAGTTGCGCAGCTCCACGTCCTCGCGCATTCCCGAGCCCACCCACCGCCTTCGGATGGCGAGCAGAGTGCTGTCGACGTGGCCGCCGAGCCGATTGAGACGCGAGACGAAAGTCGCGGCGTACGGCTCGGTCACGCTGACGGACAGCGCCTCGAGCGGGCGGCCGTCGACGCGTAGCTGCCATGAGCTGACGGCTCGGACGTCCAGGACGAACAGTCCGGCGGGGCCGCCGGGACGGATGTCACCCGATCGTTCCGCGAGCATGAACGACGAACCTTCGACGATCGTGACGAGACCGCCGGGCTGTTCGAGAGTCACGGGTTCCTCTTCGCGCGTCCACGGCTGCTCGATCGGCACGTGTCGTCCGGTTATCGAACGCTGTCGAGGTAACGCAGAACGCGGACGTAAGACGCGCGGACGGTGGTCTCGGTGTAGGTCACGCCTTCCCTGGCGCAGAAGTCCTTCACGAGGGGCCGACAGCGGCGCAGGTTGCGGCTCGGCATGCTGGGAAACAGGTGATGCTCGATCTGGTGGTTCAACCCGCCGAACACCACGGACAGCACCCGACCACCGGTGATGTTGCGCGATGTCAGCACCTGACGGCGCAGGAAGTCCGGGCGACAGTCCGGTTCCACGATCTGCATGCCCTTGTGGTTCGGAGCAAATGTGCTCCCGAGGTAGAGGCCGAACACCGACTGCGCGACAGCGATGAATGCCAACGCCTTCCATGGTGAGAGCACCAAGAGGATCAAGAGCAACGCCCCGCCTGCGTGCAACGCGAGCAGGGTGCCCTCCAGGGCGATGCCTCGGCGCCGACTAATGAGCCGGCGAATGCTCCCCACGTGCAGGTTCCATCCCTCGAGCAAGAGCAGCGGAAAGAAGAAGAGGGCCTGATGTCGCGCGATGAGGCGGAGGGCCCCACGTTGCGAGCTCGCCTGCTGCGGAGTCCAGGCAAGGACGTTGCGATCGACGTCCGGGTCCCGCCCGACCTCGTTCGGGTGGCGGTGGTGCCGATTGTGCTTCTCCACCCACCAGCCGTAGCTCAGCCCGACGCCCAGATTCGACAACACGATGCCGAACCGATCGTTCCATCGACGGCTGCGGAAGATCTGCTGATGGCCGGCGTCATGGCCCAGAAAGCCGAGTTGAGCCAGAACGATGCCGGCGTACGCCGCCACGCCTAGCTGCCACCAGGACTCACCGACACGCAAGAACATGGCGATGCCTGCCGCGGCGAATGCGGCGAGACCGAGCGCGCGGGGGAGATAGAGCCAGCCCGACCGCTCGAGCAGACCGGATCGTTGGACCACTGCGAGAAGCCGGGAGTAGTCCGATGTCGCGCGGCGCGGGCGGTCGAGTGTTGTTGTGGCCATCGTCGTACCCGTCATCCGTGGTGGCGGGCCGAGGAGTGCGGGCGGCTGGACAGCCCAGGGCTCGAGGAGAGTTCCACCGTACGCCTCGCCGCCGGCGATATCGCCGGTTCGGGAGTGTGTGACACTGAGGTCTCATTGCGCGCCTGGCTCCGTCCAGAACTCCGCGTTCCTCGCCGCGACCACAATGGGATGCGAGGAGCCATGAGCATGGGCGAGCTCGCCGGCCCCGGTTCGGCCGACGAAGATCGGCGACTGGCCGCCGAAGACCGCCGGCAGGCAGCTCACTATCTCTCCGCTGCCTACCGCGACGACATGACCGGTGCACTCAACCGCCGCCCGGGTCGCGAACAGATGCAGGCGCTGTTCGACCGTGCGCGACGCGACGACTCCGCGCTGACGTTCGTTTTCGTCGACGTCGATGGACTCAAACTGGTGAACGATTCGTTAGGTCACGACCAGGGTGACGCGCTGCTCGCGGCGGTGGGCAGCGCGTTGCGCTTGAGTCTGCGTAGCTATGACCTCGTCGTCCGATACGGCGGCGACGAGTTCGTCTGCGCTCTTCCCGGCGCCACAGCGGACGCCGCGAAGGAGGGCCTCGCGCGCGTCAGATCCGCACTTGACCGGTTGGTGCCGGGTGCCACTGTCAGCGCAGGGTGTGCGGAGCTTCGCCCCGCGGACAACCTGGACGACGTGATCCGGCGGGCCGATTTCGATCTCTATAGAGCGCGGAGCTCGGGCCGGCCCAACCCACGCCTGAGCACGACTTCCGAGCCATCGAGCGCCGAGGGCGGCGCGCTCGCGTGTGGCTCCTGCGGTCGCCCGTTTCGAAGCCAAGATTCGATCCGGCTGCCGGCCGGCGAGGCTGCCGGGCGAGCCGATGCACGATGACGGGGAACGCTGGGCGCGCCTGCTTGCGGTGGCCGGGCACGAGCGTGCAGCGCAACCGCTACGCATCTGTCAGCTCTGCGTGGATGCACTCGGCGTGTCTGGGGCAGGGATCGCGATGGTGACGGCGGCCGGACACCGCGGCGTCGTTTGTGCGACGGACGACGTGTCGGCCACGATCGAGGACCTGCAGCTAACGCTGGGCGAGGGGCCGTGCGTCGACGCCGCGGACACCGGGACCCCCGTCATGCTTGCGGACTTGGGCGCGTCGTCCGACGTCGCCGTGGAGCGCTGGCCGGCGTTCATGGAAGGCGCGGTTGGGGCGGGTGTCAAAGCGGTGTTCGCCCTGCCGCTTCGGATCGGAGCGATCAACGTAGGCGTCCTCGATCTCTACAGAGACCGGCCGGGCGGGTTGAATGCAGACGAGCTCTCGGCGGCACTGATCGCCGCTGACGCCGCGGCTCTCGCACTTCTCTACCTTGACGTCGATGGCGCGGACGCGTTCACCGACAACCAGGACGCGCGGGCGTCGTACCAGCTGCAGGTGCACCAAGCGACCGGCATGGTGCTGGTCCAGACCGGCGTGACGATCTACCAGGCCTTCCTGATGCTGCGAGCGCGAGCCTTCGCTGAGGGTCGGCCGCTGGCAGAACTTGCTGCCGATGTGGTGGCAGGACGCGTACGCTTCTCGACGGAGGATCGATGACAGACCCCAGGTTCGCTGACGCCGAGACCTCCGTGCAGAGCCGCGAAAAAGCGCTTGCCGACACCTTCGTACACCTCGCCGACACGATGGTCGACGACTACGACGTCGCTGACCTGCTCGATCAGCTCGTCAACGCCTGCGTGAACGTCCTCGGCGTGACGGCAGCGGGCCTGCTGCTCGACGACCAACGAGGAAATTTGACCTTGGTTGCATCGTCCAGCCAGGAGATCCGTCTGCTGGAGTTGTTCGTCCTGCAGAACAACGAAGGCCCATGCCTCGATTGCGTCCGTAGCGGCGCAGCCGTCACCAGCAGCAACCTCGACGACGATCGCGAACGTTGGCCGCTGTTCGTCGGCGCGGCTGACCTTTCGGGCTTCCGATCTGTCGCGGCCGTCCCGCTGCGGCTGCGGGACCAGACGATCGGTGGCCTCAGCCTGTTCATGGACGTGCACGGCGCGGTGTCGCCCGCGAACCAACGGCTGGCCCAGGCCTTCGCCGACGTGGCGACGATCGGCATTCTGCAGCAGCGTTCGCTACATCGCAGCCTCGCTTTGTCCGAACAGCTTCAGACCGCGTTGACAAGTCGCATCGTCATCGAGCAGGCGAAGGGAATCCTGGCCGAACGCGCCGGCCTGACGATGGACGGAGCGTTCGCTGCGTTGCGGCGGCATGCGCGCGATCGCAACCTGAAGCTCACTGATGTCGCAACCGCCGTCGTGACAGCCGGTCTGGACCCCACGGTCGATTAATGCGACACTCGGAGGACTAAGCGGCTGGATTCATCCGGCCCTCGTGCATTCTCGCCGCCTTCGTGCTCCGTGTGTTTAGGCGGCGTTCATGAGCATTGACCAGGGTCTTCTCGCGACCTCGCTTCCGTGTGTGTACTGCCGTGGGTCAATCCCGGCCTCGACGTTCACCTTCTGGTCGAACGCGAGACGACTGGTGTCGGCGGACTGCCCCGCCTGCGATCGTCGGGTCACCCTCGCGACGGCGACCTGGCGCCGGTGGCTGAAGCGTTCGGTCGCATGATCCGCCCCCGCCGGTCAGTGGCCGATTCTCCCAGCCCAGAACTAGCGCCGCCGTCGCCATCCTCCAACGGTCAGGCCGCCACGCCACGTGGGCAGCAGTCGCATCGGTCCGGGCGACGGCCAACCCGGATCAGCAGTCTGCACGTCGGGGTGATCGTTGCTGCGGTGGCCCTCGTGCTCCTCGTCATCTTCCTGGTCCAAAACGAACACAGCGTCGACGTGAGTTTTCTGGGCGGCCACCTGCGTGTTTCGCTGGCCGTGGCGATGCTCATCGGTGCTGTCGCCGGCGCTCTCATCGTCGGTGCCGCAGGCACGGCCCGCATCGGCCAACTTCGTCGCAGTGCTCGCCGGGATTCGCGGACCAATGACGATCGCTGATGGCGAGCCCACCGCCCGGCGGGGAAATGTCACGGAGCCGAAAGCTACAAGGGATTACTGCGGATGTGGGCATCTCGACCAGGTTCATGACCGAGTCGCGATGCGTTACTGCGCCGCGACTCGAGCGGCGACGTTGACTCGCGGGTGTATCTGCTTCAGCCGTTCAATGACGAAGTCACCGTGATGTCGATCGCGGAGCGTGACGCCGCTCGCTTGGACGACGACGGGGCACCTGCCTGGCCACGATGGTTGGCGCCCGCTGACGCCCGGCTTGTCTGGGCGCCAAGTCGCAGTGGCGCTCCGCCGGTCGGCGCCTGGTGGCCACGGAGCCGCGATGCTTCGGTCGAGCTGTCGGAACTGGTCCCGCTGGTCGAGCGGCAGCTGGGCGGATCGGTGACTCGGGTCTCGCTCAACATCGACGCCTGGAACCTCGCCCATCAGCCGCGCTGGCTCGAAGTCAATGGCCGCGTTCTCCGGCTCGGTTGGTTCCATACGTTGGATTCCGCCATGGTGACTGTCGCCCGGGGCAGCGGCGCCCGGATCACGTTGCATGTCGTTCCACCGGAACTCGAACCCGCGGCGGCACGCGAGATGTTGCGTGAACTGCCCGTCGGCTCGTCGTGAATCGCGCGCGCGAGCAGGCGTGACAACAACCTGCCGTTGGCGAACTTGCTTCGTGAGCACAAAGATCTGGAAAGCGCGCTCGCACGTGCCATCGCTCTCGCCTTCGCTGCAGATGCGCATGGCTCGCCCACCCCACCAGGCATCGTCACCTGGGCTTCCGAGGGACTGGCCCGTTGCGAGGAACGCGAATTCGCGACGTTCGACGCCATGGACATCTGCGCACTCGGTGCAACGTTTCGCGCACGGTGATCGCAACGTCGGACCGTGCTATGGTCCGGTCAGCGGACAAGTTGCTCCGGACCCTTGGTGGCCCCCGTCAGACACGGTTGAGGCCGCGTGTGCGGTCTGACCGTCCTTGAGACGGAGCACCCCAATGCGGTTCCACGCTATCCCTGCACCTGCATCGCCGATCGCATCATCGTGCGGCACCGTGCGCAAGGGTGCGCGGCGCAGCCTTGCGACGCTCGTCTCGCTTCTGCTCGTTCTGTTGTGGGTACCCGCCGCACTCACCAGCTCGCCCGCAAGCGCTGCTACCGGAGCGACGACGGTGACGCCCGTCCCGGTGAACGAGAACTGCAACGGGGTCATCTCGACCCCGGGCAGCGAGAACACGCAGAAGAAGCTCATCGGAGGCACGCTGCAGCCCGGCGGCACCGCGATCTTCGAGATCACCTACCCGATCGACCCGGCCGACGTTGGTCAGACGTTCACCGTCACTGACTGTCCGATCCTCGGTGGCAACGTCCACGACGCGCAGGCGTATGAGTTCAGCTTCGTGCCTAACAACACCTCGTTCACCGTCGAGTTCACGCTTGTGATCCCAGCGGCCACACCGATCGGCACGAGCTACTGCAACTACGCGAAGACAACCGGGTCGCCGTCCGACCCGCAGAAGAGCAACCGCAAGGCCGGCCCCGCGTGCTTCACCGTCGGCGGCAACCTGCGCATCGAGAAGCACGCCACTGGTAACACGACCGATCTGCTCGCCGGCGCCCAGTTCGAGGTGAGCTGTCCCACCGCCGCGCCCACGACACCGATCACCGAGTCCCCGGTCATCATCACTGGCCTCGTCGACGTCAACGGCCACCCAGTCGTTGCGACGTACGACACGACGACGCATGCGTGGGTCGCTGCCGGGACCGCTGACCCTGGCTTCATCGGTATTTCTGGCCCGTCGGGCACGGTCTGCACCGTGACCGAGACTGCAGCACCCGCTGGCTATGAGCTGCCGACGACGACGACGCACCAGTACACGATTCCGGTCGGCGGTTCGCAGGTGGTTGAGGAGTGGTTCAACGCTCCGGCCGTCCCCAACCTGCACCTGGTCAAGTCGGCCGACCCGGTCAGTGGCAGCACCGTCGACCGCGGGTCGACGATCGATTACACCCTTGCCTACTACAACAACGGCACGGCTGACGCGACCAACGCCACCATCACTGACACGTTGCCCGTGCACACGACCTACGTGGCCGGCTCTGCGTCCGACGGCGGTACATATGACGCCGCTACCCGCACGATCACGTGGACCGGCATCGACGTCGCCGCCGGTACCGCAGCCGCCGGACCGGCCGGCAGCGTGAGCTTCAGTGTCGCGGTCGACGCCAGCACTCCGAACGGCACGGAGCTCGACAACACCGGGCACATCAGGCTCGGTGACGGCACCCCGGTCGACTCGAACACGACGGAGCACTTCGTCAAGTTCCCGGTCATCGGGGCGCTGAAGTCATCCGACCCGGCCTCCGGCACCGTCAACGCGCCTGCGCCGGTCAGCCCCGGTCAGACCATCGACTACACGATCACGGTGTCCAACACCGGGCTTGCGGATGCCACCGGCGTGACCGTGAGCGACGCGATCCCCGCAGGGACGACGTACGTCGCCGACTCCGCTGACAACGGCGGCACCCTCACCGCTGGTGTGTTGACGTGGAGCGGCCTCACGGTCACGGCCGGAGGAACACTCGACCTGCACTTCCGGGTGACCGTCAATGGGACGGACGCCGACGGAACGCTGATCGACAACACGGCGACAGTCAACGACGTGCCGACGAACACGACACACCATGAGGTCGACGTTGCGGTCTTGGCGATCGCCAAGACCGCCGACCCGCCGAGCGGGTCGATCGTCCAGCCAGGCGACCAGATCAACTACACGATCACCGTCACGAACACAGGCCATGCAGTCGCCACCGGCGAGACCGTGACCGACACGTTGCCGGCGAACGTCACAGTGATCGACGGAAGCATCAACCCGGCTGCCCAGACCGTGGATACCACGCAGATCGTGTGGGTCATCGACGTGCCGGCGGCAACCGCTGACGGCCCCGGGAGGGTCCTGCTGACCTACGCCGTCACCGTCGACGCCGATGCGCCACAGGGGTCCACCCAGACCAACCTGGTCACGCTGGGCGACCACACGTCGACCACCGAGCACCACGTGCCGACGGGTGACCTCACCCTCGTGAAGCACGTCGACAAGGCGACCGCCGGCTACGGCGACACGCTCACCTACACATTCGACGCCGCGACAACCGGTGATCTCGACCAGACCAACGTCGTCGTCACAGACGTCGTACCGGACAACACGACCTACGTCCCCGGGTCAGCCGGTTGCACGGACACCGGGACCTGCCACGCCTCGTACGACGCGACTACCAACTCGATCACCTGGCAGCTCGGGGACATGGCGGCCGGCGACGCCGCTCGCCAACTGACCTTCCAGGTGACCATCGACACCCCGACCTTCGACGCCACCGTCGGAGTGCCCGCAGAGACGATCCTCAACTCGGGCGTCATCGGCTCCACTGAAACCGGCACGACGCCGTCGAACGAGGTCAAGACGACGGTGACCGCCGTCCTCGGCGAGAAGCTCGTCCGGCCGCCGACAACGCCGGTGCCACCGGCAACCTCACCGTCGACGCTTCCGTTCACCGGTCTTCCCCTGCCGCTCAACGCAACGCTGCTCGTCGCACTGACCATGGTCGGAGCGGGTCTTGCGCTGATGGCGACCCGTCGTCGTCAGCACTGATCCGTCCCGACACCTCACTACAGACAAAGAAGGACTGACATGCCGAGCATCGTCAAGCAGACACTTCCCGAAGGCGTCTCACTGGAGATCCTGGACGCGGTGACCGTGGAGATGAACGTCGACACCGACCCGCCCAAGGGAATGATCGTGCACACGCACTACAGCGAAGGCGGACACGTCCGCATATTCGACGTCTGGGAGAACGAGTCCGACTACCGCGCGTTTGCGGAGCAGAGGCTCGCCCCAGCGATGGCGAAGGTGGCGGAGGCACACGGCATGACGCCCCCAGGCGGCCCCAGTGGCGACCGGATGGACGTCGTCGACGTGCACCGCGTGGTCCGGGGTCGTTGAGAGGGCCGACCTGTCCAACATCGCCGCATTAGGCGCCGCCGACTATCGCGGATAACCCGCGGGCGGTGGTGAGACCAGTTCTGCGTCAGCGCTCGTTCTGGTGAAATTCTGGTGGACCCGACGTCACTCAAGCCCACTCAGGCCCACTCCCAGCTCAATTGAAAAGCGGCCTCTGACCTGGGGGAATAGTGGTGAAAGGCCAGATCAGAAGGCTGATCAAAAAAACTTCTAGTCATCCCTCATAACCCAGAGGTCGCAGGTTCAAATCCTGCCCCCGCTACTGATGTGATGTCGCGGGACATGGTTGACACCTGTCTCGCGACATCGTTGCACTTTCAGGCCTGTGGCTGGTAGTCGCGGCGGGGGTCGAGGACGAGTTCGCGGAGTAGTTCGCCGTCTTCGGTGATGACGCGGACGTGGAGCTCTTTGACCAGGAGCCGAACGTGTTTGCCGGCGTGGCGGCGGCCGACGCCGATGTGGTGGAGCCGGCTGTCGTGTCGGAGGGTGACGATGCCGGCTTTGTCGATCTTGTCGTGGCGGACTCGGGTGTGGGCTGGTGCCGTGAACGCGGCCGCGTCCGGGGTGAGTTTGGGCCGGGCCGCGTAGGCGGTGGCGGGGGTGCGTCGGCCGACAGCGCGGTGCGGGCGAGTGTCGTTGTAGTAGTTGCGGAACGTGTCAAGCAGGGCCTGCAGGTCGCGGAGTGATCGTGCTGGCGGCTGGTGGGTCAGCCAGTTCTTCAGGGTCTGGTGGAAGCGTTCGACCTTGCCGCAGGTCTGCGGGTGATACGGGCTGGAGTGCCGGACGCGAACTCGGTTGGCGGCGAGGAACCGTTCGAAGCTGGTCATGCCGCCGCCGCGCGGTCCGCCGTTGAAGATCGCGGCGTTGTGGGTGAGGTAGGTGGCGGGAAACCCATAGCTGGCAACGGATCTGCGCAGTGCGCGGTCGAGTGCGGGTCCGTTGAACACTGCGGCGGCGTCGCTTGCCAACGCAGAGCCGGGAGTGGTCATCGAGCTGGTTGCAGATCTCCACCTCGGTGCCGTCGGCGAGTCGCCAGTGGGTGATGTCGGCCTGCCAGCGTTCGTTGGGCTGGTCGGCTTCGAAGCGTTGCCAGGACGACCGAGGTCGCTTGTGCGGCTGCGGGGTCACGCAGCCGCGGTCAGTGAGGATCCGCCAGATCGTCGAGACCGCCGGGGTGCGCCCGGCCTGTTGCTCGAGATGAAACGCGATCGTCGCGGCGCCGGCGTCGTGACCAGCGTCACGGAGTTCCTTGTTCAACTCGACGATCTGATCCTCGACCGCGTCTGGGGTGCGGTGCGGGCTCGAGTGCGGACGGCGCGACCGCGGAGCAAACGCGGCGTCGCCTTCGCGCCGGTGGCGGCCGACCAGGACGTTCACCCACTGCCGGGACACGCCGTAGTCACGAGCGACCTCACTCTGCGACCGGCCTTCGACCTCCACAGCAGTGATCACGAGCCGGGCCAGCGACATCGGGCACCCCCACGATCGAGGGTGTCAACGATGTCCCGAGACACCTGTCAACGATGTCCTGAACTCAGACACTGCCCCCGCTACTAAAAATCCCTTGCTACGCAAGGGATTTTTCTTTGCCCGCGGAACGCCCGGTCGGGCCGCCCGGGGTGCATTCTGGCGAGATTCTGGTGCACGCTCAGCGCGCGGAAGGCCCTGTGGCCTGAGTGGGGCGGGAGTCGTTCTCGTGGACCTCCGGTGGCCTGAGGTGGGGAATTCAGCAGCCGCGCTACCGGTGGGCCGTTTACGGCGACTGCATCGAACCGTCGTAGCGACGCGCAAAACCCTCTGCCCACTCGAGCCACCCCCGACAGCTCTCGACGCCTCGCTCCCTAGCGTGATCCGCGCAATAGGCCTGCCAGAACCCTGCTCGCGACCCGGACGGACTGCGTCGGACCGCTGCGGTCGAGGCGACGAGGCAGAGCCTGTGCGAGCACTCGCCGGAGCGAGGGATGACCGTCAACCCGTCATCGCTCCCCCCATGGATCTCCGCGGTTAGGCGCCAGCCACTTGCGGCGGGAGGCTCTCGCTGGAGATTGACATCGATATTCGGCCTAACGGACATGGCGCCTCTCCTCGAACCCGAGCGGGGCGGCGTCCGGGCCAGACCGCGGTGAAACGCCAGCATGCGCTCTGCGACGGCCGATGACCAGCATTCCGGACTAGTTCTTCATGCCGTAGGCCGTCGCTTCCGCGACCCCGCCACCCGACGGCGCCTGAATCCAAGGGCGTTCTTCTACCTCGACAACAAGACGCGCGGGTGCGAAGTGCTGACGCTTAGTTGGCCCTCGTCCGGCCACGTGGAGGCAGCTTTCCTTGGCTGCCGCCGCCTCAAGCCGTACGGCCCATCCGGCACGCGGGTGCGTGAGCTACTCGAAGTCTGTACGCACATATGGAAGACGTGAGGCAGGCCGAAGCGGCGGTCCACGACCGTGAGGTCGCGGACCGCCGCTGGTTGGTGGTCCCGGTCGATCAAATGCTGCTGTGGCGGCGCTTGCGGCCCGCGACTGTCATCGCGATACCGCCGAGCATCGTCAGCGACGCGATCGCGGTCATCAGCGCAACGTTTGCGCCGGTGAACGGAAGCGCGCCGGACGGCGTACGAGTCACGGTCTCGCCGAGCACCTTGGTGGCGCCCG
>DASSEQ010000319.1:0-2572 GCA_035695245.1 Mycobacteriales bacterium | reverse complement strand
GCGAGCTGGGTCGTACTCGCTGAACCCGACCTTCATCGACAGGCTGCTCGGCCGGTCCGGGTGGGCGTACGGCAGGAACGAGTTCAGGTCGTACAGCGGCGCGAGCCGCGTGTTCATCCCGTGGTGCATGAGCGAGTAGTTGCGCGCGTGAGCGTCGGTGCCGACGACGAGCCAGTTGAACGCGACGGCGTCGACGAACGTGCCGATGTCCAGGTGGTGGTGGCCGCCGGTGACGTTCTGGCGCAGCAAATCGGCGATGCTGCGCACACCGGGCCCGCCGTGCTGCTCGTACTTCAGTGCCGAGGGCATGCCCAGTGCCTGGACGGCGTCTTCCTGGTGAACGCGGTGCCACTGCCCGTCCGGTGCTTGGAATCGGTCGAATCTGGTGACGACGAGCACCCGCTGTCCGTCGAACACCATCAGCTCTGTACGCGCAACCGGCAGTCCGACCGCGCGGGCGAGGCGCATGGTTAGGTGCTCGTTGAGGTCCTGGTCAGGCATGTTCGGGATCGCCGGCTTGAAGATGTGCGTGGTCGGGGTGTCGCCGCTCGGCTCGATCCACGTCCCGTCGCTTCTGAGCGCGAGTGCGAACTTCGCCTGCGCGCCGGCGAGGCTGAACTGCCCGGTGCCGGGTGACGGAGCCCACGCTGCGGCGTCCACGGCGAGTTGGCTGATGCGGGCGCCTATCGCCGCCTCCGTCAACGGCGTGGCGGCTGCGGGGTCCGGCAACGCGTCGAGCCGGTCGGGGCGGACGAACCGCGCCGCGCCAGCGACGTCCTCTCCGACGTGCCAAAGCAAGGCGTACGCATCCTGCCGTTGCACGCCGTAATGCGCCCGCCAGCGGGTGAGAACTTCGCTGCGGTCTGGCAGCAGCCCGCGGATCCAGTTGTCCACTCGCGCACCGCTGTAGCGCACACCGACGGCCGGCAGGCTGCACGAGAGTCCTCGCGTGACTGCAGCGGCATCGTCCGTGTAGGTCAGGTGGAGCGTCTTGGCAACCGGGCTCGTCAGGGTCGCGACTTCGCGGCCATGCATGATCACGTGCAGTTGCTGCCCGACCTGGCCTGCGCGTGGCGGCCGTCGGGCGGCCGGGGACGACGGCGTCACGGCTGGTCGCCCTGATCGCGGAAGGTGGCAAGGTGCGCGTCGAGGTCGAAACCGCCCGGGGCGGGCGCGGCCAGCGCGGGCTCGGCATCGACAGCCGCGGCGGGCTCGGCGGCCGGCTCGGGGGGTGGCGCCGGAGTGTTCCCGTGGAGCTCGACGCCAACGGCGTCGAGCAGCGCGAGGACGCGCCACAACTCCGCGTTTGCGTGCTCACCGCCTTCGAACACGTTCACGAACCGGCGGGACAGCCCAGCGGCGGCGGCGGCTTGCTGCTGGCTCCAGCCTCGAGCTGTCCGCGCAGCGCGCGCGAGCGCACCGAGTTCGGCAGCGGTCCTCACGCGCGCCACGACAGCCCTCCTGTAACGGCACCCTTACATCCGATCAAGTAACGGTACCATCACATCGACCGATTATCACGGTACCCTTACATCGAGTTAAAGTAACGATACCGTTACACAGTCGCTTAGGTGCAAGAGGGCCACGGCCCAGCTCACAACCGTTACCGCGCTGTTATATGCCGATCATGGCCTTGGCGGTAAGGCGCACGTTATGGTCCGGCTTGGGTAATTTTTGTGATCTTGGACTAGTCCAGAAGGAGCATTTCCCGGCCCAGGACCAAAAAGACGGCTTCGGCCCGCGACCAAGACCTACTTGTGCGTCCAAGGTAGGCGGGGGACACGACGAGGTGACCGAGGAGCAGTGACTGTGGAGCAGGTGAATACGGGGGGCGCAAGCCCAGTCGTGTCTCTTGCTACACCCGAAGACCCTCGCATCGTCGAAGCCGTTGAAGATGCACTCGCTGGCGACGCGATCGAGTCTCCTGAGTTGCAACCGAATCGCACGCTGCACTCGCCGCAGGACTTCGCGAGCCTCTACTTGCGTCATCGCAGCTCGTTCGAAGCGCACGCGCGCAAGTTCCACAACGATCAGCGCGACGTCGACGAGGTCGTGCAAGAGACGTTCTTGCGTCTCTTCCTTGCGATGCCAGAGATCGAAAATGAGTTGCAAGCACTGGCATTCTCGCGTCGCGTGCTCACCAACTTGTGCATCGATCGCTATCGCGCCGCGCAACGCCGGCCGATGCTTGTTGCCCTCGACAACATGGATGCCGAAGTCCGCGTCGACGAGTTCGACGATCCGGTTGCACGCGCCGAAGACGCTGCCATCGTGCGCCAGGCGCTCGCGTTGTTGTCGCCGTTGCACCGTGCGGCGTTGGTGAAGCGCGAGATCGAAGAGAAGCCGCTGTCGCAGATCGCGGTCGAGCTCGATATCCCCGAAGAGAACGTCAAGCACCTGCTGCATCGGGCGCGGCGTGCGCTTCGCCGGCTGCTGGTCGGTACGACGGTGCAACCGGACGTTGACCTAACCAACGGGGAAATGCTTCGTATCGCCAACGAAAGGCTCGCGAAGGCTACGCTCCGTGGGGCCAATGTACTGATTGTGATGTTTGTGGCGGTCTTCGCCGTGG
>DASSEQ010000318.1:0-5465 GCA_035695245.1 Mycobacteriales bacterium | reverse complement strand
TGACGCTGGCCGAGGTCGAGCTTTCCGAGCTCGTCAGCCGCGTGCACAGCCAGCACGAGCGGGTGACGGTTACCGTCTATGGTCGCCCGTCCGCCGTGGAGACCATCGCGGTGCTGTCCGACAGCGACGCACTCCGCCAACCGCTCGCGAGAGGCGTACAGTGACAATACCGTCGGGTCTGTCCAGATCACGCATCCTCGACATTTCTCGAGCGCGAGGGTGCTGTCATGGGACGCAAGTCTGCTGGGTCCGGTCGAACGTGGCGCGGGAAGTCTGTTCTCGCGGTCGGCGCGGCGTTCGTCCTGGTGTTCGCGGTCATCGCTCTAGTTGGAGCCGGGGGCGCGGAAGCCGCGCCGGCGGCCGTCGGCCTCGGGACCGCGGACAGTTTTGCTGTCCTCGGCGGCTCCACGGTGACCAATACCGGGCCGTCCGTTATCAGCGGTGACCTCGGAGTGAGCCCAGGCACGGCCGTGACCGGGTTCCCGCCAGGAACCGTCACCAACGGGACCATCCACGCCGCTGACGCCGTGGCGGCGCAGGCTCAGGCCGACACCACGATCGCGTACAACGACGCCGCCGGTCGCTCACCGACCGCGACGATCACGGCCGACCTCGGTGGCCAGACGCTGGTGCCCGGCGTGTATCGGGGCAGCAGCCTCGGCCTCACGGGCACGCTCACGCTCGATGCCCAAGGCGATCAGGGCGCCGTCTTCATCTTCCAAGCGGCGAGCACGCTCATCACCGCCTCCGGCAGCCGCGTCGCGCTGATCAATGGCGCCCAGGCGTGCAACGTGTTCTGGCAGGTCGGCAGCTCCGCCACGCTCGGTACGAACTCCGTCTTCGTGGGCACCATCCTCGCCCTCACCTCTGTAACCGCCGACACGGGTACCTCCGCGGCGGGGCGCCTCCTGGCGCGCAACGGAGCGATCACGTTGGACTCGAACACCGTCACCAGGTCGACATGTGCGGCGGCTGCCTCCCCGACGCCGACCGCCACGCCGAGCGGGACGCCGACCGCCACGCCGAGCGCGACGCCGACCGCGACGCCGAGCGCGAGTACGACTCCGTCGGGTGCGGCGTCGTCGTCCAGCCCGACTGCAAGTGCCACAAAGAAGTCCCCCGCTCCGCCAGCCCAAGCCACGGCAGCACCAACAGCGATAAGCGGGCCGGTGGTGGGAGCTACGTCGAACGCGCCCACGGCCGCACTTGGCGGCGATAGCGGCGGCGCGGGTGGGGGTGCCGGTTCGACCGCAGTAACTGGCGCCGGCGCCGGTAGTGGCACCAGTGGCGGCGCGGGGTCGGGCGGCGCGACGGGATCGTTGCCGTTCACCGGCGCGCTCGCGCCTACGCAGCCGCTCGTGGGCGCAGGCCTGGCAGCTCTCGGATCAGGCGTTGTCCTGCTGTTCCTCGCCCGTCGACGCACGAACGAGTGAAGCTCGGCCGTCGTCGCAGTCGCGCCGATTGACTCTCGCCGCTAGCAGGTGGGATCAGTGGCTCTCTCAGATCGTGAGACACCGCCGGGAGCGAGTCGGAGTCGCGCGTCCGCGTAAGCAGGCAGCGCTCGACCGTGAGCTCGAACGGCATCCTAAGGAGCTGATGAAGGACCTCATGGCCGCGATTGTCGCCGGGGGCAGGGACACTTTGAGCCAGTCATGCTTCGACGCTCGTCAGATCCGCCCATTCCGCTCCTCGGCAGAAGCGCGGCATGCGGCATGAGCGGACGTCACTCGGGTGCGGCCAGGTGACGCCGCCCTGTCGGAGCTATCTAGTGCTCTCGCTCGTCGAGCCGCCCACTGTGACAAGACCTGATTCGTAGGCGAGCACGACGGCCTGTACTCGGTCGCGCAGCTGGAGTTTGCCAAGGACCCGGTTGACGTGGGTCTTGACGGTTGCCTCGGAGACGACAAGTTCCCGAGCGATCTCGCTGTTGGAGTGGCCGCGGCCGATCAGGGCGAGGACTTCTCGTTCTCGGTCGGTGAGTGCGTCGAGCTGCCGCAGCAGCGCCGTGTCGGGACGGGATCGTCCCAGGTGTTCCTGGATGAGTCGCTGGGTGACGCTCGGCGCCAGTAGCGCTTCGCCGGCGTGAACGCAGCGGACCGCGTCTATTAGCCTTGCAGGCGGCGCGGTCTTGATCAGGAAACCGCTGGCGCCAGCCGCGAGAGCCTCGTACACGTTGTCGTCGGTGTCGAACGTCGTCAGGATGATGACCTTGGGCGGCGTCGCGGTTGCGGCAAGGCGGCGGGTTGCCTGGATGGCGTCACAACGCGGCATGCGGATGTCCATCAGGACAACGTCAGGTGCGCACGTCACAGCGAGTTCCACGGCGGCGTCACCGTCGGCCGCCTCCGCCACCACATTTAGCTCGTCCGCCGCTTCCAGGATCATCCGCAGACCGGCGCGCACGAGATCCTGGTCGTCCGCGATCAAGACACGAATCATTGCTGCTCCGTTATCGGAATGCTGGCCTGTACCAGGAATCCACCAGCGGCTGAGGGGCCGGCGATCAGTGTCCCGCCGTAGAGCGCGACCCGCTCACGCATCCCGATCAGACCGTGTCCCGCTCCGGGTACGGCGACATCGATCGTGGGTCGGCTAGCACCATCGTCGTGGATCTCCGCCACGATCGCGGTGTCGCTGCATTTGACGTGGACATTAGTTCGGGACCGACCCGCGTGCTTACGAACGTTGGTCAAGGCTTCCTGGACGATCCGATAGACGGACAGTTCCGGTCCCGGCGGTAGCTGCCCCGGGTATCCGTCGAGTTGGAGGTCCACGTCCATCCCAGAGCGGCGCACGCTGTCCACCAGTGCCGGGAGGTCGCCGAGGCCGGGCGCCGGGGTCAATCCGATCTCGGCACCGTCTTCGCGGAGCATGCCGAGCAGCCGGGCCATCTCTCCCAGGGCCTCCCGGCCGGTTGACTGCACCGCCTGCATCGCGGCTCGCGCTCGGTCCGGGTCGCGCGCGACTATCTGCTCTGCGGCGCCGGCCTGCACGACCATCACGCTCACCGTGTGGGCGATGACATCGTGCAGCTCACGCGCGATCCGGGTCCGCTCCTCCTGCACAGCGAGCTGCGCGGTAAGAGCCTGCTGCCGCTCCAGAGACTCGGCCCGATCCGCGAGCTGGGCCGCGTGTCGTGTCCGTGAATGAACAGTCCGGCCGACGATCGTCGACCCGACAAGGAAGACCAGCGCGAACGCGAAGTTGGCAAAACCCTTGTCCTGCAAGACGGTCTCGACACCGACGGCGACGAGCATGACCGCCGCTCCGCTGGCCGCTTGCCACGTCGACGCCGCCGTCATCAGCGCGTACAGCGCGATGACCGAGGCCAGCAGCGGGACGAGGGGCTGCTGTAGCGGGACACCGGCCGCGGCCTCAAGCACTTGAAGCACGGCGGCCAGCGTGACCACAACGACCGGTGAACGACGCCGCCACAGCAGTGCGATCGCCATCCCGAGTTCACAGGCCGCTGCCGCTGGCTTGGGCGCGACCGCCGCGTTGGCCACAAGCTCCGCGACCGCGACGCCAGCTACCCCTGCCGCCACCGCGACGTCGGTGCGTGTGAATCGGGGACTCGTCACGGCACGACCGTACGACCTCGACGCCTCCACTGCGTCTACATCACAGATGATCCCGCCTCCACCCACGGGTTGATCCACCACCCTGCCGCCTCCACCCCGGCCAGGAGAAAGACCAAGCCGCAGACCGACGACCGGGGCCCGTCCGCGCTCATAGCGTCCCGTCGTCCGAGCAACCACGAAAGGATCTTCCATGCGTTCTCGCGCACCCCTCGCGGTCGCCGCGGCCATCGTCGGCGCCCTCACTCCGGCCGGCACCGCGACCGCCGCAGCACCGTCAAACGCCGAATCGTTCGTCATGACCTTCCAGACCTTCAACGGTGTCGACCAGCCGACCCGCGTCAGCGCGACCGGCCCCGTCCAAGGTGCCGGCGTGGAGACCCAGACCGACGTCGACACACCAACCGGGGAGGCCGTCAACTTCACCTGGCATCTCCGCGACGGAGACGTCTACCTACAGGCCACCGAGGACTACACGATGTCCTTCGACTTCCAGGCATGCACGGCGAAGGCGACCGGGATCGGCACCTGGGTAATCACCGGCGGGACCGGGCCATACACGAACGCGACGGGCGCCGGCACCTTCAGCGACCAGGGCAACTTCACCGGCACGCGCGACCACGGCGCATGTGACACCAACGCCGTGCCCAAGACCTCGGTCTTCACCCTCCAGGGCACCGGCACGGCCGGCCTCAGCAGCTGACAGGAGAGACACCATGACGACCACCACCAGCAGCGCCCTCAACCCCGTCCGGCCGCTCGCGCAGACCACTGCGGTAACCGGCCTAGGGATCGCTGGCCTCATCATCTTCGCCGGCAACTACAACCTCGGAAGGGGCGAGAACGGCGGCGTCGGACCCGCCATCATCACCGCGGTTGGCTGCCTGCTCGTGACCGCCGTTCTCTACGGGGCAGTCCTGCCGCGAACGCGGCGGTCGAACCGCACCGCCGTCATCCTCGGCATCCTCGCCGTTCTGTCTCTCGCGGCGTTCTGGTCCGGAGTCACCCCCGTGCTGGCCGGTGCAGCTCTCGCCACGACCTCAGGGGTCCCTGTCACCAGCCGCGGTACGCGCATTGCGCAAGCCGCCGGTGGCGTCGCGACCATCATCGCGCTCGTGGTGACGATCGCGTCGAGCCATTTGCTCTGAGCGACGTTTGCCCGCTCCGGAGTCCGGACGCCGCTCATCCACGCGGCATCCGGACTTCGGCATGGGCGGCTACCGGGCGCGCAGTGCCAAGGCGAGCCACGCACTGCTCGCCGCCAGCTCATCGAGCCATGAGCGGACGAACAAAAACGCCACTACATGACGCCCGCGGGCGGGTAGCACGATGTGGCAGAACGCCGGCTGTGATCGGCGACTCGTCCCGGGTGCCCGAACACAGGGCGCCGTTGTGGTCGGCAGTCCCCGTCTCGGAGCCTGCACACGCTGTCGCGGCACCTCAGTAGTGGTAGCGGGCCTGCAGGATCACGACGTCGTCGCCGTCGACAAGGTACACGAGCCGGTGCTCTTCGGTGATTCGGCGCGACCATGCGCCGGACAGCACGTGCCGAAGTTGCTCGGGCTTGCCGATGCCGGTGAAGGGATCTCGCAGGACATCCTCAATCAGCCGGTTGACCCGCTTCAGCGTGGCCCGATCGGTCTGCACCCAGTGCTGGTAGTCCTCCCAGCCGTGCGGCGTGAAGACGAGCCTCACCGCTGAAGCTCATGCTCCTCGCGCTTGCCGGCGAGGGCCTGGTCGAGGCTTTCCAGGAGTCGTCGGGCGTTCTTGGGAGCACGTAGCAGGTGCGCCGTCTCCTGCAGGGCGTCGTACTCCTCGCGGGAGAGCAGCACGGCGTCGCCACGGCGAGAGGTGATCTCGACAGGCGTCCTGTCCTCGTTGACCTGC
>DASSEQ010000317.1:0-4954 GCA_035695245.1 Mycobacteriales bacterium | reverse complement strand
CTGCGCTGCCCCCGATTGCCTGCATGCGACCCAGGATGCTCTGGGCGACGCCAAGCCGCCCGTCGTCCCGGGCCTGTTGCAGCCGGGTCGCGTCGAGCCCGACGCCGTCGTCACGGATGCTGACGACGATCTCGTCTCCGTCCTCCTCGACCAGCACCCATGCGCGGGCCTCGTCGCCGGCGTGCCGCTCGACGTTGTGCAGAGCAGCCTCCGCGGCGGCGAGCACCTCCCGCGCACGGTCGGCCGGCAGGCGCACCGGCTCCGCCGGTCCGGACACGGTCACCCGGTCGTTTGCCAGCGGTTCCAGCAGCGCTCTGAGGTCGATCTCGCCCTGCGCGTCCAGCTCCGGCCGAGGCGTCGCGACCAGGGCACGCAGAGCGATCTCCTGCTCGCCGGCGAGCCGGGCCAGGTCGGCTGCCTCGCCGCCGAGCGCCGAGCCCCGCCGCGCCACCAGCGCCAGCACCTGCAGCACGGAGTCGTGGATGTCGCGGGCGAGCCGCTCCCGCTCGGCCGTGGCCGCCTCCAGCCGCGCGGCGGTGTCGATCGCCGTCTCGGCGCGCCCCGACAGCCGCACGACGTAGCCGCCGACTCCACCGGCGGCGAGCAGGAGCACGACGCCGTACGACGTGATCTGCGTGACCGAGCCCCGCTCGACGAAGTCCGCAGCGCCGACGAGGGCAGCGGCGGTGAGTCCGGCGTACGGGCCGTTCGTCACGGCGCAGGCGAGCACGGCTGCTGCGACCCACGGGCCGGGCAAGGTGGCCGCGCCGGCGTCGATGCTGTGCGGGGCGTAGACGGCTCGGGTGGCGAGCACCAGCCCGACCGCGAGGGCGAGCTCGACCAGCACCAGCCGCCGGTCGTGCCGCACCGCCGCGAGCAGCGTCCACGCCGCCATCACGCCGATCAGCGCAAAGGCGAGCGCCGGCCGGCTGTAGCGGTCACGGTCAGCGATCGCGACCGCAAGCGCGAAGGCGAAGCCAAGCCCCCGATAAACGGAGACCGCGCGCCACCACCGCCCGTCCATGGACTGATCTTCGCGGCCAAGACCGGGAAACGGGGCGACACGCCGGAGAACCGGTCGCGGCGGCGAAGATCAGCAGGAATTCAGGAGGCTTTGCGGCTGCTGCCGACCAGCACCCGGTCGTCGGCGACCAGCGCTTCGGCGGCGGCCTGGCGGGCCTCGGCGATGTCGGCCTTGGCCTTGGTCGCGTAGGTGTCGACGTATTCCTGGCCGGACAGCTGCATGAGCTCGTACATGATCTCGTCGGTCACCGAACGGAGCACGAACCGGTCGCCGGCCATGCCCTCGTAGCGGGAGAAGTCGAGCGGCTCGCCGATGCGGATCCCGACCCGCATGATCCGCGGGATCAGCTTGCCAGGCGGCTGGATGTCAAAGGTGTTGATCATGGCCACCGGGATCACCGGCACGCCGGCTTCGAGCGCCATGCGGGCGATGCCGGTCTTGCCGCGGTAGAGCCGGCCGTCCGGCGAGCGCGTGCCCTCCGGATAGAGGCCGAGCAGGTCGCCCTTGCCGAGGATCTCGAGGCCCTTTTTCAGCGCGCCTTCGCTCGCCCGGCCGCCGCTGCGATCGATCGGCACCTGCCCGATCGAGGTGAAGAACAGCCGGCTGAACCAGCCCTTGAGGCCGCGGCCGGTGAAGTACTCGGCTTTGGCCAGGAAGGTCACCCGCCGCGGCACCATCAGCGGCAGGAAGAAGGAATCCGAGAACGACAGATGGTTGCTCGCGAGGATCGCCGGACCCTCGAGCGGGAGGTTCTCCTCCCCTTCGACCCACGGCCGGAACAGCAGCTTGAGGATGGGGCCGAGGACGACGTACTTCAGAAAGTGGTAGACCACTCGCCCCTCCTTTCAACCAGCCTGACCAAGACCTTGCAACCCACCCTAGGGACATCACCCTGCACCGGCAATGGCTCCAACCGGTGACAGCCACGTGACCACTTCGTTACGAATTTTACCGGTGTCCGGGCCATGCGACCATGGCCACGTGAGCCTGCGCCCCGAGGCCGAGCCTTTCGCCGCCGACGGCGGCCCCGTTGCCGCCGTCCTCTGTCACGGACTCACCGGCATGCCCGGCAGCCTCCGCGACTGGGGGGCGGCGCTCGCCGATGCCGGCTTGACGGTCAGGGTGCCCCGCTTGCCCGGGCATGGAACCACCTGGCAGGACGCAAATCGCACGTCGTGGCAGGACTGGTACGCCGAGCTCGAGCGGACCTTTGACGACGTGCGGAGCCGGTGCGACCACGTCTTCGTCATGGGCCTGTCGATGGGCGGGACCCTCGTGTTGCGGCTCGCCGAACAGCGCGGCGCCGACATCGCGGGCGTCGTCGTCGTGAACCCGTCGCTGTTCACGACCCGTAAAGACGCGAAGCTGCTGCCGCTCGTGCGGTTGTTCGTGCCGTCGTTCCCGCCGGTCGGCAACGACATCAAGAAGCCGGGCGTGACCGAGCCGGCGTATGACCGGCTGCCGGTCAAGGCGGCCTACCAGCTGGCGCGGCTCTGGAAGCTCGCCAACGCCGACCTCGCCCAGATCACCCAGCCGCTGCTCGTGCTGACCAGCCGCGACGACCACGTGGTCGAACCGGCCAACTCCGCGAGGTTGATGGAGGCGGCCGGCTCGACGGACAAGCAGCAGATCGTGCTGGACAACAGCTTCCACGTCGCGACGATGGACAACGACTTGCCGCTGATCGTCAGCGAATCGCTGGCTTTCGTTCGCGCGCACGCACCGATGTCGACAGGATGACCGACGTGCAGCCGGGTGGGTCGCGTGACAACGGGTCGCGCGACAACGGTTTGCGCGCCGGCAACTACGTGCCGGTCGGCGACCTCGACCCGCGAGTCGTCGACGACGTGCTGCTGTCGCTGCGCGACCGCGGCATCGCTGCCTATGCGATCCCGGCGCAGAACGTGACGAGCCACTCGCTCGAGTCGCGGGTGCCGGACCGGCCGATGGACCGGTTGTTCGTCGACGACCAGCGGCTCGACGATGCGCGTCAGATCGTCGACGCGGAGACCGCAGACACGGTTGCAGGGGGCGACTTCGAGTCGTCGTGGCAACAGGTGCTTGCCTCACTGCAGAGCTCGCCGACACACATGCAGTCGCCCTGGCCCGAACGCGAGAACCTCACGCTCGCAGAGCGTGAGGCGGCGTACGACGAGGAGCAGCGCGCCCGCGAGCCGGAGGAGGAGCACTATGTGCCGCCGCCTCCCCCGCCACTGCCCAAGCTCCGGCCGTCGACCTGGGCGGCGCTGATGACGATGGCGCTCTGCATCGTCGTGATGGTCACCGACATCGGTGGTCGCGGCCTCGACATCCTTGCCTTCATCGTGTTCGTCGCGGCGGCGGCGAGCCTGGTCTACAACATGCGGCAGGGCCCGCCGGACGACGACGGGTGGGATGACGGCGCCGTCCTCTGACTGCGGCCGATAACGTACGCGCCGTGCAGGTCAGCGAGACCGTCGAGATCACCGGTCACCTGATGGACTCGGGCGTGCTGGCCCGGGTCCTGGATGACGTGCTCGACTACGGCGGCGACTACACCATCGAGCGGCTCGACGTCGGCAAGACGCACGAGGACGAGTCCTACGCCCGCATCATCGTCTTCACCGACAGCAACGACGAGCTGCAGCGCTTACTCATGCGGCTGCAGACGCACGGCGTCAACCAAGTCGACCCCGGCGCCGCCCTGACCCGGCCCGCCCCCAAAGCCGGCGTCTTCCCGGACGACTTCTACTCGACGACCAACCTCGAAACCGTCGTCCGGCTCGGCGGCCAGTGGGTGCCGGTCGAGCATCCGGAGATGGACTGCGGCCTTCGCGTCGTCGACGGTCGCGTGCACACCGTGCCGGTCAGCGACGTCAACGAAGGCGACCAGATCGTGTGTGGCGCGGGCGGGATCAAGGTCGTGCTGCCGCCGCGCGAGCACAAGGCGTTGGGCGACCAGTTCGAGTTCATGTCGTCGAACGTGTCGAGCGAGAAACCGCAAGCGTTGCTGGTGCGGCAGATCGCAGAGCGCATGCGCGAGGTCAAGGGTGACGGTGGCCGCATCCTGTGGGTCGCCGGGCCGGCCGTCGTGCACACCGGTGCGTCGATGCCGATGGCCGCGCTCGTGGAGAGCGGCTGGGTCGACGTGCTCTTCAGCGGCAACGCGTTGGCGACGCACGACATCGAATCCGCGCTCTTCGGCACATCGCTCGGCGTCGACCTGGCCCGCGGTGCCGGTGTCGAACACGGTCACGAACACCACATCCGCGCGATCAACCAGATCCGTGCTGCCGGATCCATCAAGGCCGCGGTCGACTCCGGTGTGCTGACCAAAGGCGTGATGCACGCGATGGTGAAAGCCGGTCGCCCGTTTGTGCTCGTCGGGTCGGTGCGCGACGACGGGCCGTTGCCCGACGTCTACACCGACGTGATCGAGGGTCAGCGCGCTATGCGAGCCCAGCTGCCCGGCGTCGGCTACGCCATCATGGTCGCGACGATGCTGCACTCGATCGCGACCGGCAACATCCTGCCCGCGTCAGTGCCACTGGTCGCGGTCGACATCAATCCGGCGACCGTCACCAAGCTGGCCGACCGCGGCAGCGCCCAGGCCGTGGGCATCGTCACCGACATCGGCCTGTTCTTGGAGCAGCTGGCAATGGAGCTCGTCCCGTCCTACCACCGCGACTAGAGCCGCGGCGACGGCTTCAGCACACAAACGTGACGCCGGTTGCCTCCTGAGTCATCGCAGCGCCGCGAAATCAGGGCGTGGGCAACGTTTGTGTGCTGGATCCGTCGGACTTCAGTACGGCGAGGACGGGCAGGTGGTCGCTCGCCACGGCGACGCCGGGGTCGTCCGCAACCGCGTGACAGCTGACCACCTCGACGCCAGGGCTCGCGAAGATGCCGTCGATCCGCTTGTGCGGCCGGCTGGCGCTGTAGGTGTTGCCG
>DASSEQ010000316.1:0-12185 GCA_035695245.1 Mycobacteriales bacterium | reverse complement strand
GGCCTCCTCGACCTCCTCGGTCTCTTCCGTGCGGCGCGTCGTCCGCTGTTGACCGCCGTCGTCGCGAGCCATCAAGGCACCTCCGCTGGTTGATCGCTATCCCGACAGTACCTCTCGGCACGGACGAAAGAGAGCATGAGCGCGTGGATCTGGACAGCGTGGCTGACGAGCTCTATGCCCTGTCCCCCGACGAGTTCGTCGACGCGCGGAACACGGCGGCAAAGCACGCCAAGGATCCGCTGCTCGCCAAGGCCATCAAGGCGCTGCGCCGGCCAACTGCCTCGGCCCACGCCGTCAACCAAATCGTGCGCGCCAACACTGATGCGATCGAGGCGCTGTGCGCCCTCGGCGACCAGTTGCGGGCAGCGATGACCGGGCAGGGCGGCGACGTGCGACGGCTCTCGGAAGAACGCCGCGAGGCGATCAGCCAACTGGTCAGCGCCGAGGTGCCCGCAGGAGTCCGCGACGACGTCACCGCGACGTTGGAGGCGGCAACCGCCGATCCGCAACTGGCCGCTGCCGTGGGCTCGGGCCGGCTGGTGAAGGCGTTGCGTTACGCCGGTTTCGGCGAGTTCCCCGACCTCGATGACGTGGTCGCGACTCCGCTCCGTACGACGAAACAGCCGGCCAAGAAGGCCGCGGCGAAGAAGCCTGCGGCCAAGAAGAAGCCCGCGACACGCCCGTCGATGCCGAGCCCTGACCTGGTCAGCCTCCGGGAGCGCGTCCTGGAGCTGTCAGGGATCGCCGACGACGCGCAGCGTCGCTACGACCTCGCCACGCGGGCCGCCGTCGAGGCACGAGCCGCGATGGACACGGCCGAGAAGGAGCGCGCCGACGCACACCGAGCTGCTCGCGCGGCTCACGCCGAAGCCGAGAAGGCCCGCCGTGAGCTGGGCCGGCTCGAACGTTCCTGACAACCGGCTCCCTGTGGACAGCCGGCTCCGCGTAACCGCAAAGGAAGCGCACACTCGACACGCATGACGCCGAACGCTCCCCGGCAATACGTCGTACGCAAGCCGAGTGGCGACCCCGACGCCGCCCGTCGGCTGGCCGAGGCCTACGACGCACTGGCGGACTCCGTCACCGCGCAGGCCCGCATCGTGCTGCGCGTTCTGGACCAGCTTGCCTGGCACGGACTCGGAGCGAGGGCGGTCGCCCCGCCCGAACAGGTTCTGCAAGCCGCGGCGACGCATGTCAGCCGCGCGCTGCACGAGTCGGCCGACAACCTCCGGCACTACGCACACAAGTTGCAGCGCGCGCATGAGCATCACGGCTGGTCGATCGGCAAGCTGGTCGCCGTCGGCGCGCTGGTCACGGTCGGCGCTGCGGCGATCGTGGTGACAGTCGGCGCGGCCGCGCCGGCCGAAGCCGCCGCCGCTACCGCGGCCATCGAGGGTGCCGAGGCAGCGACAGCGGCCGCGGAAACTGCCGGTTCGACAGCGGCGGCCGAGCTGTCGGCTTGGCAGGCGCTTCTGGGCGCGGTCAAACCGTTGGCTCCGTTCGTCGTGCCGCACCTGATCTCGGCCGGAGCATCAGTCGGCTTCGACGCCGTTTCCGAGTTGCTCACCGACCAGAAACTGGACGCGCACTCGCTGGAGGTCGCCGCAGTCGTCGGCTTCACCGGCTCAGCGGCCACCGGAGCGGTGGAGACCAAGATTGCGAAGGCGCCGGACGTCGTACGACGGCTTGTCGAGGGCGGCACGTGGGCTGGTGGCGGCACGGTCGGTGAATACGCCGACGAAGGTCAGGTCGATCCTGCCGACAGCGCGGCCTTCGGACTCACCGGTTTCGTCGCTCGGGACGTGCGGCGTCTCGTCGACAAGTCGGTCAGGAGCGCCCCGCAATCTCATCCACGAGCTGAGCAGCCGTAGAGCAACGCGCGAGCAGGTCGTCGACATGTTGCTTGGTGCCGCGCACTGGTTCGAGCATCGGCACGCGTTGCAGCGACTCGCGACCGACGTCGAAGATGACGGAGTCCCATGACGCGGCTGCAACCGACTCGGCGAACCGAGACAGGCAGCGGCCACGGAAGTATGCGCGGGTGTCCTCGGGAGGTTCGGTCACGGCGCGGTCGATCTCGGCGTCAGTGACGATGCGCTCCATGCGCCCCCGAGCGACCAGCCGGTTGTAGAGGCCCTTGTCCGGCCGCACGTCCGGATATTGCAGGTCGACCATCTGCAGCTTGTGCGAATCCCAGTCCAGCGACTCGCGGTCACGGTAGCCGTTCAGGATCTGCAGCTTCGCCACCCAGTCGAGCTCGCGCGCGAGCGACATCGGGTCGTCGGACAGCCGCGTGAGCACTGACTCCCAGCGCGCGAGCACATCGAGTGTCTGATCGTCGGCGTCAACGCCGTAGCGGTCTTCTACGAACTTGCGTGCTTGTTCGAAATACTCCATCTGCAGCTGCACGGCCGTCAGTCGACGCCCGTCGCGCATCGTCACTTGTTGTTGCAACGAGGGGTCGTGAGAGATCGCGCGCAGCGAAGCGACCGGTGCCTCGACTCCGAGATCGACACCCGTGTCGCCGAACCACTGCTCTTCGATCATCGCGAGCACGAGCGCCGTCGTACCGACTTTCAGGTACGTCGAGACCTCACTCATGTTGGCGTCACCGATGATGACGTGTAGTCGGCGGTAACGCTCCGGATCCGCATGCGGCTCGTCGCGCGTGTTGATGATCGGGCGCTTCAACGTCGTTTCGAGCCCGACCTCGACTTCGAAGTAGTCCGCGCGCTGCGAGATCTGGAAACCGTGTTGGCGTCCGTCCTGCCCGATGCCGACGCGACCGGCGCCGACGACGACTTGCCGGCTGACGAAGAACGGAGTGAGATGCCGCACGATGTCAGCGAACGGCGTCTGCCGGCGCATCAGGTAGTTCTCGTGACAGCCGTACGACGCACCCTTGTTGTCGGTGTTGTTCTTGTAGAGCTGGATCTGGCCGGCGCCGGGAATCTGCGCGGCGTAGTCCGCTGCCGCAGCCATGACTCGCTCCCCCGCCTTGTCCCAGATGACGGCGTCACGCGGGTTCGTCACCTCGGGAGTCGAGTACTCCGGGTGCGCGTGGTCGACGTAAAGCCGCGCGCCGTTGGTGAGGATGACGTTGGCCAGGCCGATCTCGTCGTCTGACAGCGGCTCTGCTGCGTCGCGGCCGGCGCCGATGATCGGGCCGGCCGACACGTCGAAGCCGCGCGCGTCGCGCAGCGGCGACTCCTCCTCGAAGTCCCAGCGTGGGCGGCGGTCGCGGGGCGCGCCGGTCGTCGCGTTGAGATATCCGTTGACGACCTGGCTGGAAGCCAGCATGTGGTTGGCGCTCGTCTGGCCGGGGACGGCGATGCCGTACTCGGTCTCCGTGCCCATCACCCGGCGCACGCTCACCGCATCAGCCTAGCCGCCGCATCGCGAGAAGCAGGCGCCATTGCGTGCGGCCCCGCACATGGATCTGCGCCCGCTTCCGCCGGAGTCTGTGGACAGCGGCCGCGAGCCTCGGCCGTTTCGGCAATCGTTGTGTGATGTCCCTAGCCGCAGCGCCGTCTGAGGACCTTCGAAAGCTTGCGACGAAGCCAGGGCCTGGTTCGCCGTTTTGGACGGCGGCGACGATTGTGTTCTCGCGGGTCTGAGCGCCTTGCACAAGCAGGGCCTGGCTGGCTTTCCGGTCGAGCGCATCCGGTTCGACGGCCACCGATGATGCGCGTGCGAGTCGCTGTCTGCCCTCATCGCCGCCGTCGTACAGCAGCGCCTCGTGCGACGGGACGACATTCGGCCTCTGGACTTCTTCGCGCTAGCCAAGGAGGCAGGAATGCCCCCTCCGAGGCGCCAGGGTGCGACGCGACAGCGAAGGTCGGCGTCGCTACCTCGACGCGGAGTTCGACGGGTTCACCGTCGAAGTTGGTAGCGCGGTCCATCTCAAACCACTGAATTGGTGGGACGACATGTTCCGACAAAACGCGATCGTCATCACCGGCAAACCGATGCTGCGCTTCGCGTCTGTAGGCGTGCGTCTGGAACGCGCCCGCGTGAGAGAGCAACTCCGCGCAGCACAACGTCGATGGCCCAGCTAAGTGGGCGCAGATCCATGTGCCAGAGCGCACGGACCTGCGCCCGCTTCGGGTTAGAGGTATTGGCCGGTGTTGGCGACCGTGTCGATCGAGCGGCCGGAGTCGGCGCCCTTGCCCGTGATCAGCGTGCGGATGTAGACGATGCGCTCGCCCTTCTTGCCGGAGATGCGCGCCCAGTCATCCGGGTTGGTCGTGTTGGGCAGGTCCTCGTTCTCCTTGAACTCATCGATGCACGCCGTCGACAGATGCGACAGCCGCAAGCCCTTCTGGCCGACCTCGAGGAAGTCCTTGATGGCCATCTTCTTGGCTCGGGCCACGATGTTCTCGATCATCGCGCCGGAGTTGAAGTCCTTGAAGTAGAGGACTTCCTTGTCGCCGTTGGCGTAAGTGACCTCGAGGAAGCGGTTCTCCTCCGTCTCGGAGTACATCCGCTCGACGGTGTGCTGGATCATTGCGGCGATCGTGGCGTCCGGGGAGCCGCCGTGCTCGAGCACGTCGTCCGGGTGCAGCGGCAGTTCCTTGACGAGGTACTTCGAGAAGATGTCCTTGGCCGCTTCATGATCGGGCCGCTCGATCTTGATCTTCACGTCGAGACGACCGGGGCGAAGGATCGCCGGGTCGATCATGTCTTCGCGGTTGGATGCGCCGATCACGATGACGTTCTCGAGACCCTCGACGCCGTCGATCTCCGACAGCAGCTGCGGCACGATCGTGTTCTCGACGTCGGACGACACACCCGAGCCGCGCGTGCGGAAGATCGAGTCCATCTCGTCGAAGAAGACGATGACGGGAGTGCCTTCCGAAGCCTTCTCGCGGGCACGCTGGAACACGAGTCGGATGTGCCGCTCGGTCTCACCGACGTACTTGTTGAGCAGCTCCGGACCCTTGATGTTCAAGAAGTACGACCGACCCTCACCGCGACCGGCCTCGGCGACCTTCTTCGCGAGCGAGTTGGCAACGGCCTTGGCGATGAGCGTCTTGCCGCAGCCGGGCGGGCCGTAGAGCAGGATGCCCTTCGGCGGCTTCAGCTGGTGCTCGAGGAACAGCTCCTTGTGCAGGAACGGCAGCTCGACGGCATCGCGGATCTGTTCGATCTGGTTGCCGAGACCGCCGATGTCGTCGTAGCCGATGTCGGGGACCTCTTCGAGGACGAGCTCCTCGACCTCGGACTTCGGGATGCGCTCGTAGGCCCAGCCGGACCTCGGCTCGACGAGCAACGAATCGCCGGCCCGCAGCGGCGACTCGAGCAGCGACTCGGCGAGCATGACAACGCGCTCCTCGTCGGTGTGCCCGATCACGAGCGCCCGGTCGCCACCTTCGAGAATCTCTTTCAGCAGCACCACGTCACCCTGGCGCTCGAAGTTGAGCGCTTGTACGACGTTGAGTGCCTCGTTGAGCATGACCTCCTGCCCCTTGCGGAGCTCGGCGATGTCGATGCTCGGTGACAGCGTCACCCGCAACTTGCGGCCGCCGGTGAACACGTCGATGGTGCCGTCATCGTGAGCTGCCAGGAAGTAGCCGTAGCCGGACGGCGGTTGCGCCAGCCGGTCGACTTCCTCTTTGAGCGCGATGATCTGCTCCCGCGCCTCTTTCAAAGTCGCAACAAGACGCTCGTTCTGGCCGACGACGCCGGACAGGTTCGCTTGCGCCTCGGTCAACCGCTCCTCTAGCTGCCGCACCTGACGCGGTGATTCGGCCAGCTTGCGGCGCAGCATCGCGACTTCCTCTTCGAGGAAGGCGAGCTGGGTGGAGACGTCCTGCGAGTCCTTGTCGCGGCGTGCGCGCTCTGCGTCGTCACGTGCGGGCACGTGTCACCTCCTCCGACGCTGCCGGCGCCTTGCGGACGCCGGCAACTCGCGCTTGCGGCGAGCCTATCCCTGGGCAGGCGCACGCTCACGCAGAACCGCCGCAACACGGCGAAGCGGGAGCGTCACTCTTCGGAGCGTGCGCCTTTCGAAGGCCGGCGGCGGCGCGGCGGTGCGACCGCTCCCGGTGCCATCCGGCGGGCGGTGACGAGGAAGCCGGTATGTCCGATCATGCGATGTTCCGGCCGAACCGCGAGGCCGTCGATGTGCCAACCCCGCACCAACGACTCCCAGGCAGTCGGCTCGGTGAACCCGCCGTGCTCGCGGAGCGACTCGACGGTGCGGGACAGCTGCGTGGTGGTTGCGACGTAGCAACAGATGACGCCACCCGGAGTCATCGCAGCGGCCACCGTGTCGATCACCTCCCACGGGGCGAGCATGTCGAGGACGACGCGGTCGACGTCTTCGTCCGTGCACTTGTCCGCCACGTCGCCGAGCGTCAACCGCCAGGCCGGATGCGGGCCGCCGAAGAAACGCTCGACGTTTCGAGCCGCGACCTCGGCGAAGTCCTCCCGCTTCTCGTACGACGAGACCATCCCGTCCGCACCGACCGCACGAAGCAGCCCGCAGGTCAGCCCACCAGAACCTGCACCGGCCTCGATGACGCGCGCACCCGGAAAGATGTCGGCGAGAGCGACGATCTGCGCCGCGTCTTTGGGGTAGACGACGGTCGCGCCGCGCGGCATCGAAAGCACATAGTCGGCGAGCAGCGGCCGAAGTGCGACGTAGGCCGTGCCACCTTGTGACACCACCACGATGCCCTCGGGCTTTCCGATCAGGTCGTCGTGAGCAACCGGGCCGCGGTGCGTGTGGAAGTCCTTGCCGGCCACGAGCTCGATCGTGTGCATGCGGCCCTTGGGATCGGTCAGCTGCACGAGGTCGCCGACGCCGAACGGGCCCCGTCGGCGCTCGCCGGCTTTGCCGGTCACCGCAACCCGGCGGCCTGGAGAGCCGCGATCAAGTCGGCGCGGGCGAGCACTCCCATGACCTGACCGGAAGGCTCGAGCACCAGATACTCCGTCGCCGGCGTGACCTGCACTGCATGCAAAAGGCGTTCGCCGGTCATGTCGGTGCGCAGCACCAACCCCTCCTCCACCGGACGGGCCAGATCGCTGACCGGCACCCAGGGCTGCCGGCCGGCCGGCATGGCGCTGACCGCGGCTTCGGAGACGAGCCCGCTGGGTCTGCCATAGGCGTCGACGACGACGAGGCCGCGTGCCTGCGCATCGCGAGCCCGGCGCACGGCCTCCGCGACCGGAAGATCCGCGGTGACCGGCAACGCGCGCCGCGTCATCGAGCGGAGGTCGAGGCGCGGCAGCACATGCATGACCTTCGTCTGGGCGATCGCCAAGCTCGCGTTGGTCCAGATGAAGAATGCGAGCAGCAGCAGGTAGAGCCCACCGAAGCCCCACCCGGTGCGGCTCTGGTTCTGGGTGCTGACTGCGTAGATGGCGACACCGACGGCAACGGCGCGCCCCACCCAACCGACGGCGATGGTGGCGCGCAGCTTGTCGCTCGTGACCCGCCAGACGATCGAGCGCAGCACGCGACCGCCATCCATCGGCCAGCCCGGCAACAGGTTGAACGCGGCGGTCACCGCGTTGACCCAACCGAACCCGTAGGCGAGCAGTCGTCCGACGCTTTCGTGCGCGAAGTGCGGAGCGATCGCGAACCCGATGCCACCGAGCAAGACGCTGGTCAGCGGACCGACCGCCGCGACGAGATATTCGCGCTCGGGTCGCCCGGGGTTCTCCTCGACGATCTCGGACGCCCCGCCGAGCAACTGCAACACGATCCGGTTGACCTGCATGCCGAGCAACTTGGCGATCACGACGTGACCGATCTCGTGCACCAGGACAGCGGCGTACAACAGCAGAACGAAGATCAGCGAGATCGCATAGCTCGCCGGCGAGGAGAGCGAGGGCACCGAGTCGCGGACGGTTGGTGCGAACGAGATCGCGAAGATCGCCAGGATCACGAACCAGAGCGGCTGGATGACGACCGGCACGCCGAGCACGCGGCCGACCGGAATGTCAGTGAGCGCGGTGGGGCGCCCCCTGCCCCGCTCCCGGTCGTCGCCCTGGCTCACACCATGATGCTAGGCCGCTCGCGGCGGCAAAAACTGTCCACATAGGTGCGTCGGCGACCGGATTTCGTCGTACCGGTCGTTTAGCGTTCCTGGCATGACAACGGCGCCGGAGCTCCCGCCGGCGGAGCTGGACAGCTCCGTCTGGGCGCTGTCGCCGTCGCGCGCCCTCGATTTCAAGACCTGTGCGCTGCTCTACCGCTTCCGGGTGATCGACCGCCTCCCGGAGCCGCCGAGCCTGGACGCGGCGAGGGGCACGGTTGTCCACGCAATCCTGGAGCGGCTGTTCGATCTCCCCGCGGCCGAGCGCACCATCAGTGCGGCGGAGGAGTTGGTCGAGCCGCAGTGGCGCGAGCTGCTCGAGAGCGACACCGAGCTTGCACAGATGGTCGACTCCGATGCAGACGGCCTCGTCGCCTTGCTCGACTCGACCCGATCACTGCTGACGTCCTACTTCTCGCTCGAAGACCCCACCAGGCTCGAGCCGGCCGACCGCGAGGTGCTGGTCGAGACGACGCTGCCGTCCGGAGTGCGGCTCAAGGGCTTCGTCGACCGGCTCGACCGGGCCGGCGACGGGCGCATCCGTGTCGTCGACTACAAGTCCGGCAAGAGTCCCCGCGAGGAGTTCGAGGGCAAGGCACTGTTCCAGCTTCGGTTTTACGCCCTCGTGCTGTGGCGTTCGACCGGCGTGCTCCCGACACTGCTCCGGCTCTACTACCTGTCCGACCGCGAGGTGCTCGACTACCGGCCGGACGAGCGTGACCTGACCGCTTTGGAGCGGCAGGTGGAGGCCATCGGAGCCGCGATCATCAAGGCGCGTGAGAGCGGCGACTGGCGGCACAAGCAGAGCAAGCTCTGCGACTGGTGCTCGTTCCAGGCGCTCTGCCCGGCGTACGGCGGCACCCCTCCGCCGCTGCCGGCGGCAGCTGACACTTTCGTCGGCTAGTGTCCGGCGCGTGAGCCGGAGACACCGCCCATGACCGACACCGCCATCCACGCAGTCGACGTCACCAAGGTTTACGGCGAGGGCGGCACACGCGTCGTAGCACTCGATGACGTTGGGGCGGACTTCACGCGCGGCGCCCTCACCGCGATCATGGGCCCATCCGGGTCCGGCAAGTCGACCCTCATGCACTGTCTCGCCGGTCTCGACTCGGTGACGTCCGGCCAGGTGTGGATCGGTTCCACCGAGGTGACCGCCCTCGACGAGAAGGCGCTGACCAGCTTGCGCCGCGACCGGATCGGGTTCGTGTTCCAGTCGTTCAACCTCGTTCCGACGCTGACGGCGCTGGAGAACATCACCCTGCCGCTCGATCTCGCCGGCAACTCGCCGGATCGCGAGTGGCTCGACTCCGTCATCGACACGGTCGGGCTGCGGGACCGGCTGGAGCACCGGCCGAGCGAGCTGTCCGGCGGCCAGCAGCAACGGGTGGCCTGCGCCCGGGCCATGGTGTCGCGGCCCGAGGTGATCTTCGCCGACGAGCCGACCGGCAACCTCGACTCGCGCGCCAGTGCCGAGATCCTGGACTTCCTGCGCCGAAGCGTTGACGACAACGGCCAGACGATCATCATCGTGACCCACGACCCGGTGACCGCGGCCTACGCCGACCGCGCACTCTTCCTCGCCGACGGTCGGATCGTCGACGACGTCGCCAAGCCGACCGCCGAGGCGGTGCTCAACCGCATGAAGAGCTTCGACGCTCCGGCCAACCGGCCGGGCTAGGCGGCCCCGATGTTCCGGCTCGCACTGAAAGGCGCCCTGGCCCGAAAGCTCAGGCTGGCGCTCACCGCCACCTCCATCGTGCTCGGCGTCGCTTTCGTCGCCGGCACCTACGTCTTGACCGACACGCTCAACGCCACCTTCGACCGCATCTTCGGCAACGCCGAGGCGGGGGTGTCAGTCGTCGTACAAGGCAACCAGGCCTTCGGCGGCGGTGACGGCGCCGGTCAGGAACGTGCGCTGGTCTCGGACCAGGTGCTGCAAACCGTGCGCCACGTGCCCGGGGTGGCATCGGCGATCGGCGTCGCCGACGGCTACGCACAGCTCGTCTACAACGGCAAGGCCGTCGAGAACGGGTCGGCGCCGACGTTGGGCAGCGCCTGGGTGGGCAACGTGCCGGCGAATCCTCTGCGCATGGTCAGCGGCCGACCGCCCACCGCAGCAGGCGAAGTCGCTGTCGACGAGCACAGTGCGAAGAAGTTCCACATCCCGGTCGGCGCACAGGCGCACGCCTTGGTGCAAGGCCAGGATGTGCCGGTGACGGTGGTCGGCACCGTCAAGTTCGGCAAGGACTCGACCCTTGCGGGCGCGTCGCTGACCGCATTCGCTCCACAGCAGGCGCAGTCGTTGCTCCTCGGGCAATCGGGTGCCTGGTCGACGGTGCAGGCGACCGCCCAGCCGGGCGTGACGCAGCGGGTGCTCGCCCAGCGCATCGGGCAGGCGCTCTCCGGCAACCTCACCGTCACCGTCATGACCCAGCATGACTACGTCGCGCAGCAGTCCAAGCGATTCAAGTCGCAGCTGAAGTTCTTCAACATCCTGCTGCTGGTGTTCGCTTTCATCGCCGTGTTCGTTGCGGTCTTCATCATCTTCAACACGTTCAACGTGCTGGTCGCTCAGCGCACCCGCGAGCTCGCGCTCTTGCGCGCGGTCGGGGCAAGCCGTCGGCAAGTGCTGCTCGCGGTTGTCGGCGAAGCCGGCATCGTCGGCTTGTTCTCGGGCGCGGCCGGTCTGCTCGGCGGCATCGGCGTCGCGGCTCTCCTGCGAGCGCTGATCACAGCGTTCAGCGGGGGTGGGCTCGTCACGGTCGGCCTGAGAGTCGAGCCGCGCACCGTCATCGTGAGCTTCGTCGTGGCGTTCGTCGTCACCGTGATCGCCGCGATCGTGCCCGCGGTCCGCGCCTCCCGGATTCCGCCGGTTGCTGCCATGCGTGACGACTACGTGCTGCCCACGGCTTCGTTGCGTCGCCGCACTCGGCTTGGTGTGGTCACTCTGGTCATCGGCGCCGCGTTGCTGGTCCTCGGCGTCAACAAGGGCAGTGCGCTGCAGATCGGCATCGGCGCACTGCTGATGTTCCGCGGCGTCGTCGCCCTCTCCCCGGTGCTGTCGCGGCCGATTGTCGGTGGGCTCGGGCAGGTGCTGCCACGAGTCTGGGGCACCACCGGGCGGCTGGCTCGCGAGAACGCCCTGCGTAATCCTCGGCGCACCGCTGCAACGGCATCGGCGCTGATGATCGGCATCGCACTCACGACGACGATGAGCATCATGGCGTCGTCGATCACGTCGTCCGCGAGCGCCCAGATCGACAAGAGCGTCGGCGCCGACTTCATCATCACCGCGAAGAACTTCGGGCCCATCGGGGGCAACTTCGCCTCCGACATCGCCAAGCAGCAGGGCGTCGCAGCGGTCACCGAGTTCCGCGGCGGCAACATGAAGATCGCCTGTCGGAGTGGCGGCTACTGCTCGAACAAGCAGGTCACTGGCGTCACGCCGGGCACGGTCGGCGAAACGCTTCGGCTCACCGTCCTCGCCGGCAATCTCGACCTCGGTCCCGGCGAGGTCGCGGTGCAGAAGCCCACCACCGGACCGATCCCGAGGATCGGCGATCACCTCCTGGTGCAGTTCGCGCATACCGGTGCCAAGACGCTGGTCATCAGCGGCGTCTACGACACCAACCCGATCGCAGGTGAATATCTGATCGGGCTGTCGACCTACAACGCCAACTTCCGCAACAAACTCGACTTCGTGATCGCGGCGAAGGCGGCACCCGGAGCCAACCTCGGGCAGGTGCGCACGGAGCTGTCCAACGTGCTCAAGGCCGCACCGAGCCTGGTTCTGCGCGACCAGTCGGAGTTCAAGGCCAACCAGAAGCGCCAGATCAACATGGTGTTGTCGTTCGTGCTCGCACTGCTGGTGTTGTCGCTGATCATTGCTTGGCTCGGCATCGTCAACACGCTTGCTCTTTCGGTCTACGAGCGCACGCGCGAGATCGGTCTGCTGCGCGCGGTCGGCATGGCAACCGCGCAGGTGCGGCGCATGGTTCGTCTCGAGGCTGTCGTCATTGCGGTGTTCGGGGCGCTGCTCGGTGTGGTCCTCGGGCTTGGTTACGGCGCGGCACTCGTGCAAGCGCTGCACTCGCAGGGCATCAACGTCACGTCGATCCCGGGCGGACAGCTGGT
>DASSEQ010000315.1:0-6599 GCA_035695245.1 Mycobacteriales bacterium | reverse complement strand
GATCCTGGGCAAGACGCTGCGCGGCAGGCAGCCGTCGTCGTCGGCCGAGCTGGCTGAGCTGGTGCTCGACGAGGCCGAGGTCGCGGTTGTGCCGGGCGAGGCGTTCGGGGCGCCGGGCTACTTCCGGCTGTCCTACGCGCTGGGCGACGACGACCTCGTCGAGGGCGTCACCCGGCTTGGGAAGCTGCTGGGCGAAGCGGAGTAGCGCCCGCGCGCTCCGTGGCGATCATCGCCCGGCCGAGCTCACGCCCGCGCGCGATCAACCGCTCGGTGCGGGAGAAGTCACGGATGTCCTGTCGCCCGATGTCCAGGGGCGGCAACGTCACCACGTGTTGGCCGGCGCCGACGACGGGCGCACGTTGGGCAAGGTGCTGGCGCGAGATCGCGAAGCTCTCCAGCAGAACATCCATCGCCGACATGCGTTTGTCGGCCCACCCGTGGAAGTCGCGGACCACGTCGAGCACCCAGACCCGGGTCGCGCCGAGGTCGAGCGCCCGCTGGGTCGGCACCGGGCAGACGACGCCACCGTCGACGTGCAGTGAGCCGGCCAGCTCGATCGGCTTGAACAGGCCGGGAAGGCAGGCACTTGCGGCGAGCACTTCGTGCGGCCGGCCCGAGGTCCACCACACCGGCTCGCCGGCAAGCAGATCCGTCGTCACGACGTGACAGGGGATCTCCGTGTCGGCGAGGTCGTCGACCTGGATGCCGCTCTCGATCACGCCGCGCAGCCCGTGGCCGGAGAAGAGGTGATCCTCGCGAGCCGCCAGGCGGCGCGCGATGGAGAACCGGCCGTCCGGAAAGATCAGCGATCGCGACATTCGGCGCCACAGGTCGCCGAGAGCAACCGCGCGGTCGGGCGTCGGGTCGACGGCAAGGTAGGCGGCGTTGAGTGCGCCAACGGAGCAGCCGACGACCACGTCCGGGCGGATGCCGGCTTCGAACAACGCCTGAAGTGCGCCGACCTGAGCGGCGCCGAGGCTGCCGCCGCCGGAGAAGACGAAGGCTTCCCGCGGTTGTGGCGGAGTGGGCCGCGGCTCCCGCCGCGCGCGGCGCCAGAGTGGCAACACGGTCATCTGCCGCTCCTCTCTCTGGCGCTTGTCCGCTGGATCGGCAAGTACCCCGGGAGCTATAAGCAAAATCCCCGGTGACTGTCGTCGTGCAGACAAGAAAATCCGGCGAACCTGAAGGAACGGTTGCAGATTGCCGCCGGAGTCAGGAAACCTCGCGCATGGGCGGGCCGAGCCATGCCGGCGGGATGCACGCCTTCACCCACTGCGACGGGTGTCGCGTCGCGTCCATCGAGGCGAGGACGTTGATGAGCATGCCCATCGCGAAGAAGTGGTGGAGCCGCTCCTCGTCGACACCTGACAGCTCGGCGACTTCGCGCCACAGCTTGCCGAATTCGCGTCGGGTGATATCACCGATCTCGGGGTCGTCGCAGGACGCGTAAGCCTGCATCTGGAGCATCAGCGCGTTGCGGTCGCGGAGCAGCTCGCCGTAGCACTCCCCCATGCGGTCCAAGGCCGCGTCGCCGGTTGCGCCGCCGACGGCTTCGACGAAGGCCTGCCGGACTCGGGCGAAGCTGTGCTCGATCAGGTCGAGGAACAGCGCCTTCTTGGTCGGGAACATCTTGAACAGGTAGGGCTGGCTGATGCCGGCCGCCCGAGCCACGTCTTCGGTCGACGTCCCCTGGTAGCCCCGCTTGGCGAACTGCGCGACCGCCACCTGCAGGACGTCAGCCCGCCGCTCCTCAGCCGTCATCCGCGTCGCCGGCGCCATCATGACTCGATAGTGAGTGATGAATCACTCACCTGTCAACCGCGGTATCAGCGGGCGCTGGCGTTCAGCGCGGCGCGAGGAGATCGGTGCGGCCGCGATAACGCTGGAGGAACCGCTGGTAGGTCTTCGCGCTCTCCTTGTCGCGGTAGCCGGGATCGCTGTCGTGGTAGCCCCGGTGGCGGTCTTGGCGACAGGGCAGGTCGGGCAGCGGAACGACCAGCCGGGAGCCGGGGACCGCGTCGCGCAACGCGAAGGAGAACTCCATGTCGGCGTTGCGGTAGAAGCGCGCCTTGGCATGCGGACCGCCGGCGGCGAGGGCGGCCGAGCGCCGCATCGCGAACAGATAGCCGAGCAGCGCGTCGACCTCACCGGGCCCGGCCGGGACGAACGAGCGCCATTCGTCGGCGATGTCGACGTTGACGCCACGCCATCCGGATCCGATGACGCTGTCGTCGGCGGCGATCGCGTCGACGAGCGGGGTGAGCGCATCGCCGATGAACACCGTGGACAAGTCGCACCACACGTGCACACCCGCCGTGTCCGCGCGCAAGAGCGCCGTCCTCGCCGCGGCCCATCCGGCCGGCCCGGCGACGTGCCACTCCTCCAGCCGGTCGCCGGCAAACTCGTGCAGCGCGAGGCCGGCCCCGTCGACGTTGCCTAGGTCCAGGGCCTGCACGACCACGTCGTCGGCGGTATGCGCCAAGAGTGCGTCGACACAGGTGCGCACGTCGTCCGGCCAGCCATCGACGACGAGGCTCACCGTCGCACGGCGAGCATCGGGAGCCACGCTGTTGTCGGGAAGCGCATCGACGGAGGCAAAGACGTCGAACGGCGGCCGCGGCGACAAGCCGAAGTCGCCGCCGGCGACGTCGGTCACGACCCAGCCGGCAGCGGCGATCTCGTCACGCAGGCGGTCCGCGGCCGTGAAGTCACGGTCGGCGCGAGCCTGCGCCCGAGCCTGCGCTAGCGCGACGACGTCGGCCGGTGCGTCAGTCAAGGCGTACGACGGCCCGCGCCTTGGCCAGCACCTTGCTCTCGGCCACGCGCGCGTCGAGGTCCACCGCGACCAGGTTGTCGTCGAGCTTCTCGGCCACCTTGCCGCGGACTGTCAGCGTGGTGCCGACCTCGTCGTCCGGCACCGGCACAGTTGCCGAGAAGCGGACGCCGTACTCGACGACAGCGCCCGGGTCGCCGACCCAGTCGGTCACGAGTCGACCCGCCTCGGCCATGGTGAACATCCCGTGCGCGATGACGTCCGGCAGTCCGACCGCACGCGCGATCCGCTCGTTCCAGTGGATGACGTTGAAGTCACCCGACGCACCGGCATAGTGCACGAGCTTCGCTCGCGTGATCTGGTAGTCGTGCGGAGGCAGCTCCGTGCCGACGTCGACCTCGTCGTAGCGCACCTTCGTCGTCATCGCTCAGGCCTCCGCACGCGCCGCGGTGCCGCGAGAGACGATCGTGCTGTAGAGGTCGGCGACCGGCTCGCCACCACTTGCTGACACTGACGTCTTCGTCGTCATCAGCTCGTTGCGCCCGGCGTCGCGGATGTCGACGATCGTCGACACGACCGACAGCACGTCACCGGCTCGCGCCGGCCGATGATGCACGAACCGCTGCTCCCCGTGCACGACGAGCGAGTAGTCGAGCCCCAGCGACGGGTCGACCATCGGGCCGGTGCCGGCGTAGCGGAAGCCGAGCACGGTCAGGAACGTCGGCGGCGCGATCACGTCGGGATGGCCGAGCGCCTTGGCGGCCTCGACGTCGACGTACGCCGGGTTCGTGTCGCCGACGGCCTCGGCGAAGCGACGAATCAGTTCGCGGGAGACCTCGTAGGTCTCGTCGGCCGGGTAGTCGCGACCGATGAAGTCGCGATTGAGAGGCATATCCGGACGCTATCCCGGCAGCAGCAACCGTTCGAGCCGGGCCACCGGCACGGGCTCGGCGAAGCCGCGTATCTGCTGCGGTCCGAGCATGCTGAGCTGGCGTCGGTCGCCGAGGAGATCGGCCACCGGTTCGGAGACGAGCACGTCTCCGGGCTGCGCAAGGCCGACGAGCCGTGACGCAAGGTTGACCATGGGACCGAAGTAGTCGCCATCCAGCGCCAGCACCGTGCCGACGGTGACGCCGGCTCTGGCCTGAAGGCCGCGCTCCTCCGCGGAGGCGATGAGGTCGTCTGCGACTGCGACCGCCGACACGACGTCGGTGGTCACGAACATGACGGCGTCGCCGATGAACTTCACCAATCGCCCGCCATGGTCGGTGACGACGTCGCTCGCGATCTCCTCGAACCTCGTGAGCAGCAGCGACAGCTCCTCCATGCGCAGCTGCTGGGTGAGACCGGTGAAGCCGCACATGTCGGCGAACCCGACCGCGAGTCGAATGCCACCCTCACCCACCACGTCCCAGCTGTCGGTGCGCTCGAAGTGCATGCGCGCCGCCTCGAGATGGTGGCGGAACAACGTGTCGAGTGAACGCCCGATTGCAGGCACGGTCTCGGCGATGGCTGCGAAAGCGGTTGCCGTGGCGAGCTCGCTGCCGGAGCTGACGACGGACAGGGCCGGCAACCGGCCGCGCACTGCCGCGCTCATCGCATCGCCGACTCGCGCCATGGCGCTGCCCATGACACGCGCGGTGCCCAGCGCGGCATCCATGCCGAGAACGCCGGCGACGGTCAGCGCAGTGCGCACCATCTCGACGTCGTCCGGACTGGCCACGGCGTCGCCGACATCGACGAGCCCCAACGCCCGCCACATGGCTCGCACCTGCTCGACGGGAAAGCCGATCTGCTCCGCGACCTGCTCGAGATCGAACTCGTCCCGGCCGGGCCGGACCAGCCGGTCGCCGGCCAACGCGAACAGGCGTCCGCAGTCGTCGGCCGCAACCATCTCGCCAAGGCTGCAGCCCTGCTCGGCGAGAAAACTCAGCAGCTGCAGACGCTCGTCCGCATTGGGCGCCGCCGGGTCGTAAAGCCCTGCGTCAGTCCAGGCCGCAACATCCACGGCCCCAGTGTGAGCCCTCCGGGACTACCTGGTCTCCCGGTGGACCGTGTGCTGACGGCAGTTGGGGCAGAACTTCTTCAATTCGAGCCGGTCGGGGTCATTGCGCCGGTTCTTCTTGGTGATGTAGTTGCGGTGCTTGCACTCGTTGCAGGCCAGCGTGATCTTCGGCCGGACATCGGTGGCTGCCACGGTGCTGCCCTTCTGACGTGACGAAACGTGACGTTACAGCGTAGCGGAGGCCGGACTTGAACCGGCGACACAGCGATTATGAGCCGCTTGCTCTACCTGGCTGAGCTACTCCGCCGCGGACCCCGCGTTCGCGCGCAGCAGAGCCCGGTCAATTCTGCCACAACGGACTTGACCCCGCGGGGCCGCAGATCGCCCGCTCAGGCGGTGTGGGCGCGCTCGTCCGCGTCCTGCTCCCGCTGAAGCGGGACCGCCAGTGACCGCGCTGCGAGGACCGGGCCGGTGACGACGTCGATGCGGAAGGCGTCGTGCATGGAATGAGCCGATGTGAACTCCGCCATCCGGGCCGCAGACCCGGCACTGTCGGTGGGGAGGGAGCTCACATCACCGCAAATGCGACACACGATCTTGCTTGCATCGAGACCGGCGGGGATGGCCATGCGACAAGTCACTCCCTGTTGCGTCGAAGTGGGTGCTCCAGCAGGCACTTCTCGGCAGTGAATCGCTAGGAGTAGCGGGAGCATTACGGAAACGAATCAGAAATGACAGAGCCCCCTTACGGAATCGAACCGTAGACCTTCTCCTTACCATGGAGACGCTCTGCCGACTGAGCTAAGGGGGCGGGCGAGGCGGGGCCAGACTACACGGATGAGTGTGGTGTGCCTCCAAGGCGGCAATGAGCTCACGCCGGCCTGCCGGACGATGGACGAGCACCTGCTTTCGCTGGCCGGAGACGGCCCGGTCGTAGTCGTCGCACTCGCTTCGGAGCGGGGTTCGGACTACTCGCGTACGACGGCTAACGCGGCCCGGTATTTCGCCGAGCTCGGCGCCGAGGTCGTGGTGCCCGAGGACCCGCGCCGCGATCCGCAACAGGCTCTGGACCAGGTCGCCGGCGCCGCGCTGGTCTTCATGACCGGCGGCTCGCCGCGACGCCTCCGGGACGCGCTCGCGGCGACGGGGGTGGGCGAGGCCGTTGTCGCCCGGGCCGAGCGAGGAGCGGTCATCGTCGGATCGAGCGCCGGCGCGATGGTGGCGTGCGCGACGACGCTGCTCCCCCAGTGGCGGGGCCGTCCCGATGCAGGGCCCGGGATCGGGTTGGTCACCGGGCGGGTCGTCGTGCCGCACTACGACGGGAAGCGTGCCACCTGGGTCGACGTCGGTCTGTCCGTCGAGCCGGTCGTGCTGGGGATCCCGGAGTGCTCCGGAGTCATCGTCGACGGCGACGTGCTCGGGGCCATCGGGGTCGAGGCCCCGCAGGTGATCACAGCGGAGGGCACTACGGTGCTTCCGCTGTGACCCGCTACGGAGTGGCGGGTGTTGGGTTCGAACCAACGTAGGCTGAGCCGACGGTTTTACAGACCGCTCCCTTTGACCACTCGGGCAACCCGCCTAGGACGTGCGGGGCCAGGATAGCGGAGGCAGCGCAGTGGCCGACTCGTCATTTGACGTCGTCAGCAAGGTCGACCGGCAAGAGGTCGACAACGCCTTGAACCAGGCCGCCAAGGAGATCGGGCAGCGGTTCGATTTCAAGAACACCGGTGCCTCGATCTCGTGGAGCGGCGACAACGCCGTCGAGATCAAGGCAAGCACGGACGACAGAGTGCGGGCCGTGCTCGACGTGTTCAAGGAGCG
>DASSEQ010000314.1:0-7626 GCA_035695245.1 Mycobacteriales bacterium | reverse complement strand
GTCCAGCGGGAGAGCATTCGCGGCTGCACGCTGCCGGTTGGACCTTGCTGGCGCTCGCAGTGAGTCTGCTGCTGACCAGGATCGCCTGGCTATACCTGCGGCGACCCGTGCGTCGTGAACACGACTGACATGTGCCGTTTTGGGCACAGGCACGAGAGAGCGTATTCGTCATGTGGCGCCTGGTGGTGGCACGATCGGAACGTGGTGGCGCGACGGCGGACGCGACTTGCGTTTGGACTTGGGGCGCTTCTCATAGTTGCGGGCGCGACCACGGGCATGATCGTCAGCTACTTCACACTCGGCGTCCAGGTGACTGGCAAGGGACCGACAGTTGCTGCCGCAGCGGTGCTCGTGGCAGGCGCCATAGCTGCCGTCGAGTTCGCCTGGAGTGGCGCGCGGCGTCGTCACCGGTAGCTGCAGATCCTCGACGCGTCGTAGCGAGGAGCCAACGCAGCACTCCCGGCGCTTCAAGTTGCTGTGCGCTAGGGACCTTATGGTGTCATGAGGCTGCAGTGTGGGTGTGCGTCGGTGAGTAGTCGCAGCTTGGTGTGTAGTGCCTTCTCCGCGGACGCGACTGCGGGGCCTATTCGTGTGACCACTTCCTCGCCTAGCTCAACTCCGCCGTGCGCGATTGATGCCGGAAGGTGGTAGCTGTCCGCGATGCTTTCGACCCACCCCAGGGCTTGCCCATCAGGCATGATCACCGGAGCGCCGCTGTCGCCGAAACTGATGACACCATTGACGAGGACGATCTCGGGTTGGGTGACGGACGTCGTGATCAGGTTGCGGGCCGCCGCGGCATCCGCAAGCCCATCGGCCTGGCCGAAGAAGCATAACGTTGACGGGTCGCCGGTGTAGCCGGTGAATGTTCGCGTCGGTCCGCCCCAGTGACGCATGCTGCTCGCCGCGGTTACATGCGCGTTCAGCCGGATGAGGGCGAAGTCTTCGGCGTCATTGGACGCGTTCCAAACGCTGTATACGAGGTGCCCGATCGGTCGTCCTAAACCATCGCTGGCAACGGCGCCGATCTTGATGCCGAGGGTGCAGTGTCCTGCGGTGCCGAAGTAACGATTTCCTCGGGGGTCGACCCATAAGAAATTGAGCGTGCAGTAGAAGCCGGGGAAGCTCACGCTGTCGCCCGGATGCAACGGCGAACAATGGCCTAGCGAGTCGACGTAACCGGAGTCGTCACAACCCAGCGAAGGTGGGCTCGCGCGTCCCAATGTGGCCGGCGACAACACGAGGAGAGCGAGCAGCGCCAGAGTTATGCGCGTCGCCACTCCCCGTGTTGCCGTCATGCCGCTTTTAGAGTCCGCCGCCTGGGTTCGCAGCGACGCATCGCGCATACTCGTCAGCGAAGAACTCTTCGTTAGACGCCCAGAGCGTCGGGTCACCCTCGGTCACACCAACGACTGGCGGGTGCACGTAAGGCCCCGGCAGGAATTGGTCGTTCCACTCTGTCTGGCCTTCGAAGTTAGTTGAGCACCCCGCTACGCTGGCGCTGGTCCCTCCAGCCGTCAGAATCGCTGCCACCCCACCTCCGGCAACCATTGCCGCCCCGGCGGCTAGCGATACGACAGTCCTTCTCATACGTCCTCCCACTCTCGGTTATGGCTGGGCTGCCGGTAGTGGCGCGCACACCCCGGACGCCGGGGCAAACGTATTCAGACCGTGTCATGTTCGCGCTAGGGACGTTAGCCCGCTCTGCCCCTGTTCGTCCCAATTACGAAGATCAGATTTTCGGGACAGGTCTGGCGGGCCGACTAGCGGCAGAAGCTCATCCGAGGCAGTCGGGAAGGCATCAGTTGTGCGGCGCAGGAACGCAAGCACTCTAGGGTGCCGTTCCTGCGCACTTTGTCGCTACGGTTCACAAGCATGGGAACGGACAAGCTCTGGGTCGAATGGTAAGTGATGCTCCACGAGGCCCGATCGGTCTCACTGAGCGGGCGAACCCGCGTAGTCGCGTGGCCGTTTTCGGCCTGACTTCACAGCCAGAACGTGAACCGTCCGCAGTCGCCCACCCGAAAGCAAGGTCGGAGCCTACGCGCGGAGCTAGCCATGCCCGGGCGCAACCACGAGACTAACGTTGCGGCGACCATTGTGAAGGCCAGTGACCGTGAAGCGTGATTGCCTGGTCTCCGGTTGAAGCACCACAACGACGGGGAGTCCGTCTCGGGCATTCGCCCGCCCGACCAACGTCGCCGCCGACTGTGGGTGCCACGTTACTGATGTTCCATGCGCGCAGTCCGCCGACACCCGGATGAACAAACGAGCCCCGTAGTTCGTGATGCGCGCTGGGCCTCTCGTCGCGTCGCGAAGGACAGGTCCGCTAGCCGACCGAGACAGCGTGGTACCGCAGATGATGAGAGGCGGTGCAGCAGACGACCTGACCACCGACGAGCCGGTGCAACCCCCCGCCGCCATCGCGACGGCCACCGGCCAGGCGGCGCGCGAGATCGAGCGAAACATCCTGGCCTCCCTAGTGCATTGACGCACTGGGCCGTGCGCCAGTTCCACTTCGGCTCCGTTGGCAATGAGAAATGGGTACATGGCTGCGAGAAATAGGTACAAGTAGTCATTCTCCGAATCGAGACGTCCTGACAGCATGTGCCCTCGGCGCAGACCGGGGGGCCTTGTGTACAAATTCGGCAACCACCGAACTCTTATTCGGCTTCTGTCCAGTTGCTTTGTCATCGGGTCCTGCACGGCCACGGTTCAAATTACGGCCGCGGCCGATACCAACGGGTCGGTCGAATCGGTCACGCCAGGCGTCGACGCCGTATCGATTCCCGCCGCTCCTTCTTCCGACTCACAACTCATGATCGAGGACGTGACGGGTGCAGAGGTCGCTTCGGTGCCTTGCACAGGCGCATGCGGCACAGCCTGGGTGCCGTCGACCAACTTGGGTCTCAAGGGCGGTGACGTCTACACGTACGTTGTTACGTGTGGTAGCGCGGCGTGCGCGACGCAGCCGACTGGGCAGTTCTCGGTACCGCCCTCTTACTGTCGTCCGGTGTTGCTGCGTTCCGACACGACGGATGCGGCCGGCGGTCGCGTCATTACGTTCGCAGTCGATGGTCACGAGATCCAGCAGCGAATAGCTCCGCCCGGCTTCGATCCTGTTACGGCGAGTGCCGCGCAGTTGGTCACATACGGCTTTCCACCCCGCCCAACCCCGCCTGCAGACTCATCGGCATGGGTACAGGCGATGTCGCACTTCACGCACTCAGTGAGTACTCCTCCATGCATCATGGACGGAGTAAGAGCATCGTTCTCGCCGACCAATCCGTCGATAAATTGGTCTGGTGTTGAGGCGTACACCAACATCAGTGTCAAGTACACGGAGATGCAGGGCTATTTTTATCAACCTGCCACGGAACCTACGGCATGTGCCGCGCCGTACGCTGCTTCCATCTGGGTGGGGCTTGGAGGAGACAACGGGCAGGGTCTGTTACAGACAGGAACGGAGATGGACTATTTCGGCTCCGGAATTTGGCCATGGTACGAGGAGATCTCCAACACCGGGTCGGACACTGGCCAGCTCAAATACGATCAAGAGAAGTGGCTGCCCGGTGACTTGATGTGGTTCGACGTTGGCTATGACCAGTCGAGCCACCAGGCGGGCTTCACGGCGTATGACATGTCACTCGGATCCCTCATCAGCGCAGAGGACAACTCGGCCAGCAGTTACTGGAATGGCACCACGGCCGAAGCGATCGCTGAGCGAACCGAGGTGAAGTACAGCGGCGCCTGGAAGTTCCCGCATCTTGAGCAGTTCGGACCCAACAAGAATGTGCTGTGGACAGAGGCGTACGTCACCGATACTCAGGGTTCAGAGACCGTCCCGTTCGTGCGCGCGCACGTCAATCCAGTGATGCAGGACGATACGGGCACTCAGCTTTCCCACCTGAGCACCTCGGGAACGAACTGGTACAACAACTGGGATAATCAGTGCGGCAGCGTTGACCCGCCCTGACCCTCACTGGTCGCCCAGCCTGGTTTGGCGAACGGGCTTTGTCTGGAGCATGGTTCGTCAGGGCACGCATCCGCGACTGAGCCGTCAGCCGTCTAGCGTGTCAGTTCTGGCGACTCGTTGCTCTGGCGACCAGCGGCCCAGAGATGCCGCCAGGAGCGCCATTGAGAACAACGCCAGGACCCCGAATACCGGCGTGAACCAGTTGAAGCAGCGGTCGAGCAGGGCGACGGTGACCTCGATCCAATCCTCCGAGCGAGCATTCTCCTCGTCGATCGCCATGACCGTGATCGCATCGCCGCGGCTGAGTCCAACCACGTACTGGGTGCCCAGCTCGATCCGCGACTGCGCCATCGCGGCACGGTGTCCCTCTCGGGCCGCGCAAAACTCTGCTCTGGCCCCCGCTGCCAACTCGCTAGTCGCCGAAGTAGGGCCCAAGCGGCGCGTGTTGCAGGCGATCTGGCAGAAGTGCCCCGACGTTTCGCGCCCGAAGCTTCTCTGTAACCGTCCGGATGGGTGGGCACGGTGAACCGAATGGCCTTGTCACCAACACGCGCACTACGTTTGGTGGAGCGGAGTTGCCTGCGGCGATGACGCCGGCGTAGCCGTCGCACGCTGCGGCTTGGAAGCTCACGACGCCACGCGTGTTGTCTGGCTGACGTGACACCAGTCGCCACGCGATGGACGTACTCGTGAGCGGAACATCGACCCAGGGCCCGGAAGGGTATCCGCCGGGGCAGATCGGGTTCATGCGCTCGGTGTACAGCAGGGCGTCCGAGCCGGAGCCTGCATCCACGACGAAGACCGCGTAACCGTGCAGGCTCGGGTCGAGATGGCGGGGCGGAGGCGTGCTGTTCGGGCCGCCGGCGCCACAGGAGGATGACTCGATGTCCTGCACGACGACCACCCATGCCAACCGGTCGTGGTACGGCTTGGGCGCGGGGTGACGAGGGTTGACGTTCGGGATCCCGTCGATGCTTCCGTACTCGGTGATGCTGCCCAGCCGAGTCTTGTCCAACAGGACGTCCCGAACCGTGACGCGACCCAGCCCCACAGCGACGCTGTCGCGCGGCTGGCGGCCCACCGGCGCGCCGTTCGACAGGGTTGATGCGAACACCTGACAAAGAGCGGTGTCGCCCGAGAACCTCGGGCGGGGCTGCGGCGCCGGTGGATTGACGACAAGCCCATCGTCGTCGAGTCGCAGTGGGTGCACGAACAGCCCGTTGGTGACATCTGCCCGCGCAGGTCCCGGCAGCGGGGGTAGCCCAACGCCGCCCGCGGTGACAGCGGGCAGATACGGAGCGGTCGTGCACTTGACGCCGTCGCTAGCGAGGACACCGCCGCCGCTGCTGCATCCACCCAGCAGTCCGACCGGCATCAACACCACAAGCAAGTACCCCGCGGCGGCCCGACACCGCACCAACGTCCCCGTGAACCTCATGCCGCCATCATGCCGCCGCAAAAAGCCCAGGACAGGACAACCTAGGAATCGGCTAACCATCTAGGCCCATCCTTGTCGCGGTGGCAGTCACCGCGCTCGACACACCGCTAAGTGTCGTTGTCCCGCAACGGCACCATGCGAATGGTAAGTGCCGTTACAACACGTGCCGGCGACTACCTAGCCAGCGCGATGAAACGGCACCTACTCTTCATCCGAAGGGTGGCGCTGGTTGGCTTCCTGATGGCGAACGTGACGGTCGTACTGCCGCTGGAAGTCCCGTCTCGCGGCACGGTTGGGATCGGTCAGGAGTTCGCGCAAGGTCGCGATCTGCTCATCGTCCCCGGCGCTCATGGCGGCGGCGAGACTCGCTTGCAGGACCTCCTCGTCCTCGTCGTCGCTCCTGCTGGGGAGAGCGCCCCGTTCACTACCGGCCACGCATTGACTGTGCCACGAACGCCGGTGAGCGGCACCTACCGCTGCCCTAGTTCCTCCTGAACCTCCGGATGCAAGGTCCGGACGAACCAGCCCGGTGCGCGTAGAACGTGTGATCGGCATCTTCGTCCCACGGTCGCCAGTGCTCGATCAGCGCGACCGCGACTGGGTCGGAGTCGGTGTAGTCGACCGCCTGGTCACAGTAGGCACAAGCCACCTCTACCCGTTCCTCACCAGCGACGCTGATGCCATGCCCGGAAAGCGGGTGATCGGCGCATCCACGGCGCTTACTGGTGCTGCTCGCAGGGCGTGCGATGGACGTAGATCCCGTACTCAGATCCCTCAGCGAAGTGATCTGATCCCGCCCCGTGCGGTGACAACGAGAAGCCGCAGTCTCCTCCCTGGGCAACGGCCCGGAGAATGTCACTGAGCAGGGTCAGAGAGTCCCGATCCCCCTCGATCAGGATCGTCTCAGCGTCCAGTTGCCGAACATCGAGGACGTGCGGCTGGTCAAGGCTCGGAACAAGACCTTCAGGAGAGGACATCTCGCGAGTGTCCCTCGGGACACCAATACCGGCACGTCGTCGGCAGCTATCCCACGTTCACGATCGACTCGGCCACTCGCAGTGCCTGCTCAGCGAGACGCGTACCTCCTCCCACTCTGGACGATCAAGAGTCTCCAAGTCATCACTGAACGCGGCCTCGTCGAAAGCCTCGAATCGGCTAGGAAGGGCATCGAGCGCAACTTCAAGATCTGGATTGAGCAGCGGTTGAAGCACCGCCCGCCAGCCGGGCCAGATGTCGTCGAGTGACTGCCACAGCTCCGCTGTCGGAGAACATGGCGCGTGCTTCGCGTCGTGCACGAACGGCTCGTGGCGTGTCCAGCCGCAAGGATGCAGCCACGCGTTCTGCTCGTCAGCATCCGCCGACAAGACCTTCAGGTGGGCAATGACCTCCGTGAGCCGATCGCGCGCGATCCGCTCTTGCTCGTCCAACCCGTTTGTCGACGACACGTGAAAACTGAGCCGTAATCGTCGGGTGAATTTTGAGCACCCCGAGTACGTGTGGGGTGTGATCACGTTGGAGGACTGGGCCGAGATACGTCGGCTTCACAGGTCGGAGAAGTTGTCTCAGGCCGCGATCGCGCGGCGACTGGGGATCGCGAGGAACACGGTCGCGAGTGCGTTGAAGTCTGATGCACCTCCGCGGTACGAGCGAAGACCGGCGGGGTCGTTGGTCGATGCTGTCGAGTCGCGGGTCCGGTTGTTGTTGGCTGAGCATCCGACGATGCCGGCCACGGTGATCGCTGAGCGGATCGGCTGGGCGCACTCGCTGACGATCCTGAAGGACCGTGTTCGCGAGCTGCGGCCGTTGTTCGTCGGGCTCGATCCTGCTGATCGGGTGCAGTACGCCCCCGGCGAGCTGGCGCAGAACGACTTGTGGTTCCCGCCGGTTGCGATCCCGGTGGGCAACGGGCAGCACCGGATCTTGCCGGTGCTGGCGATGACGTCTGGCTACTCCCGGACCACCGGCGGGGTGATGATCCCGTCCCGCAAGGCCGGCGACATCCTGGCCGGCCAGTGGGCGCTGATCAGCGACTGGGGACGGTGTCCTCGCACGCTGGTCTGGGACCGCGAGGCCGCGATCGGTGGCAGCGGGAAGCTCACCGCCGAGGCGGCCGGGTTCGCCGGGACGCTAGGAGTACGGATCAGGCTGGCGCCGCGCAGGGACCCGGAGTTCAAGGGGCTCGTCGAGCGACGTAACGGGTTCTTTGAGACCT
>DASSEQ010000313.1:0-6665 GCA_035695245.1 Mycobacteriales bacterium | reverse complement strand
GCTGACGAAGCTGCGCGCCTACTCGGCGATCGACTTCGACCGCCACTAGCGCAGCGCGCGCACCAGGCGGCCGATCGGTCGCAGCCACGGCGGCCACAACTCGAGGGCCTGCCATTCCTCGATCGGCGCGACGTACGCCGCTAGGTCGTCGCGATTCTCGGGCGTGACGTGGAGCTCTTTGGCGGTCGCGAATCGGCGCAGATGCGGGAGCAGGTCGGCGAGCCGGTTGTCGTCAGTGACCGCGAACGCGGCGCGCCCGTCGGCCGCCGTGGCGAGCACCGCATGACCGTCGAGAGTGAAGAACTCGAACTCGTCGTCCTCGATGCTGTAGATGCTGATGACACGTGCCAGGCCGGCGAACGAGTGGGCGACGAAGACCTCACCGTCGACGCGGTCAACCGCGAAGATCACCTGCTGCGTGTCATCTGCCGCGTCACCGCCGAGGTCGGGCATGCGCTTGACCGATGCCGCTCCACCCAGGCAGATCACCAAGGCCGCGATGCCCTCACCAAGCACGCGACTGAGGTTGGCGACCGCCGGGTCGCCTCCGAAGGTCGAGGCGATCAGAGCGTCGCCGATTGTGCCCACCACGATCGACAGTGCGACGGCGACCACGAGCACGCGGGCCAGCGCGCCGATCGTCGCCAGGCGTGCAGCGGCCAAGGCGGCAAAGCCCGCTGCGGCAACAGCGATCACGGCTCCGGCGAATCCGCCGCCGGCCCCCAACGCCTCCATCGTCTGACCGGCGAACACGCGGCCGGGCACCCCCGCGGGGTGATCACCGGCAGTCGCGATCCCGGCGACGATCGCAGCGACGATCCGGATGAAGCCCGCCACGATCGCGACCAGAGCAAGCCCGCGCCACACCTGACGACCCCGATCCGTCGCTTCGGCCATTCGCGCAAACTACCCTCGACGTGTGCCGGAGTTCACCTTCACCGATCTGCTGCCACTCGGCGACGACGAGACGCCGTACCGACTTCTCACCACCGACGGAGTGTCACTCGTCGAAGCCGCCGGGCGGCGCTTCCTGCAGGTCGATGGCAGCGCCATGCAGTTGCTGGCACGCACCGCGATGCGCGACATCGCCCACTTGCTGCGCCCGGCCCATCTCGCCCAGCTGCGGAGGATCCTCGAGGACCCGGACGCAACCCCCAACGATCGTTTCGTTGCGTTAGACCTGTTGAAGAACGCGAACATCGCCGCCGGCGGCGTGCTGCCGATGTGCCAGGACACCGGCACCGCAATCGTCGCCGGCAAACGCGGTCGGCATGTGCTCACCGACGGCCGCGACGAGGAGCATCTCAGCCGTGGTGTCTTTGACGCCTACACGACGTTGAACCTGCGCTACTCGCAAATGGCGCCACTCACGATGTGGGATGAGCGCAACACGGGCTCCAACCTGCCGGCGCAGATCGAGCTTTATGCGACCGACCCGCACGGGCATGCCGACGTCTATGAGTTCCTGTTCATGGCCAAAGGAGGGGGCAGCGCGAACAAGTCCTACCTCTACCAGGAGACCAAGGCGATCCTCAACGAAAAGCGAATGCTTGCGTTCCTGGACGAGAAGCTGCGCGCTCTGGGCACCGCCGCATGCCCGCCGTACCACCTCGCGATCGTCGTCGGCGGGACGAGCGCGGAGTATGCGTTGAAGGCGGCCAAATATGCGAGCGCGCACTACCTCGACTCGATGCCGACGAGTGGGGACGTCACCGGCCACGGCTTCCGTGACCTGGAGATGGAGAAGCGGGTGCTCGAGCTGACCCAGTCGTTCGGGATCGGCGCGCAGTTCGGTGGGAAATACTTCTGCCACGACGTGCGGGTGATCCGGTTGCCGCGGCACGGCGCCTCGTGTCCGGTGGCGATCGCGGTGTCGTGCAGCGCCGACCGGCAGGCGCTCGGGCGCATCACCGCCGACGGCGTGTTTCTCGAGGCGCTCGAGACCGACCCGGCGAAATACCTACCTGAGGTCACCGACGAGCACCTCGACGACAGTGGCGTCGTGCGAATCGACCTGAGCCGGCCGATGGACGAGATCCGCGCCGAGCTCAGCCGCTATCCGGTGAAGACGCGCTTGTCGCTGTCGGGTCCGATGGTCGTCGCGCGCGACATCGCGCACGCCAAGATCAAGGAGCGGCTCGACGACGGCGAGCCCATGCCGGCCTATCTCCGCGACCACGCCGTCTACTACGCCGGACCGGCCAAGACGCCGGCGGGTTACGCAAGCGGCTCGTTCGGGCCGACCACCGCGGGGCGCATGGATGCCTACGTGGACGAGTTCCAGAAGGCCGGCGGCTCGCTCGTCATGGTGGCCAAGGGCAACAGATCGCCCGCAGTCACTAAGGCCTGCCAGGACAACGGCGGCTTCTATCTCGGTTCGATCGGCGGACCCGCGGCACGGCTCGCGCAGGATTGCATTCGCAAGGTCGACGTGATCGAGTACGCCGAGCTCGGCATGGAAGCGATCTGGCGGATCGAGGTCGAGGACTTTCCCGCGTTCATCGTCGTCGACGACAAGGGCAACGACTTCTTCGCCGACACCCTCCGGCCGGTGGCCACGACGATCCCGGTGGGAGCGCCGGCGGAATAGCCGCGGCCTAATGTGCGGCCGAGCGGCGCTGCCGCACCCGATGAAGACAGCTGGAATGGGAGACGAGGAACTCTTGCGCGTCCACCAGTGACGGCCCTGCGTCGGATGAGCGCAGCTCGACCTGCCGGCCGCACCATTGACAGGTGAAGACGACGGCCACCTGGGCCGCCGTCTTCATCTCCCCCACCCCGCGCACGTCGCCTCCGATGCATCCATCGTGGGCGCCACCGAATCGCGTTCCATCAGACGTTTGGCCAGACCAGTGTTGATCTCCCTCAACGGTGCGGGACGATCGACACATGAGCGACGAGGAGTTCCGAATCGAGCATGACTCGATGGGCGAAGTGCGTGTCCCGGCGAACGCCTTGTGGCGGGCACAAACCCAGCGAGCCGTCGAGAACTTCCCGCTTTCGGGTACGACGATCGACCCGGCCCTCATTCATGCCCTGGCGGCCATCAAGGGTGCCGCGGCCACAGTCAATGCAGACCTCGGGGTCATCGATCCGGAGATGGCGTCGGCCATCCACGACGCGGCCCAAGACGTCACGCGCGGCCGGCACGACGACCAGTTCCCGATCGACGTCTTCCAGACCGGGTCGGGCACGTCGAGCAACATGAACGCCAACGAGGTGATCGCCACGCTCGCCGAGCGCCGGCTGGGCCGGGCCGTGCATCCCAACGACCATGTGAACGCGTCCCAGTCCAGCAACGACGTGTTCCCGAGCGCGATCCATCTGGCCGCAACCCGGGAGATCGTCACGGAGTTGATTCCGGCTCTTCAGCACCTCGAGGTGTCCCTGGACCGGAAGGCCGGCGAATTCGCCGACGTCGTGAAGAGCGGTCGCACTCACCTCATGGATGCGACGCCGGTCACTTTGGGACAAGAGTTCGGCGGTTACGCCGCACAAGTCCGCTATGGCGTCGAGCGGCTTTCCGCTGTGCTGTCTCGGGTCGGAGAGTTGCCGCTGGGTGGAACGGCGGTCGGGACAGGCATCAACACCCCGCCGGGGTTCGCGGCAGCCGTCATCTCGCGACTGGCCGCCGGGACCGGAGGGCTGCCACTGACCGAGGCGCGCAACCACTTCGAGGCACAAGGTGCACGGGACGCGTTGGTCGAGTGCTCCGGACAGCTCCGCACAATTGCCGTAGGGCTTTACAAGATCGCCAACGATCTCCGCTGGATGTCGTCGGGCCCACGCGCCGGCCTCGGCGAAATCCATCTTCCCGATCTGCAACCCGGCTCGTCGATCATGCCCGGCAAGGTCAACCCGGTTATCGCCGAAGCGCTGTGCCAGATCGTGGCGCAAGTCATCGGCAACGACGCGACCATCGCATTCGGCGGAGCCGCAGGCAATCTCGAGCTCAATGTGATGCTGCCGGTCATCGCCAGCAACCTGTTGCAGTCGATCCGCTTGCTGGCCAACGTGGCGCGTCTGCTGGCGGACAGGTGCATCGACGGCATCACCGCCGATGAAGAACGCTGCCGCGAGCTCGCCGAGTCATCGCCATCCATCGTCACGCCGCTCAACCGCTACATCGGCTACGAAAACGCCGCGAAGGCGGCCAAGAAGGCGCTCGCCGACGGCATCACGATCAGGCAGGCCGTCATCGATCTCGGCTTCGTCGACGGCGAGCGCCTCACCGAGGCTCAGCTCGACGAAGCCCTCGATGTCCTGCGGATGGCGTACCCGCACCGTCAAGGCTGACTAGTCGCTCCCAGCGAGCGAACGCACTCCGTGACTGTCTCTGTCGGGAAATAACGCAGTGTGACTGTACGACGCTCGGGTTAGCCCATTCGGACTAACTAAAGTCTTGGAGGCCATCACCCGAATAGACCAGTGGCGGTTACTGCAGTGGGAGTAATTCACCCGCTGTCAGCCCAAATCACCCAGACCGACCGCCACGGAGGTCATCGTGTTGCATCTCTCGGCCCGAGCTGCGAAGACAAGTGTCGTCAGTGCCCTTGCCCTCGGCTTGTTGCTCTCGACCGCGACCGAAGCACTGGCTGCGAAGCCTTCGAGCGGCAAGACTCAGCCGGCCAGCGGCGCCATGTCGCTTGTCTCGGACAGCAATTGGAACAACCCAAACTCGCCGTCGTGGTGCCTGAACGAGGATGACTACGACCAACCCGTCTATTCCGGATCGTTGTCCGGCTCGATGTCGGCGTCAGAGCAACTATGCGGGCTGTCGAGCGATTACTACAACGGAGCATGGTGGGACGCCGGCGGCATCGGTGTCGAGACTGACATCTACTTCACCGGCCAGCTGAGCGACCTGAGCATCGCGGCGCCGGACGGCACTGCACATCACGCTGTGCTCGTCGGCCAGTCGACGTCTAAGGGCCAGACGACCTATCACTACGCAGCCTGCTATGTGCCGGCTTATTCAAGTTCGACTGACACCGGCGGCACGCCCCTACCGGGCGGCACTTGGGGAATTTCGCTGAGCGGGCAGGTCAGCAACGCTCGATGGTCGGTGCGCGCCCAGATGACCGACGTGAGGTTCCAGCAGACCTATTGTCCGGCGAGTCAGCAGAACGTCGTTTCTTAGTCAAACCGAAGATGGGAGCGGCAGATGCCGCCCCCATCTTCGGTTGGGTGATCGAACCTAGGTCACGGGTCGACGTTGACCGTGCAGTCGTAGACGCCGGGCGTCAAACCGGAGGCGCCGCTAGCGGACACCTGCGCCGGGTCGCTCGGCCCCTGCGGCGAGTTGCCGATGTTCGTACTGGTGCCGTGCTTGACGCAAGTCACCGTCGTGTTGGTGGCTCCGGCCACCTGAGCTGTGGCGGTAACAGTCAGGTTCGTGAGCGGCGAGTCGGTGAACGTCTTCGTTGCCGCGTTCGCCACCGTGCTGTCGCTACACGAGGCGTTCTGAGAAACGAGAACCGTCTGAGCTGTCCCGTCGTCCTTGGCGAAGCCGGTAGGTGCACCGGTTTCAGTCACGTAGTACGTCGTGCCGCCCGTGGTCCAGGGAAGCCCGTCGATGCAGGCAGTGCCCGTGCCTGCACCAGTGCTGGCAGTGGTGATCGGGCTGCCCGAAACCGCCGTGTGGTGCACGTCGGTGACGCTGAATGTCGCGCCGCCGAGTGTTGCCGTTGCGCTACCGGTGCAAAGAACTCCATTTAACGGACTCGCCGAGGCGGCCGTGCAGTTCTTGTCCTTGCCGGTCTTGGTCACGACGATCGCGCCGGAGTGCAGCCGGTTGACGTAGATGCACGTCACAGTGCCGCTAGGCATCAGTGAGATTGACACCGACTGTGCATTGTTCGGATCGGCAGTGGCCGTCGAGCCGGAACTCGTGTCCGCTGAGCAGGTGAGGCTCTCAAAGCTAAAGCTGCCTGGCGGCGAAGACTCGGTGACGGTGTAGGTGCCATGGGTCACGTTGGTGGCGTCCACGGTATTGCCCGCGCTGTTGTCCGCCTGGGCACCGCTTGGCGGGTCGCTCAGCGTCTTGCTGCTGTTGCCAGCGTCACTGAGACAGAAGTTGCCACTGGCGTCAATACCGGATGAGCCACCCGACGTGCACGCCACCCCGCCGGCCGTCGTCTGCGCCGGAAGACTTGACGTGAACGAGAACGTGCCTGTCTGACCCCGCGGGTCCGTCTGCTTGATGATGCGGATCTCGCCGCACGTTTGGATGGTGTGACTCTCGATTTCGATGTCCTGCGGGTTCGAGGTAAAGCTCGATCCGGACGAACGGGATTCCCAAACCTGCTGCGGGAAGTTGATGCAGCCGGTGAGGCCCAGAGCTTGCGTCAGGTTCACACCGAACTCCGCGAATTGGTTCACGACTAGCGGCGTGCCACTGATGCCGTTGTTTGCGGCGGTGATAGCGCTCTGGTTTGCTTCCCCGTCGAAGAGGCTAGCGTCCGGCGCCCCGACCTTCGCGCCCCAGCAGGGCAGCACGTCCGTCTTGACGAAACAGGTGCCGTTGTTGCCGGCGAGTGTTTTGTTCGCGCTGTCGATCCAGGTGAGAACGTGGAAGTTCAGACTCGTGCCACCGTTGAGGTAGTCGTACGCCAGCAACTTGTCGCCAGCCGTACGGCAGCCTGCGGTCGTGGTGCCGTCTCCAG
>DASSEQ010000312.1:0-4350 GCA_035695245.1 Mycobacteriales bacterium | reverse complement strand
GTCCAGCGGGAGAGCATTCGCGGCTGCACGCTGCCGGTTGGACCTTGCTGGCGCTCGCAGTGAGTCTGCTGCTGACCAGGATCGCCTGGCTATACCTGCGGCGACCCGTGCGTCGTGAACACGACTGACATGTGCCGTTTTTGCCACAGGCACGAGACAGCGGATTCGTCATGTGGCGCCTGGTGGTGGCACGATCGGAACGTGGTGGCGCGACGGCGGACGCGGCTTGCGTTCGGGCTTGGGGCGCTTCTCATAGTTGCGGGTGCGACCGCGGCCATGATCGTCAGCTACTTCACACTTGGCGTCCAGGTGACTGGCAAGGGACCGATAGTTGCTGCCGCAGCGGTGCTCGCGGCAGGCGCCATAGCTGCCGTCGAGTTCGCCTGGAGTGGCGCGCGGCGTCGTCACCGGTAGCTGCCGTTCCCCGAGATCAGGTAGCCACGAGGCGACGCAACAATCCGGCGTTCTTCGCCTCGGCAAAGCGGAGAGACTGGCGTTGTGACTTCTGCGCTCTGCGTGACCGTCGTCGGCGGGTTGGCAATGGCACTCGCCGTCGCCTGCCGTGGCGCGTCCGTGTCAACCGGCCCTTCGGCGTCGGACCCGAAGTCACCGCCCATCGCAGAGCCGACCGCTCCACAGGACCCGGCAATGGCGCTATCGGCGTCACCGCCCTCGCTGGCTGACTTCAACCACGCCCAGAAGCTGTGCAATGGACGCGTGGCTCAGGCCACTGCGCGAGGCGGCACGCTGTCGCAGCTGTCGCAGCCGCATGCGCTGACGGCGAAGCTGGTGGCCGACTACATGAGTGCTCGCGGAATCAGCCCGGCACCCTGGGCCACCGTCGCACCGGCTGACTTCGTCGCCGAGTGTGACTTCGTGACGGCCACTGATCCGCCTGCGTCATGCTTTGGCCCGGGCTCCGTGCTGGTGACCGACAGGGTCGCGGTCGATGACACGGGGAGGCAGCGCCTACCCGCCACAACAATGCCCGTGACTAGTGACCCCTGCGGGCAGGGGTGGAGAAGTTCCGTGTCGGCTTACGTTGTGGGCCAGAGGTTCAGTGACCGGTGAGCTGTTCAACTGCTGCTTTGGCGAGCGCGTCGAAGGGCGCACGGGCGGCAGCAAAGCTCAGTTCAGGTTTGTAGTTTCCGTCTAGATATGTGCGTCCGTCCCGGCAGGTCAGCTTTTGGCTCTTGCCTATATACCGCTGCAGCGTGATGCAGAAGGTTCGTCCGTCGGTGAGGTCGATCGAGCCGGTCTCGGCTTGAAGTTGATCGAGTTTTATCACCGAGCCGGCAGGTGGTGCGGTAACTGTGACGGTTTCGCCGAACCGGCTATAGGCCGTTTCAACAGCGCTGATGGTCGACGGGGGCGGAGAGTCGGTCTCGAACATAAGGTTCGTGACTCGACCGTCGTGGAGCCTTAGTTCGTAGGTTCCGGGGCGGTCGGTTCCTGGCGCGTGCGGCATCCGAATGAGGTAGTCCTGGCCTTTCTTGCGTATGTCTGGGTGGGCTGAACGCAGTGCGCGGATGAGCTCCGGCGATATGCCGATCTGTTCCGGACGTGTGTCGTGCGCGGCTGGTTCGTAGGTCAGAAGACTCCAACGCAATGCAGGGTGGACCAGCAATGCGACACGGTTGTTGAAGGTCGTGGGGGTGATCGCCTGGTAGGAGTTGGCGCCGATCAGGAGCAGCGTCTGGCCGGTTGTGCCGCTCTGCCCGCGGCTGAGATGCCGAACCGGATCAACATCGGCGCTGCTCCGGTCCGCATCAGTGCTCCCCGCGAATGTCATCGTCGTCTGAACATGAAGCGGTTGCGAGGCAGTTCGGTTGATCGCGTCCACCAGCTCGCATCCCCAGTGCCGGGTGCTCGGTCCTGGACAGCCGCTCGTGTGAGTTCCGATCAGTGCGGCGTCGACAGCGACGACAGCGATCAGTGCCAGCGCGAGGACGCCGTAGAGCACCCACCACACCGGACGCACCCGGCCCGCGTTGCGCGGGACGCCGTCAGTCCCCCCGGCCACGCCCACAACTAGACAACGACGGAACGCGCGAACCGATACGCGTAGGAGCGGTCAGTGCAATGACAGGTCGGCTCAACCTAGGCAGGCCAGGCGCGGACTGGTTCCCTAGTTGAGGGCGGCTTCCCCTCGACACTCCGGGCCGGTCCGGCCGATCCTCCGGTGCCGAAACTGCTGTTCCCAGCGTGCGGTACTGCGCCCGACGGCGCGGGAGACAACGGCGTACATGTAACTAGTCGTCCGCGCGTTTCTGTTCGGCATCGATCGCCGCCATGCGCTTCGCCATCGCGATACTCGTTCGTCGGATCGACCTTGCGAGGGCGAAGGTCCGGCGATAGGTAGAGCCCCGGCGCTACAAGCGAACGCCGGGGCTCTTGCCCATTGAAAGGAGCGAGTGTCGGTCAGCCGCTGCTCTGCACCGGCACGCCGATGCAGGAGTGGGCTGCGTCCGAGCCGCCACCCTGTGACGAGACGTACTGGCCATGGTTGGCGTAGCTGGATGTCGTGCCCTTGATCACGTTGCCGACGACCGTGTAGTGGCCGCCAAGGCTGTCAGTCGCGGCGCCGGTATAGCTGCCGTCACTGGCCACTGTCGCTGTGACGTCGTAGTAGTAGCCAACGAAGGACGGATTCCAACCCGAAGGAACCGAGGTGTAGACCGCGTGGAAAACGAGCTGGCTGGTGCTCAGGCTCCCGGTGATGCTTTCAGTCACGCCGCTGTTCCCGTTCAGGCCTTGGCCAGTGCCGGAGATCGATCCGTCGCATGGGCTCTGGGTCACGCTGTACGTGTGGTCCGCGCCGGGTGCCTCGACGATGCTGCTCGTGATGGTGTAGTTCGTCGTCTGGTAGCGGGCTACCGAGCCGGCCGCCATCGCCGGTGCGGCGGTCATGGTTGCGCCAGCCGCGGTCATAGCTGCCCCGCAGAGGGAGCAACCGGCATTGCCTAGCGATCTGCGTGTGTCCCCATTGTCTTTACCGCGCTGCCTACTACGTCCATTCCTCCGACTAGAGGCTTCGATCCCGCGCACACCGATAGGCATGATCTCGCCGTGGATGATGACGCGCACGATGCGGAGCAGAGGACCGTCCGGGCGTTCGTGATCAAGCAACGGCAGGACAGGTGGCTTCGGGACTTGTCCCGACCGATGCTGAAGCGCCGCGACACCGTTCGGTTGTACGACAGGCGCGACATCGACGATCGGTGGGTCACGCCCATCCCGAGGGAGGATCACACTCCTCGGGGCCTACTGGACCACCTACGCCGTCGAGGGGCGCCGGATCAGGTTTGGTTGATGCAGGCGCACGAGATCGCCAAGCGTCAGACTCTGGGGGACGCGATCGAGATGGTCCTCAACGACGCGGTCAGTGGGGTCGGCGGGGCGCTCGTGATCTGCATCCCTGGTGAGTAGGCCTACCAGGAGACCGAAACGGAAGGTGGCTTCGTCCTCCACCGACGTACCTTGTAGCCGGCGCTATCTCTCACTCACGAACGTGATCAACCTCGCGCCTCTGGCGGCAGCGCCCCGCTCAGTTGCGGCCGCAAAGCCTCGAAGTTGATCACCTTCGTGAGCTGTCGGGAGGCGCCGCGCCGGCGCTTTAGCCGGGACGCGCCTGGCGTTCTCGCGTTGGAGAGGTCAGGTCGTCACTAATGGTGGCGTCCGCCGACACTCGAAGGCCTGTCGCGCAGGCCCGCCCATCGCTGGCGTTCACGCTGTAGACGCCCTTCTGGACGTAGCAGTGGCACCTGTTGTCCGACGCGAGCGTCGATCTCCCCATCCGAGGGACCGCTGATCAGCAGATGAACTGCGTCGGCTGCTTGCCCGGCGGGCGACCCAGGTCCGAGACGCATTTGCAGACGGCCTTTGAGTGGATCGTTTGTGCGCGGTGCGCGGAGCCGTTCCGCGGCGGCTCCCAGGGGATCGTCAGCGCGGTTCTCCGGCACTCGGTAGCTCTGAGCGGTGGTCCACCGTGAGATCCACAGTGCCTCGGGTGCTTGGAACCGAAGTTAGGCGTTCGTAGCGTTTTCGGAACGCGGCGGGCCTACCGTTCGGGCCATGGGCCACCGCGGCGCCGTGCCGCTCGCCGTACTGTCTGTGTCGACGGTGGTGCTGTTCGCTGCCGCACCGCCGCTTGCCTCGCTGTCGCATCAGTCGGTTTCCGACGCATTGATCCAGATTCCTTATCTGGGACCGTTTTCGCTGGTCGGTTTCGTCATTGCCAGGCGGCAGCCACGCAACCTGATCGGCTGGATCATGCTGATGGTGCCGCCCGTCTACCTGCTTGGAGGCGACAGCGGGGCGTATGCGGTCTACGCATTCCGGCTGGGGCAT
>DASSEQ010000311.1:0-3842 GCA_035695245.1 Mycobacteriales bacterium | reverse complement strand
TTGAGCTCGTCGTCGTCGACGATGCGCCCCGCTGCGGTGTCGACGAGGAACATCCGGCCAGGTTGCAGCCGACCCTTGCGCACGACCTTCTCGGGCGCGATGTCGAGCACACCGACCTCGGACGCGAGCACGACTCGCCCGTCATCGGTCACCCAGTAGCGCGACGGCCGCAGGCCGTTTCTGTCGAGCACCGCACCCACAACCGTCCCGTCGGTGAAGGCGACGCACGCCGGGCCGTCCCAGGGCTCCATCACGCAGGAGTGGAAGCCGTAGAAGGCGCGACGCGCCTCGTCCATCTCGGTGTGGTTCTCCCACGCTTCCGGGATCATCATCAGCACGGCGTGCGGCAGCGACCGACCGCCGAGATGCAGTAGCTCGAGCACCTCGTCGAAGCTGGCGCTGTCCGACGCATCCGGCGTGACGATCGGGAAGAGTCGCTTCAGGTCGCCGGGGATGACATCGCTTGACAGGAGCGCTTCGCGCGCGCGCATCCAGTTGCGGTTGCCCTTGACCGTGTTGATCTCGCCGTTGTGCGCGATGTAGCGGTAGGGATGCGCCAGTGGCCAGGACGGGAACGTGTTGGTCGAGAACCGCGAGTGCACCAGCGCGATCGCTGACTCCACCCGGTCGTCGTGCAGATCGGTGAAGAACGCGGGCAGCTGATCTGTCGTGAGCATGCCCTTGTAGACGATGGTCCGGCAGGACAGCGAGGGCAGATAGACGCCCACTTCGCGTTCGACCCGCTTGCGCAAGCAGAACGCCTTGCGCTCGAGTCCGAGGCCGACTTCGCCGTGCGTGCCGCACACGATCAGCTGCCGGAATCGCGGCATCACCGAAAGGGCAGTCGCGCCGAGGTCGGCGGAGCTGGTCGGCACTTCGCGCCAGCCGAGCACCCGCAGGTCCTCCTCGGCCGCGATCCGTTCGATCCCCGCCACCGCATCGGCGCACGCCGCGTCGTCGGTCGGCAGGAAGACGATCCCGATGGCGAAGGCGCCGCGCTTGGGCAGCTCGAAGTCGACGACCGCCCGCAGAAACGCGTCCGGCACCTGCAGCAGGATCCCCGCGCCGTCGCCGGTGTTGACCTCTGCGCCGGACGCGCCCCGGTGGTCGAGATTGTGCAGGGCCGTCAGCGCGTCGCGAACGATGGCGTTGCTGGACCGTCCGTGCATGTCGGCAACGAACGCGACGCCGCAGGCGTCGTGCTCGTGCTGTCCGTCGTACAGGCCTTGGGGCTCAGGTGACCCCTGTGGCAGGAGAGGCGCAGCGGGCATCAGACATCAGTCCCGTCGTCTCGAGATCGTGGATGGCGCAGCGGGACGACGTCGGCCCTATCGCTGTTGGCGTGCAGAGAAAGGTTACACGACGGTTAACTCAGACCAACCCCAAATAAGCTGCCCACGCCGTAGGTGATTCCGGCCGCGGCGACGCCGAGCCCGAGCTGGCGCACGCTTCCCAGCCACAGCGGCCGCTCGGTGAACCGGGCCACCGCCGCGCCGAGGAAGACCAGGGCGACGGCGGCAAGGGCCAGTGAGATCCACAGCTGCGAGGCGCCGAAGGCATAGGGCGCCAACGGCACGAACGCGCCGGTGGCGAAGGAGACCAGCGAGGAACCGGAAGCGACGTACGGCGAGGGAAGGTTGTCGGGATCGACACCGAGCTCCTCGCGGACGTGGATGCGCCACAGCAGCTCGGGGTTGCGGGAGAACTCGGCCGCGACCTGTTCGGCGAGTGCGGCGGACAGGCCGCGGTGGCGGTAGAGCCCGGCCAGCTCGCGCTGCTCGGCGACCGAGTTGCGCACGAGCTCGCGCTGCTCCTTCACGATCTCGCTCTTCACCAGCTCGGTCTGGGAGTGCACCGACGTCCACTCGCCGACCGCCATCGAGAAGGCCCCGGCCAGAAGACCGGCCAATCCGGTGATGACCACGACGTGGCTGTGCCGGCCGGCCGCCGCTGCGACCCCGGCGATCAGCGCGACGTTGGAGACCAGCCCGTCCATGGCGCCGAAGACAGCAGGACGCAACCAGCCGCCGTTGACGTCGCGATGGGAATGATGAATCTCCGCACCGCGCGCGACCGCGGTCTCAGCCATACGGTCAGCCTACGTCGGCGGCGGCGTCTCCGTTCCGCCCGCTTCCTCACCGTCAACCGCGACCGCAACACCCTCCACGTCGAACGCGCTGCGACCACTTTCGGGCCCGCCAACCGGCGTGTCGTAGTCGCCCGCCGTTCGAAGTGCATCCTCGTCGGCGTTTGGTCGCCGTACGACGAAGTACGCGAGCGCGGCGCAGAAGACGATGATGCTCGTCCAGTCGTTGAGCCGCAGACCGAGGAACTTGTGGGTCTGGTCGATGCGCAGCGACTCGGTCCAGAAGCGGCCGAAGGTGTAGAGCGCGACGTAGAGCGCGAACGCACGACCGCGGGTGAACGTCCAGCGGCGATCCGCCCAGATCACGATCAGCGCAACGCACACGTCCCAGATCGACTCATAGAGAAAGGTCGGCTGGTAGGTCAACGTGTGCGTCGAGATCGAGCCCGCGGGCTGGTGTGCCGGGTCGATCTCGAGTCCCCACGGCAGCGAGGTCCTGCGGCCGTAGAGCTCCTGGTTGAAGTAGTTGCCCCAACGGCCGATCGCCTGTGCCAGCACGATGCCCGGCGCGAGCGAGTCGGCCAGCATCGCGAAGTCGACGTGGTGCCGCCGGCAGGCGATGTAGGCGCCGAGTGCCCCGCCGAGGACCCCGCCCCAGATGCCGAGGCCGCCGTGCCAGATCTCCAGCGCGCGGATCGTGCCGCCCCGACCAGGGCCGCCCCAATAGAGCTCCGGGTCGGTGGCGAGGTGGTAGAGCCGCGCGCCGACCAGGCCGAACGGCACCGCCCAGGTCGCGACCTCTGCGACCGCCCCTTTGCGTCCGCCCCGCGCGACGAGGCGCCGGTCGGCGACGTAGACCGCGACGATGATGCCGAGGATGATGCAGAGCGCATAGGCCCGGATCGGGATCGGCCCGAGGTGGATGACGCCGCTCGACGGGCTCGGTATCGACGCCAGGACCACGGCCCGAGCCTAGGCCAGCCGCTCCCCACCTCGAGTTGGGCGCCGAACGCCGGCCGCGAGCTCGGCGGCGAGTTGCGCGGCTGCTTTCGCTCCGCTGCTCTCGTCTGCTGCGTCGAGCAGTTGCCGGACGAACGCTGAGCCGACCACGACGGCGTCGGCGTACGACGCAACTTCGGCGGCCTGGTCCCCGTTGGACACGCCGAGTCCGACACCCACCGGCAGCGACGTTGCGGCTCGGACCCGGGAGACCAGTCCGGGGGCGGTCGCGGACGTCGTGGCGCGCGCCCCGGTGACCCCCATCGTCGAGGCGGCGTAGACCCAGCCACGGCAAGCCGCGACGGTCGCTTCGATGCGCGCCGGCGTGGACGAGGGAGCGACGAGGAACACCCGTTCCAGACCGGACGACTCAGCGGCGTCGATCCACTCGCCGGCTTCCTCCGGGATCAAGTCGGGCGTGATCAGCCCGCACCCCCCGGCCGTCGCCAGGTCGCGGGCGAACGCTTCGACGCCGTAGCGCAGGACGGGGTTCCAGTAGGTCATCACGAGCGCAGCCGCACCGGTGGCGGCGACGGCTTCGACGGTGCGAAGGACGTCGCGAGTCTTGGTGCCGTTGCGCAGGGCCAGTTCGGCGGCCGCTTGGATGGTCGGCCCGTCGATCACCGGGTCGGAATACGGCAGGCCGATCTCGACGATGTCGACGCCCGCTTCGACCATCGCCCGCAACGCCGCCACACAACCGTCGTACGACGGAAACCCTGCCGGTAGGTAGCCGACCAGTGCGGACCGGCCTTCG
>DASSEQ010000310.1:0-5127 GCA_035695245.1 Mycobacteriales bacterium | reverse complement strand
GCGCCGCTCTGGACGGCCAGGATGCCGGTCTTGACCTGCTTGGCGCCGGCGAGCACCTGGTCGACACCACTGGCGATCTGCGCGGACCCGGTGACGGCTGCAGGCAGCCCGGTCGCCGACTCGTGCTGCCCGGCGGACAGCTGGCCCAAGCCGGAGACGAGCGCCTGGCTGCCGGTGAAAGCGCTGCCGGAACCGGTGGCGAGCTTCTGCGCCCCGGCTTCTGCCGCGGCCGCGCCGGTGTTCAAGGCGTCGACACCGGTGACCGCGGCCTGAAGGCCGGTGATCGCCTTGCCGAGCGCGTCCTTGCCGGCGAGCAGCGTCAGCACCTCCTTGACACCACCCGGGTCGCTAGCCGACGTCGCCGGGTGGCTGAGGCCCGCCATCACCGCTTCGATCGCACCGATCGCCGCGGGCAGCGTGTTGGGGTTGGCTGCGGTCGGCGGCTGCAGTGACGCGGTGAGCAGTTGCGCCGCACCCAGCAGCTGGAGGGCAACACCCGGCGTAGCCGCACTGCCGACGAGCACTGCCTGCGAGAACGGGTCCGCGATGCCCGCGAGCGGCACCGGGATGGCCGCGGCGCAGCCGGTCGGCTTGGTGCCGGCAGCGGCGCCGCCGACGACCGCTTCGATCGTGTTGCCGGCGCAGGTGAGCCCGGCAGCAAGCGTTCCGAGAGTGGTCAGCGAACCCTTGAGGCCGGTGTCCACGGCACCGAGGCCGTCCAGCAGACCCGGCGTGGTCAACGAGCCCGTCGGGCCGATGGCGGCAATGATCTTGTTGAGTGCGCCCTGGATCGTCTGAAGGCCGGTCACCGCGGTCGGCAGACCGGTCGACTTGTCCGCGAGCTGGCCGAGGCCGCCGGAGATCTGGCCGAGGCCGGTCGCGAGGCTCGCGTTGCCGGTGTGGATCTGACCCAAACCGCTGGAGAGCGCCTGCGAGCCGACGTAGGCCTTCTTCGTGCCTGCATCGAGCAGCTTGGCACCGGCACCCGCGGCCTTGATGCCGTCGGCGAGCTGGTGCGTTCCGGGAGCGAGCTGGTTGAGGCCGGCGATCATCTGCGTCATGCCGGCGGCGAGCTGCGTGAGGCCGCCGTTGCCGCCGCTCGCGAAGCTGGTCCAGAAGTCGTCCTGCTGCGAGCTGGCCGTGGCCGCCTGCGAGGCTGACGACAGCCCCGACGCCGTCGAGGGGTTGACCGCCTGTGCCGCGAGCTCGGCGGTCGGCACGCCGCTACCGGTCGCCGTGAAGCTGACGCTCTGCGTCGGCGAGCCGAGCGGCGTGAACAGCACCAGGTTCCAGAGAACGCGGTTGGTGCCGTCCGGGTCGGTCAGCACGACACCGTCCTGGGTGGTGACGTTCTTGAACGTGGTCGGCACCTCGACCCCGAGCTGCGCAACGAGCGGCAGCTGCAAGTCCTGCGAGAAGGTGTGCGCCTTCCCGGCCGTGTCGGTGTAGGTCACGTTCTGCGTCTTGGTGAACGTGTTGTCCACCTCGTAGGTGTAGGTGCTGGCGTTGCCGCTCACCGTGCGGCTGATCGACAGCTTCAACGGCAACGTGCCGCTGAACGCGGAGGTCGAGCCGTCAGCGGCGTACACCTTGACCGACTTGATGGCGCCGTCGCCTCCGACGAGGGCGCGTACGGTCGACCCACCGGAGGTGGCTGCCATGGCTGCGCTCGGGAGCATCAGCGCGGCAGCGACCGGCAGGCACAGTGCAGCGACCCCCAGGGGAAGCCCCCGTCGCATGTGCAGATGGTCGTTCATTGCCGTTACTTCCTTGTCTTCGAGGACGGTGTTTTCTCGGACTGGGGCTCGGTGGTCCGTTGCCGGGCCTTCCGCTCCTTGGAGAGCACTGCAGCAAGTGCGATGGCGAACACCAGGCTCAAGCCGGTGAACAGCTCGTTGATCCAGTTGGCAACACCGGCAAGCGTGAGGCCGGTGATGTTCACGGCGAGGAAGAGCAGGGCGACGATCGTGCCCGGCACGTTGAGTCGGCCGACCTTGAACGACGCCGCGCCGAGGAACGCGCCGGCCAGGGCGGTCAGCGCGAGCGTCGGCGGGATCTGCGGGTTGCCGGCACCGGCACGCGCCAGCAACAGCACGCCCGCGACACCGGCGAAGAAGCCGTTGATCGTGAACGCGGTGGCGATGGAACGCTCCACCCGGATGCCGACCAGACGAGCGGCAGCGCGGTTGGAACCGATCGCGTGGAGGTTGCGACCGTACGGCGTGTGCTCGAGCAGGTAGTAGATGACGATCGCGACGATCACGAGCACCCAGACGATGTCCGGCACACCGACGAAGTTGTTGTTGCCGAAGTTGACCAGGCCCTGCGGGATGCCGTTCACGATGGACTGGTCCTTCGAATACCAGTCGACAAAGCCGAGGATCGCGGACGCAGTGCCCAGCGTGATGATGAACGGGTCGACGCGAAGCAGCGTGACGAGAAAGCCGTTGATTCCTCCGACGAACGAGCCGAGCGCAACGCCGAAGAGAACGCCGACCCACAACGGCCAGTGGTGGTGCGAGTACATCGACGCGGTCATGACCTGCGCCAGTCCGGCGATGTTGCCGACAGACAAGTCGAAGTTGCCCGACACCATCGTCACGAGGATGCCGAGCGTCAGCACACCGATGACGGCCTGACCGGCAACCATGACGCGGAGGCTGTCGCCGGTGAGAAACACGCCGGAGGTCTTGCTCCACGTGCTGTAGAGCACGAACGATGCCACCAGCAAGAAGACCAGTGAGTACTGCCGCAGGACCCCGGACACGGTGAAGGCGGGCCTGCGGCGCAGCACCGCCGCCCCAGCGGGGGCTGCCGAGAGCTCATGAGGTACGACGGCGGGCTCGTCGACGTCGGCGACGACTTCGAGCGTGTCGTCAGCCAAACGCTGCTCGGGCAGCGACGTCTGGCGCGACCGCGCACGGGTGTTCGACGTACGTGATGTCGGGCGGGTCACGGCATGGCTCCGGTTCGTATCTCGGTGTTCATGAGCTCGGTAAGGGTGTGCGCGTCGACCGGTCCGTCGACGACCGTGGTGATGACGCCGCCGCGCAGCACAGCCACGCGGTCGGACGCGTGGGCGAGCTCTTCCGGCTCGCTCACGACGAGCACGACGCTCGTGCCCTGCGCCGTCGCCTTGCGGATCAGCTGGTAGATCTCGGTCCGGGCGCCGACATCGACACCTTGGGTCGGCTCGTCGAGGAGCAGGACCTTCGGCCGCCGGCGCAGCCATCGCGCCATGACGACCTTCTGCTGGTTGCCACCGGACAGCGTCTCGATCGGCTGCGCATCGGTGACGACGCGAATCAAGAAGTCGCTGATCGACTTCTGCGAGTCGGACTTCTCGATGCCGTGCCGGAAGAGGAACTTGCGGAAGTACGAACGCTCCTGGCCGGAGGACAGGTTGTGCCGCACGCTCTCGCGGAGGAACAGCGCGTCGGCCTGACGGTCCTCGGGCACGTAGGCCACGCCCGCCTTCATCGCGTCGGCGGGTGTGGCCGGCGCGAACGGCTTGCCCTCCAGGAGCAGCTCACCGCCCGATCTCGGGTAGGCGCCGAACAGCATGCGCAGCAGCTCGGAGCGGCCGCTGCCGAGGAGACCGGCGATGCCGAGCACCTCTCCCTTGCGCAGCGTCAGGTCGACACCGAGCAGCGGGCCCCCACGCAGGCCGCGGACAACCAGCTCGGCATCGTCGCTCGGCACCTCGACTGCCGCCGGATAGGCGTGGTCGATCGGACGCCCGACGATCATCTCGATGAGCTTCGCCTCGGTGAGACCTTCGGCGTCGACCGTGTCGACCTTCTTGCCGTCGCGCAAGACAGTGACGCGGTCGGCAACTGAGAGCACCTCGTCGAGCCGGTGGCTCACGTAGAGGATCGAAAGCCCAGAAGCTGCGTAACCGCGCAGTGCCTCGAGCAAAACCTCGACTTCGGCATCGGGCAACGCGGCAGTGGGTTCGTCGAGCACGAGGATGCCGGTGGAGACGTCCTCGTGCTCGAAGTCCTGCATAGCTCGCACGATCGCGACCCGCACCCGGTCGGCCGCGCGCAACGCGAGCATCGGCGTCTTCGGCGTCGCAGGGATCTGGTACTTCGCGAGCAGCCGTGCGGTGCGCTCGTGCAACGCCTTCCAGTCGACCCGCCCGCCGATGCCCTTCGGGAACTCCGCACCCATGGCGAGGTTCTCCGCAACGGTCAGCTCGGGGAAGATGGCCGGCTGCTGATGCACGAACCGAAGGCCGGCGGCGTGCGCGCGCGCGGGTGACCACTCGCTGACGCCGTACGTCGACTCACCGATCGAGATCTCACCGCCGGGATCGGCCGGCACGACGCCGGCCACGATCTTGATGGCGGTCGACTTGCCTGACCCGTTGCCGCCGAGAAGTGCGTGCACTTCGCCCGGGCGGATCTGGAGGAACAGCGAGTCCAACGCGAGGTTGCCCGCGTAGGTCTTGCTGAGGCCGCGCACTGCCAAAGCAGTGCGCGGCCCCGCGAGAGTTTCCGGCATCAGCTGACGCCCCACGCCTTCTCGTAGATCGCTTCGAAGTCGACCGGCGACTTCCAGGGACCACTGGCCGGCATGTTGTGCGTCGGGTCGACGAGCTGCCAGCCGAGGCCGGAGAAGGCAGGCTTCTCGCCACGGAACAGGCTGTTCATCGTGTCGATCGCGGCCCAGCCGGTCCAGTCGGACGGCGAGATCATGACCGCGTTGACGCCCTGGTGGTTGCGGATCAGGTCGAGCTCGGGCTGGAAGCCCTCGCCACCCATCACGTAGAGCTTGCTTTCACGACCGGACTGCTGCACCGCCGGTGCGATCGACAGCAGGGTCGCGGCCGTGAACGGGCTCTTCACCACGTTGGCCTCAGGGTGCTGCAGGATCGCCGTAGCGGCGCGCTGCTGCAATGTCGGGCCGAGGTCGAGGCCTTTGAAGTCGATCTCGTCGACGATCTTGCAGCCGCTGCACTGCTTGATGGCGTTCTTGAAGCCCGTGCCGGTGTAGTAGAGGACCGTCGCCTCGAGGTCGTTGAAGAAGATGACCTTCGCCTTGCCGCCGGTTGCGGCAATCGCGGCCTGGCCCTGCGCGAAGCCGTACTGCTCGGCGAAAGCGCCGAGGTTCTTGTTGGCTGCT
>DASSEQ010000309.1:0-2192 GCA_035695245.1 Mycobacteriales bacterium | reverse complement strand
ATGGTCGACGTTGAGAATCGGCATGCCGTAGATCGGCGATCCGGGCTGGTCGCGTGCCGCCGGGTTGACGACATCGTTGGCGCCGACGACGAGCACCACGTCGGTGAGCGGCAGCTGCGGGTTGACATCGTCCATCTCGCGGAGCTGGTCGTAAGGCACGTTGGCCTCAGCCAGCAACACGTTCATGTGGCCGGGCATCCGACCCGCCACCGGATGGATGCCGTAGCCGACATCGACCCCGCGCTGCTCGAGCAGGTCGGCCAGCTCGCGGATCGTGTGCTGTGCCTGCGCGACGGCGAGGCCATAGCCGGGGACGATGACGACGCGCTGCGCATACGCGAGCAGAACGGCGACGTCGTCGACCGTGCCCGTGCGCACCGATCGGTCGCCGGCGCCTTCGACCGCGCCCGTCGTCGGCACGGCGGTCAGCGCACCGAAAAGAGTGTTGGACAACGGTCGGCCCATGGCCTGGCTCATCATCCGCGTCAGCAAGGTGCCGGAGGCACCGACCAGAGTGCCCGCGACGATGAGCAACGTCGTGCGCAGCACGGCGCCGGTCGCGGCGACGGCAAGTCCGGTGAAGGAGTTGAGCAGCGAAATGACGACGGGGACGTCGGCGCCACCCACTGGCAGGACGAACAGCACGCCGAGCACGCCGGCGACCACTGCGAGCAGGACCGCGGCAGGGACCGATCGGGCGCCGAGGCCCCAGCCGACAAGTCCGACGACGGCCACCGCAAGACCAGCGTTGATGAGTCGCTGACTCCGGAGCACGATCGGACGGCCGGTCATCAGCTCTTGCAGCTTGAGGAACGTCACGACGCTGCCGGTGAACGAGATGCTGCCAATCAGCGCGCTCAGCAGCACCGCGGCCGCGCGACCGAAGCTCGCGTGACCTCGATCGAACTCGGCGAGCGATACCAAGGCCGCGGCCGCACCGCCCACGCCGTTGAAGGCGGCCACCATCTGCGGTATCGCCGTCATGCGCACCGCGCGAGCAGCCGGCACACCCGCAGCCGTGCCGATCACCAACGCCACCACGATGAGTGCGATCCGGTGCAAGCCCGGCGTCGCGAAGGTGACGGCAACGGCGAGCACCATCCCGGCAGCGCCGATCAGGTTGCCGACCCGGGCGGTGCGCGGCGACGACAGACCTTTCAGCGCGACGATGAAGCAGACCGCACAGAGCAGGTAGACCAGCTCGATCGCTTGCGAGCGGCTCACTTCCTGCTCCGGCCTTTGAACATCTCGAGCATCCGGTCAGTGACCACGAACCCGCCGACGGCGTTGATGGTGGCCAGGACAACCGCGATGAAGCCCAACGTGACCTGGGCGGCGCCGTGCGACGTGCCGAGCACGACGATCGAGCCGATCAGGATCACACCGTGAATGGCGTTGGCACCGGACATCAACGGCGTGTGCAGCACCGACGAGACCTTGGAGATGACCTCGAAGCCGACGAAGATCGACAACACGAAGATCGTGAACAACCCGAGCGAGGTCTCGGTCATTGCTGCTGAACCTCTCCGTCTCGTGTCACGCAGCTGGCCGCAACGATCTCGTCGTCCCAGTCCGGTGCAAGGTCGCCGTCGCGGCTGAGATGTTCGAGCAGCGCCACGACATTGCGGGCGAACAACGCACTTGCGTCCAGGGGATACGCCGACGCAGCGTCGCGGATGCCGATGATGCTGACGCCGTGCTCGACCACCGTTTCTCCGACTTGTGTCAGCTCGCAGTTGCCGCCACCTTCGGCACCCAGGTCGACGACGACTGCCCCCGGTCGCATGGCCCGCACCATGTCGGCCGTGACGAGCAACGGAGCCGGGCGACCAGGCACGGCCGCAGTCGTGATGACGACATCGGCTGCAGCGATGTGCTGGCCGAGAATCCGGCGTTGTTCAGCCAGGAACTCCTCCGACTGCACCCGCGCATATCCACCGGCGCCTTCTTGCGCCTCCAGGCCGAGGTCGAGGAACGTCGCGCCGAGCGACTGCACCTCTTCGGCCGAGGCGCTGCGCACGTCGTACGCCGACACCACCGCGCCGAGGCGACGCGAGGTGGCGATGGCTTGCAACCCGGCGACGCCCGCTCCGAGCACCAGCACCTTGGCCGGCGCGACGGTGCCGGCGGCAGTCATGAAGAGCGGGAACATCCGCGGCGTTGCCTCCGCCGCCAGCACCACCGCGTGGTAG
>DASSEQ010000308.1:0-3750 GCA_035695245.1 Mycobacteriales bacterium | reverse complement strand
GCTGGTGCAGGGCGTCGTCAAGGACCTGACCCGCCGCGGCATCAAGGCCCTCGAGGCCTTCGGCGACGCACAGTGGCAGGGGGTCGGGCACTGCGTGATTCCGGCCGACTATCTGCTCGCCGTCGGGTTCAAGACGGTGCGTCCGCACCCGCGCTTCCCACGGTTGCGGCTCGAGTTGAAGACCGTTGCCTCCTGGCGCGAGGACGTCGAGGTGGCCTTGGAGCGACTGCTCGGGTCGATGTCGCCGGAGGGAGCGCTCCGGCCGGTCTGATCGTTGCTGTCAGCGGCTCAGGGTTTCAGCGGCTCAGCGCCGGCATCCGGAACTGCCCGGTCGGGATGTCCTGATCGGCCGGGAGATAAATCCGTTGGATCGCGGCGACGACCGCCTCGGCCACCGCATCGCGGAACTCCGGACTGCCGAGCCGGGAGGCGTCGCCGGCATTGGTGATGTAGCCGACGTCGACCCGCACGGCGGGCATGCGCGTGACGCGGAGCAACTGCCAGGTCTTCGGATGGGTGCGGCAGTCGAGCAGGTCGGTGCGGGCGACGATCTCCTTCTGCACCAGGCCGGCCAGCCGCTCGCCGACCACCGACCGCACCTGTCCGCCGCGGTGCAGGGCGCCGTAGTAGAACGTCGCGACTCCGCACGGGTGCTCGGACAACGCCGCGTCGGTGTGCAGGGACAGCAGCAGGTCGGCGCTGACGGAGTTGGCGAACCGCGCCCGGTCTTCCTCGTCCGGGCCGGTCTGCTCGCCGCGGGTGAGGTAGGTGTCGACGCCGAGCGCCCCGAGCCGTCCCTCCACCCGAGTGGCGAGGTCGAGCGCGAGCTCGGCCTCGACCAGCCCATGGGCGCAGGCTCCGAGGTCGTCTCCGCCGTGGCCGGGGTCGAGCACGACAACGCGCCCGGAAAGTGCGCTGCCGCCGCGGCGAAGCTGCTCCTCCTCGCGGCGTTCGGACGGAGACCCACCGGTCACCGTGCGCCGCAGCCGCTGCAGGGCGGCGAGCGTGGTCGGGCCGAGGATGCCGTCGGCGGTGAGTCCGACGTTGCGCTGGAATTCCCGTAGCGCCGCTTCGGTGTGCGCGCCGAACCTGCCGTCGCAACGCCCGGGATCGAAGCCCATCTCGAGCAGTCGCTGTTGCAGTGCCGCGACGTCGTCGCCGGTGTAGGGATGCGCCACGGCGTGGGAGAGCAGCCGATCGCCGAGGCGCCAGCGAGCCTCGTCCAGCACGCGGTAGGTCTCCGGACCCATCACGCCGTCGACGCGAAGGCCGCGCTGCTGCTGGAACATGCGCACGGCACGGTCGACCGATTCGTCGAACAGATCGACACCGGGGGCATCCGGGAGCAGCCCTAGGCGAGCGAGCTTGTCGCGAATCTCCGCTATTGCGGGTCCGCGCTCACCGCGCCGATAGACCTGCACCCGCGGATGGTAGCCGTGGTCGGGCCGATGCAAACCGCCCGACAGGGTGACTCCCCCGTTGCCGAGTGCACCGCCGAGCGTGACGCCGATCGAGACCTGGTTAGAGGAGGATGTCCTCGAGGTCGCGAAGCAGCGCGGCCTTCGGCTTCGCGCCGACGATGCTCTTGACCATCTCGCCCTTGGCAAAAACCGACATCGTCGGGATCGACATGATCTGGTAGCGACGGGCGATCTCGGGGTTGTCGTCGATGTTGACCTTGGCGACGGTGATCTTGTCGGCGTTCTCCGCGGCGATCTCCTCGAGGACCGGTGCGACCATCTTGCACGGGCCGCACCACTCCGCCCAGAAGTCGACGAGCACGGGCTTGTCGCTGCCCAACACCTCGTTGTCGAAGGTCGCGTCGGTCACGGTCTTGGTCGCGGCGCCCATCAGCTGTGCTCCTTCGGATCTTTCACCAGGCGGTTGTCGTAACCGGAAACGTAGTGGCTGCTCAGGTCATTCCCACGAGCAGCCGGATCAGTCGGCGAGCCAGCGCTCGGCGTCGAGGGCCGCTTGGCAGCCGGTGCCCGCGGCCGTGATCGCCTGGCGGTAGTGGTGGTCGACCAGGTCGCCGCATGCGAACACCCCCGGCAGGCTCGTCCGGGTCGTGGGTGCCTCGACGAGCACGTAGCCCTCACTGTCGAGGTCGACCTGACCGCGGACGAGCTCGCTTCGGGGGTCGTGTCCGATGGCAACGAACAGACCCGTCACGTCGAGGGTCGAACCTTCACCCGACACCGTGTTGCGCACCGCAAGACCCGACACCTTCTCAGCACCGAGAACGTCTTCGACGACGGTGTTCCAGTGCACCTGGATCTTGTCGTTGGTCAGCGCGCGCTCCTGCATGATCTTCGACGCGCGGAAGCTGTCGCGGCGGTGCAACATGTGCACGCGGTCGGCGAAGCGAGTGAGGAACGTCGCTTCTTCCATGGCCGAGTCACCACCACCGACGACGGCGATCTCCTGGCCGCGGAAGAAGAACCCGTCGCAGGTCGCGCAGGCGGACACCCCGTGGCCCATCAGCCGGTCCTCGTTCGGGAGACCCAGCATCCGGTACGCCGACCCCATCGCGAGGATGACGGTGCGGGCGCGGTAGGTCTGACCGCCGACTTCGACAGTCTTGATGTCACCGGCCAGGTGGAGTGCGGTTGCGTCGTCGGAGATCAGCTCGGCCCCGAAGCGTTCGGCCTGCTTGCGCATGTGATCCATCAGGTCGGGGCCCTGGATGCCGTCGACGAAGCCGGGGAAGTTCTCCACCTCGGTCGTCTGCATCAGCGCGCCGCCGTACTGCACACCTTCGATGACCAGCGGGCGCAGATTCGCCCGCGCCGTATAGATGGCGGCGGTGTATCCCGCGGGCCCTGACCCCACGATGATCACGTCGCGGATGTCGTCGCTCATGACCTGCTCTCCTCGGCGCCTTGGTGGCGCTCCTCGCGGGAACGCGAGTTTAGTGGCGGTCATTCCCGTGCCAGTCTGGAGCCGTGGGCACCGGTGTGGAGGACGTGTCGCCACCGGTCCGTTCGGTGCGATGCGCTGTGCATCCGACGCGTGTCGCCGCCGGCGGCTGCCCCAACTGCGGTCGGCCGCGGTGCGGCGCCGACGCCCGGCGCTACGGCGACGCGGGCTGCGCCGCCTGCGGCGGCAAGCCGATCCTGCCGTTGGCCGGCGCCGGTGCCACCGCGCTGGAATGGTGGCTCCGCGCCGCGATCGCCGCCTTGGCGGTTGCCTTCGTCGGTGGATGGATCGCCGCCGAATACGTCGACACGCACTACTTCGCCACGGTGGCGCCGGGGCTGGTCGGGCTCGCCTGCGCATGGGCCGCCGCAGCGGCGACGTCTGGGCTGCCGTTGCGGATACCCCTGACGGTGTCGTGCGGCGCCGCGCTGCTGGCGACGGGACTTTCCTTTCGCCTGGTGCCGGGCGGACAGAACCTGGTCTTGCCCCCGGGGCACCGGCTGCCGCCGTACGTCGCAGCGGTCGTCGGCGTCGCGGCCTGGCGGGTGCTCTTCGGACCTAGCCGACGTTCTTGACGCGGTAGAACTGGAAGAGCGCCCCGGAGCTGCACGAGCCCTTCAGCACGTAGGCGTCGACGGAGCCGGGCGCGTCGATGGCGGGCATCACGACGATCGCTGCGGGCTGGCCCTGGAAACGAGCGAAGTCCACCGCGAGCGGCACTGTCGTCGGGTCGTTGGCGAGGATGTGCCCGCACTCCGCGACGGCGAGCCGTGAGCTGCGCATCTGCTCGATCGAGACGACCGGCTGCCCACCGGTAGCCGACGGCGTGGG
>DASSEQ010000307.1:0-2047 GCA_035695245.1 Mycobacteriales bacterium | reverse complement strand
GTCAGCTCCGGATCGCGCACCCGGGCGAGCGCCTCGGCCACGGTCGCGTCCGGCGGCAGGATCACCGGCTCGGTCGTCATCATGCCGCCGGCGGTGCCTTCGGCATAGGTGAGGAGACGTCGCACCGGATCGGCTTCGTCCGGCTCCATCAGCGCGAGCAGTCGTTCCTGCTCCTCCGGCGGCAGCTCGGCGAGCAGGTCAGCCGCGTCGTCGGGGGCCATGGCCTCGAGCACGTCGGCGGCGCGCTCGCTCTCGAGCTGAGCGAGGATCTTCACCTGGTCGTCTTCGGGAAGCTCTTCGAGCACGTCCGCGAGCCGCTCGTCGTCCAACGCGGCCGCGACCTCGCCGCGGCGCTTCTCCGACAGCTCGTGCAGCACGTGCGCGAGGTCGGCCGCCCGCAGCTGGTCGAAGGCGGCCAGCAAGTTGGCGGCGCCTTGTTGCTCTTCGTGTTGCGCGAAGCCGGTGACCGCGTCCCAGTCCAATGTCTGCAGCTGGCCGCGCCGGCGAAAGCCGCCGACGTGGCTGCGCACGGCGACACGTGTCACGAACCAGTCGCGAGTGCGGCTCTGCTCCATGCCGATGTCGACGACTGTGACCGACGAGCCGTCCTCGACGAGTCGCACGTGCCGGTCGAGCAGCTCGGTGATGACGAGCGTCTCGGCCGGTCGTCGTTCGAACCGGCGCAGGTTGATCCGTCCGCGGACGATCACAGCATCCGCATCGATGCTCGTGACCTGACCGATCGGCACGAACACGCGCCGGCGTGGCTGCACCTCGACCGCGAGGCCGAGCACGCGCGGCGGTTGCGCGCCGGTGCGCATCACGATGACGACGTCGCGCACTCGGCCGACCTGGTCGGCATTGGGATCGAGCACGGTGATTCCGGCAAGACGGGCAAGGAACACCCGTGTCGTCGTGCCGGTCGCCATGCGGCGAGGTTACCGCCGTGCCACGCTCAAACCTCGCACCTTAAGGTCGGCAAACATGAGCATTCTTGAGATGTTTGCCCTCGACGGGAAGGTCGCGGTCGTGACCGGCGCCTCGTCGGGACTTGGCGTCGCATTCGCGGTCGGCTTGGCCGAGGCCGGGGCAGACGTCGCCCTCGGCGCCCGCCGTTTGGAGCGGTTGGAGGCGACGCGGGAGAAGGTCGAGGCGGCCGGCCGTCGCGCCGTCGCCGTGCGGACCGACGTGGCGGATCCCGAGTCGTGCCGCGACCTCGTCGAGGCGGCGATGCTCGAGTTCGGCCGGGTGGACATCCTCGTCAACAACGCCGGGCTCGGCACGGCGTATCCGGCGTCGCGCGAGGCGCCCGAGCAGTTCCGCGAGGTGATCGACATCAACCTCAACGGCGCCTACTGGATGGCGCAGGCATGTGCGCGAGTCATGGGTCGTGGCTCCTCGATCGTGAACATCTCGTCGGTGTTGGGTCTGACGACGGCAGCACTGCCGCAGGCCGCGTACGCCGCCTCCAAGGCCGGCATGCTCGGCCTCACGCGGGATCTCGCGCAGCAATGGACGCAGCGCAAGGGCATTCGTGTCAACGCCATCGCGCCCGGCTTCTTCGCGTCGGAGATGACCGAGCAATACGAGCCCGGCTATCTCGACGCGATGATGATGCGCGTCGTGTCCGGACGCATGGGTGACGAACGCGAGCTCGCTGCGACTCTGGTCTGGCTCGTCTCGGATGCGGGCGGCTACGTGACCGGTCAGACCATCGTCGTCGACGGTGGGGTGACGATCACGTGAGCAGCTTCGACTACCACGTCGTCGACGTCTTCACCGACCGCGCCTTTGCCGGCAACCCGCTCGCCGTTCTTCCGGATGCGGGCGGTCTCGACGACGAGCAGATGCAGGCGATGGCACGGGAGTTCAACCTGTCCGAGACGACGTTCGTGCTCCCGCCGACTCAGTCGGGCGCGACTTACCGTGCGCGCATCTTCACACCGTCATCGGAGCTGCCGTTCGCCGGTCATCCCACTGTCGGCACCGCTTGGTTGCTGTCGCGGCTCGGTCGTTACGGCACCGGGTCCGTTGTCCAGGAGTGCGG
>DASSEQ010000306.1:0-14729 GCA_035695245.1 Mycobacteriales bacterium | reverse complement strand
GTGAACAGGAACGACTCACGGTCGAGCGGGCTGTCGACGTAGCGGCTGATGTGCGCGGCCAGCATCTCCGCGACGGGTTCTGGCATCGGCAGGGTGCGCCAGTCATCGGTCTTGGACCCGCGTTCGAGGAACGGTGTCGAGTTGTTCTGGTTGACCACCACCCGGCCGAACGTGACCTCGCGGCGCAGCAAATCGAGGTCGCAGATCCGTACCCCGATCGCTTCGTTCCAGCGGGGACCGAGCCAGGCGCCCATGAACACCAGCGCCGCGTACCGGCCGTTGGTCCGCAGCGATTGGTACTTCTCCCCCGTGTCGGCGATCGCCGCCACCAAGGCATCCACCTCGGTGGCGGTGAGGACATCGTCGAAGGTCTTGCGCAGCTCCGGTTTCTTCGGCAACACGATGTCGATACACGGGTCCGGGATCACCCGGTCCTTCACCGCCCGGCGCAACGGGCCGCGCAACAGCGAGTAGCAGTGCCGCACGGACCACGGCCCCATCCGCTTGGACAGCGCAGCGATCCAGTCGTCGATATCGGTCGGGCGGATGTCCCCGACCCGCCAACTCCCCCAGTACGGCAGCACGTGCAGGCGGGCCCGGCCCTCGTCGGTGTGCCGGCGGGTCGCCGACACCTGCCGAGCCGCGTCCCACCGGGCGTAATACTCGGCGAAGGTGACCGCGCGCTGTTCCGGGCCGACGTACTCGCGCCATCGCAGCTGCCGCTCCACCGCGGCGAGCCGCTCGGTCGCCTCCGGCGGTGCTTTCCGGCCGTTCGGACCGGCGAACCGCTCGACCCGCTGCCGCCCCGCCGGGTCCCGGTATCGCAGTTCCCAGCCGTTGCGCCGCCATGCCAGATGTGCCATCGCCCTGCTCCGTCCTGGAGGCCGAACCGATGGAGGTTTCCATCGGCTTTCCATCAGGCGGAGCGGTTGCCCCGCTCACCGACCGCGGCCGAGAGGCCCTCACTCAGTCACGGCGGAAGCGGCGAAACCGCAGGTCAACCGCCTGATGCGGTTGACCATCCAGCAGTCAGTTGCCCCGACAGTTGCCCTTAGAGTTGCCCTTCAGAGGCTCTCCGGAGGCGGGTGCAGGCGTTCGAATCGCCTCGGGGGCACCAAGCGTTTTGCCTGGTCAGAGCCCTACTTCGGCTCTGACCAGGGTGCGCCCGGACACGATCTTGCCAACACGTTGCCAACACCTGTGCAGCGAGGCGGTCGATGGGGTGGGTCCCTCGATGCGCCTCATCTGAACCTTGTCCGCCGACCATGGGCGACGAGTTTTCCTTGAAAATCAAGGGAATTCCTGCGACGAGCGTTCGCGACCACGGCCTCGGGTGTCGTCCCAACAAACGACGGGGACTGAAAGGCACCCGCGCCGAGAGGCGGGTGCGCAAGTCCTGTGACGGCAGGTGACGCCGGATCCACGGCGAGCCTCAGACAGAAGGGTCCGTAGCCGGACCAGGATGCCGAAATGGCTCTCGATCTCCCCTGCCTGCACTGCGGCGAGCAGATGTACCCCGAGCAAGCCCACAATCGCTGCCGACGCTGTCTATATATGGAGCCGTGCTGCGACGGCGCTCCGCAACCATGTCGAGTTCCAAGGCAGCCGCAGTAACGGCCATTACATTGCTTTCCCGGTGACGAGCGCCGGCGCTGCATAACGGCCCTTCATCGCGGCGAACCGGCGGTGATCGAAGGCTACGGGGCGACAAGATTCCCGATCTCGAACGCAACCGACGATGTCACTGGGCATCGCCAGATCGCTCGTCCTTCCGCTGTAACCGCTTCGAGCGAGTGACCCGCGTGGGACGGACATGTAGGCCATGAGCCGTCCGGAACGCGCACCTGATCGTCATCGCGCAGCACTTCTTGGAGCTGCGCTGCCGCTTCCGCGACCTGCGCCTCGGGGGGAGCGGTCAGGTCGATCGAAACGACACAGCCGGACGAATGCTGCCTTGGCTTGATGTACACGCCGGGCATGTCCGGAGCGATGTCGTAGTCAGGATCGAAGCCAAGTTGAACCGTGAAGCCCAGCGATGCGCGCACGTCAGCGAGGGCAGGCGCGAAGGCCGATCGAACGGCGGATCGGTCCGGTCCCACGCGTCAAGTCTCGCAGTGACCGCTTTCGGCACCTCTTCGTCGCTATCCCGGCCCTGTGGTGGGCATCAGCGGGCCAGTTGCGTCGCCCCAACCCACTCCCCAGCTGTCCGGGGCGCCGCCCGAGCCGCCGACGAGGACCGCAGACCAGTGACGACCGTCAGCGAAACGGATCGTGAGCGGTCGCCAGGAGAATGCATCTCCGATCGGGTGCAGGGTGATCTGGAAAGTCCCGGCACGGGCTGACCGCAACACCTCCGTGGGGACAGCGTTACCGGCGAACTGCGCGGGCTCTTGTGCCGTCAGTCGGGCCTGATCGCCAACTTGCAAATCGTGGGCGAAGCATTGAACGCTGCGGCGTCCGGCCGCGTCCAGGTCCGAGCCGGCAATGCGTGCGGACGTCGTACAGGCGCGCGAGGAATCAGCGCAGCCCGACAAGATGGCGGCCGCGAGCGCAACAGCCGCGCACAGATCCTTCATAGCCGAATGATTCCTACCACCACGGGACGGCACTTCATCGGCAGTCCACGGAGCCAGTTAGGGCGCCACGGTCGGCCAAGGCCAAGGGTCGGAAGCGACCGGCTCCTTGTCGTCAGGCGTATAGGCGCCACCGGTCGTCCCGGCAGTGAGTGGGTGCACAGAGGCGTCACAAAGCCAGTACTCGCGCGACGGCCACTGCTTCGTCAGCGAGCCCGCATCCCCAGGCAGCGTGATCGTCAGCGTGTCGTAGGGCTGGCAGGACATGTTGTACGGATCGACGCTTGCGCCGATGCCTTCGAACAAGGTTGAGATGGAGGCGCCGCGCGCGACTCGCACCGTCGCCGCCTTGCCGGCCCCGCCGAGGTAGCCGCGAGGCGTTTGGCTTGCGCTCATCGTCTGCCACTTGAAGGCCGTGAAGGTCCCGACGACGACTGGGTAACCACCCAGCGAGCACGCCGCGCCTGCGTTGCGCAGGATCAGGCGGTAACCCGCGTGGTTCATGCCGCCGTAGACGTTGCCGTATCGGAACGCCAGTTGCTTCGCCGAACACGTCGGTAGACCGACCGGGCTTGCCGACACAACTGGGGCCAAAAGCACTATGGACAGCCCGCAGATCGCAAGTAGAACTCGGGGACGCACAGAAGCCAGATGCCCCGCTAACCCGGTGCTCTCACATGCCGGCGAATGGATCACCACCTTAGAGGCGCTACAACTTGCGCGCTTGGAGGCCGCCTCGGGTCACCGGGTAGGGCGTCTTGAACGCCAAGACGTTGAAGATCGTCAGCGGAAGCCACAAGCCCCAGCCGAGCACGACTCCCACGGCCGAGCCGGTGTTGCGAACGCTCTGTGGCCGGAGCGCCAGGGCGTCCGTTAGCCTCGCCATTTCGTGATCTTGTTCCGCGACACGTGTTGTAGATGCACGGAAGTGCCTGTCTCGCAAGGGATTCTGTCGTTTGTCTAGGACGGCAGATGACCGAGCGGGAAGGCACTCCGTGGGTGAAGGGTAACGGGCGAGCGAAGCGGGTGCGGGTAGCTGTGGGCGGCGAGCCGTTGGTGTCGTCCGCGGGCGGGTCGATGCTGGTAGAAACGGCGCGAGCGACTGGGCTGGTGAAGGGTCTGTCGAAGGCGCTGGCGCCGTGGCGGCCGGCTCGCGCCGAGCATGATCCTGGCAAGGTCGTTTTGGATCTTGCGGTCGCGATCGCGCTCGGCGGTGACTGCCTGGCGGATCTCGCGGTGGTGCGCGCGCAGTCCGAGTTGTTCGGTGCGGTCGCTTCGGATCCGACTGTGTCGCGGCTGGTCGAGCGGCTGGCCGGCGACGCCGACGCGGCGGTGAGGGCGATCCGGATGGCGCGTGCTGACGCGCGCGCTCGGGGGTGGTCCCACCGGTCGCCGGTGCCGGCGACCGGCCGGGTGGTGGTGGATCTGGACGCGACACTGGTGACCGCGCATTCGGAGAAGGAAGGCGCGACACCGACGTTCAAACGCGGGTTCGGGTTCCATCCGCTGTTCGCGTTCGTCGACCATGGCCGGGACGGCACCGGGGAGCCGCTGGCCGGCATGCTGCGGGAAGGACGTGCCGGCGCGAACACCGCCGCCGACCAGATCGCGGTGCTCGACGCCGCGCTCGCGCAACTACCTGACGGCGAGCGATGCCGGGTGCTGGTCCGCGGCGACACGGCGTCCGGGGTGCATGCCTTCGTCGAGCATGTCGTCGCCTTGGAGTTGGAGTTCTCGGTCGGGATCTACGCGCACGGCGTGTTCATCGACACCGTCCTGTCGCTGCCCGAGCAGTGCTGGAAGCCGGCGGTGGACCTCGACGGTGAACCACGCGACGGCGCGCACGTCGCCGAGCTGACCCGCTGGCTGCCGGCACTGGAGAACCCATGGCCAGCCGGCACCCGGTTCATCGCCCGCCGCGAGGAACCGCACCCCGGCGCGCAGCTGCGGCTCACCGACATCGAAGGCCGACGCATCACCCTGTTCGCGACCAACACTCGAGGCGGGCGCATCTGCGATCTCGAGCTGCGACACCGGATGCGGGCCCGGGCCGAAGACCGTGTCCGGATCCTCAAAGACTGCGGCCTGCGCAACCTGCCGCTGCACGAGTTCACCAAGAACACCATCTGGCTCGAACTCGTTCAGCTCGCCGCCGAGCTGCTCGCATGGACCCAGACCCTCGCCTTCCCAGCGAGCATCGCCCGGTTCTGGGAGCCCAAACGTTTGCGGTTACGACTGCTGCACGTCGCCGGCCGTCTCCTCACCACCGGTCGACGTGAATGGCTACGGCTACCCCGCGGCTGGCCATGGAACGACCTGCTCATCACCGGCCACGCAACCCTGCACGCACTCTGACCACCCGAACATCCGACCAGCCACAGGACAAGCGGCGAATCGAACGCCGCCGACCAACTACGCGCGCACCCCGACGACCAACCACCGCCACCAGGATCACCGCGACCAGCAAGATCACGAAAGATCGAGGTTAGGTATCGCGACGCCTCCCGCCCCATCCGGTCGCCCATCGTCCATGTGAGCCACAGGAAGGCGACCACGCCGACCAGCCAGAGGACGAAAAGCACTCAGTCATCCTCGCAGAGCAAGTGTCTCGCCAGGTCATGCAACGGCACATCTCCTACGTGTTCAGTAGGTCGCTCACGTTGGCCTTGATGGACTCCCAGGCTCGATCAAGGACGAGCCAACGGGTCCGCATCGCGGGGTAGGACCGTCCCTCTTTCACGCGGTGCGCGGCGTCGTAAGCCCGCGCCGGGCGAACCTCAGAACGTGCAGAGTCCAGCCAGCGGATGAACGCCGCCTGTTCGGCTGCCGGGAGCCTATCCCACGCCGTTCGACCGCAGACTTCATCTAGCGTCGCCCGAAGGTCGTCCGGCAGCGCGCCGTCCATGACGAGCAGTATGTGTGAAAGCGGCACATCCATTGCCACCGTCGGCCACGTCGAGGCAGCTAAACAGCGGGCGGTGGTCCCAAGTCCAGGATCTTGCGAGCCATGCGACGATTGGCGGCGACGACTCCAATTGCGCCACCGGCGGCTGAGCTCGTACCGCCAAACAGAGCGCCGACCGCAAGGTCGAAGATGATTCCGAGCACTCCAGCCGTCCCATACCGGCGCACCCTGTCCGCGCCGGTCTCGCCGGGCGGGATGACGGTGCTGGCCCAGCGATATGCCGTCGAGGCGACGCGCAGGTTGGGATGGCGCTCACCATCGCGCGCGTGCCTTAGGACGTCCCGCCGATCCCTACGTGAAAGCATTCGCCAGGCATCACGGGCGATCTGGATCTGGCGCGGATTCTGTGGCGGCTGAACTGCATCCACATGCAGCATCGTGCCTCCGATGCCGATGAACGGCACTACAGCTCGACGTATCGGTCAGGCGCGGGCCGTCCCCACGCCGATCGGCGTCGGCCACCAACGCGGCGACCGGTGTCCGTCAGCACCCATTGCACGGCACCTCGCCTGAGTAGCCGCGGACGCCACTCCTGCCGAGCCCGTGGTCTGCGAAGTTGCTCCGCGAGCCAATCGACCGCCTGTTCTGCGGCCTGCTCGGGACTCAGTTCCGTAGTGGCATGCATGGCCTCGGCATCCTCAGCGTCGTAGTCGTCCCAGATGTGCGAACAACCCCAATAGCCACCGAGGAACCTCGGTGCGTATCTCACCTGCAACAGGTGTGCGTTCATCGGCGATTCAGACGGTGGTATGCCCGGCACCTCAACGGTGACCACGCACCCGAAAGGGATAGCCGAGGTGGCATCAGCAGCGACTAGATCGTTCAGTGAGGCGGCAGCGAGCCCGCGCACGCGACTTAGGAAGGCATCGGCATCCGCGCCTCCCTTGACACGGCCGCCGAACCACTCCACCCGATCCACGTCACCAGCATGCTCGCGCATGTGCGGGAGCGGCACCTTAGAACTGCCTCGCAGGAGCCCACGCAGGGTGTCGCAATCTCATGAGGTGGTCGTAGCCAGCGGCAATCATCTGGTCGCGGTCGAAGGGCGAGTCACCGAGACGGAGTCCGAACATCGGCCTGTTTGCCGAGTCAGTCAGGACGGCGACCGACGCCGGCGTCACGTCTACAGCATCGAGTCCGCCCAGCGACGACAGGTGCGCCTCGCGCAACAGCGTCCACCAGCCTGCATCCATCAGATGCGTGGCGAAGTTCTCGGTGCCGAGAGGCCTGGTCAAATAGCCCATCGGCTTAGTCCAGCCGATGTATGCCGTAAGCGCCTCACTCGCTCCGGCGAACGCAGCGACGGGCCTCGACGCAGCGGTCCAGCCACTCTTGGTCGCACCAGTCCGCGATGAAGCGTGACGGCAGCGTGAACGTGACTCGGTTACAGAAGTTGTCGTACCACGTCGTGTCCAGGCTTATCCAAGAGTCCGATTTCTCTGGCACGTGCGGCAGTGGGCGCGCGTTGATGATCAGCCCACACAGGTCGCCGTCCTGAGTGATCGAGTCCACCTCCGCGCCTCCAGACGCGAGAACCTGCGCTTCTGCCCGGAGTTAACGCCAACGCCCGTCTCCCACAACTCCTTGTTGAAGATGTCGGCGCACTTCTCGATCGTCGATGAGGCCAGCAAGGCGTCCGCCGTGAGATGACCGAGTGCCCGCAAATACCCGCGCAAGTCGTCGGTCACATTCTCAAGCCGCTGGCCACACGCAACTTCAATACTCAACGGTGGTGTGCCGTGGTGCCTCATGGAAGAGAGGTCGGCAAGGCGGTGGGGACGGGGCGCGTAATGCCGCGACCGGCGGCTTGTTCACAACGGGTGAGTTGATCGGAGACCGCCGCCACGGTGAGCGCAGGTTTGCTGTAGAGGATCACCGTGACGACCATGTCGCCCTCCAAGGCCACCGCGTGGCCGACGTGGTAGCCACCGGGGTACAGACCCCTTCTCAAAATTACGAATGCACCTCCGTCCGCGCGGACACGCGTGCGGCTGGTGATGTCGTTGCCCAGGATCGGCTGTGCGCCGTCCGCGACGCTGATGAACCATTGGGCTGCATCGACCGCCGACCCGAACTGATAGAGCCGCTCGTTGACAAAGATGGCACTCGTCTCGCCCCGTGGCGTCCCCGAGATCGTTCGGTCGACACCCCGCTCAAAGGCGGCGAAGCGAAGGTCTGCAGCAGCCTTCGAGGGCGACCCGAAGCCGCTCGCCACCTGCGCAAGCGTCATCTCCCTGGGCCCGAACGTGATCCGCCATCCACTCGGAACCTGGGGCAACACCTGATCCCAAAGGACCCCTTTGGGATGGGTGTCGACCGCCGGCGATGCGACGTGCTCCGCATCCGGATGGCTCAGGGAGCAGGCAACGAGACAACAGACGGCCAGCGGTAGAGCCGATCCAATTCGCAGCTGTGTCCATGACCATCGACGCCCCCGCGACATGTCGCAAACATAAGCCACACACCCCGCGAACTAGGGGTCCGCCCAGCGCTCCGTCGACCGATCTCCAAGTAGCCCAGGACTCTTTCGCGAGAGCGGCACCTTAGATACGGCAAACTCAGGGCGGCGGCGGCTACCGCTCGCGGTTAGCCTTTCGAGCGACTGCTTCCAGTGGCACCGCGTAGGCGAAAGCAAGCAACGCTAGGCCGTACGCCAAGAGGCCATACGGCCACGGGATACCGCTCCCCTGCCCGCGCATCTCATGCCCCGCGACGACGAGAACGATCCCGGCGATCACCGCGAGAAAGCTGCGGAGTATCGCGAAGACGAACGGCAGTACGTGCTCATCCCTCACGCTGCAATCATCGTGGCCCAAATACCGTCTCCCGGTCGCCACGCCGGAGAGCATCACATATGAGTCGCCCACGTCGTAGGCCCAATGGCAGTCTTGGCCTGTGCTCAACTGGCTCCGACGCCGTTCCCGGACCCAGCCTTCCGCAGACGCCGACTGGAAGCGCATCTCTCTGCGCATCGAAAAAGACCGGCAGAATCGGCATCAAGCCCTCATTGGACAAGAGCAGGTAGTCAGTCAGATCGAGGCCATCCTCTTCCGTCACGACCTCATCGGGATCAACTTCGAGGAGAACACCGATGAGTACCGGGCGGAGGCCGAAACCATCACGCTTCGCCGTGCCGAAGCACACTCCGTCGATGACGTGCGGCGAATCGCGCACCAGGAGTTTGTGCGCTGGTTCGACGAGAAGCTTGCCGGTCCCGAAGTAAGGTTCGACGCAGTTGCACAGGACATCTGGCGCGTGTTCGAGGGCGATGGAACGACCTGAGCGAGACTGTCGAGTGACGCCGCGAAGCGCCACATACCACGACCTCCGCAACGTCGCCGAAAGGGTCGGGCGCGGGCACGGCGCCGGGCTGAGCATGCCCGCGTCAATTTCCGTCTGGCCAGCGCAGACGGTCCCGCAAGCGCGAACGGCACCTCACCGTCGGGATCAATTGAGCGTGGCCTCGTGCGTGCTGTGCTCCTCGCTCGGTCTATGCCGACTGAGCCGCAATCCGCCGTCGGCGCGCAGCCGGCGCGGACGTCCCTGGTTATGTCGGGTTTGGTGGGAGATGATCTGCGCCCATGGGGGTGCGCAGGACCGGACTGGTGCTCGCCGCAGGGGTGTTCGCCGCGGCGGCGCCGCTGGTAGCTACCGCGTCACCGGCCGGCCCGCGGGCAGGTGGTGACACCGGAGTGCGCGACGCGTCCAGTGGCGGTGGCGCGGCTCAGACCGAGCAAACGATCGCGGTGGACCCGACCGACGCGAACAACGTCTTGGTCGGTTTCATCTCTGGGCTGTCGGTGTCCCATGACGGTGGCCTGACCTGGCATCGTGCATCGGTCAGCTGCGGCGGTGACAACAACCCGGCGTTTGATCGCAGTGGCGTGGCGTATTTCGAGTGCGACAACAACGGCGTCGAGTTCTACCGATCCGTGGATAAGGGCGATACCTGGACCGGCCCGTTCAGTGCGGTGGGGTTCTTGGAGAACAACGGCGATCTGGTTGATCGGCCGTGGCTGGTACCGGGCCGCGGCGCGCAGACCATGGTCGTGGGCTGGGAGTCCTTTTTCAGCAACCCCGTCGGCTGGGTGTACCTGAAGGTGTCAACCGATGGCGGGGCGACGTGGGGTCCACCGCGCCGGGTCGACGACCAGAACAACCACCCGGCGATGCAGGACCCCCGCCAGTTTCCCGTTGTTGGCGCTGACGGAACTATCTACGTCGTCTACGCATCCGGCCACGGTCCGTTCCTCGACTGCCGGAACTGCGGCGCGCTTCCAACCGACTACGTCGTCGCGCGCTCTACCGACAGCGGCGCAACCTTCTCCTGGTCGGTTGCAGCGGCCAACGTCGCTCGCACGAACTCGCCAACAGAGGAGAGCGAGGCGATCAGCTCACTGGCCGCCGATCCCGACCCTGCCCGCGCCAACCACCTCGCGCTCGCCTGGTCGGACGAGCGAAGCGGCGAGTCACGGATCCTGGTCGTCACCAGCGTCAACGGCGGTGTCACATGGAGCAGCCCGGTCGATGTGGCCGACGATCCGCCGGGCAACGGGATCGGGCACGACCACCCGCAGATCGCGTTCGCTCCCGATGGGCGGCTCATCGTTGTGTGGCGTGACCACCGATGCTGCGGATCGGGCTGGACGTCGGGGTACCAGATCTTCGCCCGTGCCCTGACCATACGCGACAACGGCGGAATCATCCCCGGCGCGACCACGCAGGTCACCGACGCGCCGCAGCAGCCGAACTCCAGCTCATCAGCAGACGAATACCTCGGCCTGTCCGTAGGTGCCGAGGGCGTATCGGTCGCCTGGAATCAACCCCGGGCAAGCACAGCCGGTACGACCTACCGGCGCCTTGCACTGCCGTAGGCGACAGGAAAGCGGCCCAGAACCGTCAGGTCCGCCACGCTGAAGTCAGTGCGCGACGAGGACACTCTCAGTCCAGTGACGCCGAACGCCTCGAGAATCAGCCGGCGATCGCACACCAGATGCAGCGAACCGTAGGAAGGGACTCGTTTCGGTGCGGCGGCGGGCAATGACAGGCGCCGCACAGGAACGGCAGTTACCGGGCCGGCATCCAGGTCCCGGCTGCGAACAGTCGCGTCTCGGCGATCCACGCCTCGTGTGGAGCATTCGCACATCGCGTCGCGGTTCTACTGGGCGTTTCCTCCGTTGTTGTCTCGGTGTAGGACGCCTACGTTGCCCAGATGACGAGGAGACCGCTGCGCCTGTTCGTGGCGGAACTCCCTGCCTCGCCATGGGCGTTCGTTGTGGCTGGGGCTGCGGATGGCGGCTGGATCGACAGCGCAGGCAACAGGCTCAACGCAAGGTCGCGGTTGTGATCCAAGAGGTGATCGCGGGATGAAGGGATGCCGTGCGGCGGCCTGTGTGGCAGTGGTGGTCGCGCTGTCAGCTTGTGGAACCACCGTGCACGATGCGCAGATCGCGGCTGGTACCTCCGCCGGCTCGGGGTTGGGCGCCCCTGGACCCTGGTCCCAAACCGGATCCGGAACGGCCTCGGCGCCTGGCTTTGGCGCTACCGGTGCGGGCTCCGCGTCGGGGGCGACGGTCAACGCACCGGGCGCGCCGACCACTTCGGGCGCAGCACCAGCGAGCAACGTCGGGGCCGGGGCGGCACCGTCTGGAAGCGGCGGCGGTCCCATCCGTGTGGGCTTCGAGACCATCCAGGGTGGGAACGCTTTCATCGCCCAGGGGCTCGGCACCCCGGTCAACTTCGGCAACGGGCACGAAGAAGTGACCGGCATAGTCGACGACATCAACAAGCACGGCGGGGTCAACGGACGCAAGATCCAGCCGTTCTTCGGCGACTGGAACCCCACCTCCGGGGACTCCGGGCGTGAGTCGGATTGCACGGCGATGACCGAAGACGACAAGGTCAGCTTCATCATCACTGTCGTCAATATCAGCGCCTCATACGTCGCCTGTGCTGCCCGGCATCACGTGCCGATCATCAACGCGTCACTCGGTGCTGGTGACGACTACTTGTACAAGCAGTACCCCCTCTGGTTCTACTCGCCGTCGTTGCTGAGTCTGAACACTGAAGAGGCGCTCGTCCTGACATCAGGACGCGCTTCAGGTCGAGTAAAACCTTCTGACAAGCTCGGGGTCCTCATCGACAACACGTCCAATGATCCGCAGTACGGTCGCGTGTTGACCACGACCGTGGAGCCCCTGCTCAGGTCGTGGCGCATCCCGTTCGAGACGTCCAGTGTCGCCACTCAGGCCGATGTGAACGGTGCAGTGCTCCACTTCCGTGCTGACGGCGTCAAGACGGTCCTGTTCATTGCGCCGAGCGGCATCATCGAGATCCTGTTCATGGAGGCAGCCGAAAACCAGGGCTATCGGCCCGATTACATCCTCGGAGACTCAGCAGCTCCGTGGTTCGTCGGCCAGGCCGCGCCGGCCGCACAGGTGCAGCACGTCACGGGCGCGGGCTCGCTGCCGATGTCGGACGTCCCTGCCTCGCAATACCCAACCACGCCCCAGGAACAGCACTGCTTCAACGTGATCCGGGCGGCTGGTGAGGACAACCGCAACCGCCAATCCAGCATCACTGCGACCGTGTACTGCCAGGCGGCCTACGAGTTTGTTGCCATCGCCTCGCACGCCAGCGGCGCCCTGACACCGGCCAGTTTCTACGCCTCCTACGCCGGCGTGCGTAGCTTCACACCGATTTCGACCTTCGCAATCAACTTCGGGGACGGCCGGCACACCAGCGCCTCCGAATATCGAACCCTCGGCTACACCCAACGCTGCCAATGCATCAGCTACACCAGCAGCCTGCTACCTGTATCCGTATAGGGCCGTCCGCGCGGCCGTCGTTGCTCACCCAAGAGCCGATCGATCGGTTTGGCGCCTCGTGATGGGACGCGATGCTGCCAACCGGTGATCAGTTGGAGTGCGTTACGAGCACGGCCTAGAGCGGCACCTTAGAGTGTGCGCTGGCGCGCGATCGCCGGTGCCGATCTAGAAGAGCATCAGGTACCACTCCCCACGACTCCCATCGACGGCCAGTACGTCCGGGTCACCGTCCAGCATCAGGCGCGCGTTTACGTGTCGTGGGTGGCTCTCGTCGACAGACATCGCACGAAGATCATCTACAGCGGTCGGATCGCCGTTGCGAAGTCGAGCGACGCTGAGGTTGAACTGAGCCCAACCATGAGTAGCGATGGCCTGCGCTCGTCGGAGGGGCGCGATGTATGACGGGTCGTGGAACAACGCGAGTGTTGCCGCGCCAAAAAACGACGGTGGTGTCAGGTACCGCAACGCAATTTCGGCCGCGCGGGGGTCGCGCCGACCACGCCGTGTCGCCAGTTCCCAGTGGCAGTTGTTCGCGGCCAAGATGTCCGCTGCTAAAGGCGTGTGAGGCATCTTTCTCAGTGCGTCTGCCGCCTCTAGGTGGCGCCGTTTGCGGTCCGTCTTGTGATCCCTGTCGAACCAGTAGTCGTCGCCGACCGGCCCCTGTTCTGGGCGGTTTCGGCTCGGCTCGGCGGTGAGCGGGTCTAGGAACCGAGCCAATGCGGCGGCAGCCTCGTCGCCACCGATCCGACCGAGAGCACGGATGATCGCAATCGGCACGTGACGACCGCGCGCGTCCGGCAATGCCGCCAGCAAGTGAGGAAGGGCTGCGGCGTCGCGCAACCGGCTCAGCCGCTTCAAGGCCTCTCGGTCGCCAGCCTCGGCGGAACGAACGAGGTCCACGACCGCGTGCTCACCCTCGGTCGACGACACGGATTAGAGTTCGGCAGAAACGCTGCCAATCTGGACTCGCGACACCCTCCCCTTCCCGCGCTCGACAAGACGCGTGTAACGCCGGCGTCGAGGTGTCGGTGCGTCGCTACTCGATGCCGGAGAACGGCAGTTTCGCGACACTCTTGGATTGGCGGACACTCCGGATACTGACAGGCGGAACTCCGTGCTCGAGAAGAGCCGGGGCCGACGCTAAAGGAGTCGTCGCAGTGGGGAGACCGATGCAGATCGCCGTCGATTGCTCCGATCCAGCTCGGCTCGCGGAGTTTTGGGCTTCGGTCTTGGACTACGAGGTGCTCCGTGTTGATGAGGATGGCGAGCGAGCGTTCGTATCCGATCCAGCCGGGACGGGGCCCAAGTTGCTGTTCCACCGTGTCCCCGAGCCAAAAGCGGTGAAGAGCAGACTCCATCTGGACGTCTACGTCTCACCGTGGGGATCGCCGCCGGCACAGTCGAAGCCAATCGTCGACGCCGAAGCGGAGCGTCTTGGTGCGATGGGAGCAACGCAACTCCAGGCATTCGAGAAGTCCGACGATTACTTCGTAGTGATGAGCGACCCTGAAGGGAACGAGTTCTGCATCGCCTAGCAAGTCAGCACCGTCGTTTGCGAACACTGGCGGGACTCAATCAGCGAAGCGGCTTCACCGGCGTGCCATCAGTCGTCGATCGACTCACCCAGCCGCGGAATCAAATGGTGCTCGTCCCAGGCGGCGGCTGGCTCCAGACTCTCGGCTTGGTTCCCGTCTGCGGGGCGTATCGCGCCACGTTCGTAGACAGACCACCGACCGGTGATGGGGTCCTGGATCGAGCTTGCTGGCGGCCAAGCCAACTCGTGTGAGTCGAAGGGGTCCGACCCGACTCGCTCCCAAGACGCAACAACGTCGTCGTAGACGCCAACGCAGAAAGCGAAGTCGCGCGATCCGATCGGCGGCAGCCCGGGCGTAACCGATCCTCGACGGTAGAAGCAGACGGTCGCATCCCGGTAGACCCGGCCATAGGCGAACCGCCCGTCAGGCAACGGCACCTGGACGACGACTCCCGGTTCTGGCTTTCGCGGCACGACGACATCATGCCGGGCAGGGTGCCATGTAACGCCGAGCCTGCCGAGTGCTCGGCGCGTTACTCTGCGCGCCATCAGGCACTTACCATTCGCATGGTGCCGTTGCGGGACAACGGCCGTTTCGTCGTGACTTCAGCGGCCATAGACAGAACGTGATAGGCTGAATGGTGTGGAGCCGGGCACGCTGTTGCGCACGGCCCGTGAACGTGCGGGGTTGTCGCAGTCCGAGCTGGCGCGCCGGAGCGGCGTGGCACAGAGCGTGGTGAGTGCCTACGAGGCCGGTAAGCGCCAACCCGCGCTACCGACACTGTCGAAGCTGATCGCAGCGACGGGCCACACGCTCGCGATGAACCTCG
>DASSEQ010000305.1:0-18744 GCA_035695245.1 Mycobacteriales bacterium | reverse complement strand
CTGGCGGCCGCCGAGGGGCTCGAGGAAAACGGCGAGGCGCCGCTCGCAGCCGGTGTTCTGCGGGTGCACGCCGAGACGGTGCGAGCGGCGGCGCGCGACGACCGGGTGGCGCACGGCTTCACCGGGGCCCACCCAGGCGTGCCCACTGTGCGGGTCAGCGCCCAGGCGTCCGACGTGCACGACCTCGATGGCCTGCGGGCCATCGGCGCCGAGCTGTCTTAGAGCCGCTCAGCTGGCGACGGCAGCGGCTTCGCTCGTGCGGCTGGACTCGAAGTCGCTCATGGCGGTTTCGAGCAGACGCCGCCACGAGGTGACGTTGGGCCGCCGGCGCAGCAGCGCCCGCCGCTCGCGCTCCGTCATGCCGCCCCAGACGCCGAACTCGACCCGGTTGTCGAGGGCGTCGGCAAGACATTCGGTGCGGACAGGGCAACCGAGGCAGATGCTCTTGGCGCGGTTCTGCGCCGCGCCCTGCACGAACAGGCTGTCCGGGGCGTCGTCCCGGCACGCTGCGCTGCTCGTCCAATCCTGCATCCAAGGCATGTGCTGACGTCCTGTCGGTTCGAAATGCGGGCGGCGAATTTCCGCCTCTCGAACGTACGAACCGGACGCAAAGGGCGACAGTCCCCGTTCGTCTCATTCTCGGATAGTCCTTTTGGAGGATCCCCAATAACCGTTCGATGTGCGTGATCGGACGGCGGGGACGCTTCTCCCATCCCGGCACAAGACCGGCGGGCCCTCGAAGCGGCCGTACGCTGATCGCGTGCCCAAAAGCGGGACGATGCACCGAATCACGCTGCTGGCGGCGGTCGCCGCGGTGGCGGGAGTCTTGCTCGCCGGCATGCTGTTGCCGATCGTCGGCGGAGTCGGGTTGCTCGCCCGCACCGGCGCCAATGACTTCGAAAGCCTGCCGTCAGTGCTGAAAGAGTCGCCGCTGCCGCAGGTCTCTCGCATCCTCGCCGCCGACGGCTCCACCATCGCGACCTTCTACGCCGAGGACCGTGTCGCCGCTCCCTTGTCGCAGGTGCCGCAGGTCATGCAAAAGGCGCTGATCGCGATCGAGGACGTGCGCTTCTACGAGCACCACGGCGTCGACTTCAAAGGCACCCTACGAGCGTTGCTGCACAACAGCTCGTCTGGCTCCGTGCAGCAAGGCGGGTCCACGCTGACCCAGCAGTACGTCAAGAACATGCTGATCGAGAGCGGCGATCCGGAAGCCACTGCCGACACCCTCGCCCGCAAGGCGCGCGAGGCGAAATACGCGCTGACGCTCGAGAAGACGTTGACCAAGCAACAGATCCTCGAGCGCTACCTCAACATCGCTTACTTCGGCGACGGTGCCTATGGCGTCGGCACTGCGGCCGAGCACTACTTCGGCATCCCGGTGAGCAAGCTCTCGCTCCCGCAGAGCGCGATGCTCGCCGGGATCGTCCAGTCACCGGGCGCATACGACCCCGCGCAACATCCGCAAGCCGCTCGCGTCCGCCGTGACGTCGTGCTCGAGCAGATGCTGCACTACAACTTCATCACGCAGTCCGACTACGACGCGGCCGTCGCGACGCCGGTCACGCTGAACCTGCATCAGCAAGGCAACGGATGCGAGGCGTCCCGCTATCCCTACTTCTGCGACTACGTCGAGCATGTGATCCTCACATCCTCAGCCTTCGGGCCCAACCCGACCGCCCGCAAGAACTTCCTCGAACGCGGCGGCCTGGTCATCAAGACGACGCTGAAGCCGCAGGTGCAGAAGGCCGCCGACGCCGCGCTACACAAGTACGTCTACGCCCACGAGCCCACCGGTGTCGCGGGCGCCGAAGCGGTCGTCGAGCCCGGCACCGGTCGGGTGCTCGCAATCGCTGACACTCCGGTCTACGGCTCCGACGTCAAGAAACATCAGAACGACATCAACTACGCCGTCGACGCCCGGCTCAACGGTTCACCGCTGGGCGGTGGGTCCTACCGCTTCGCGATGGGCTCGACGTTCAAGCTGTTCACCCTCGTCGCCGCCTTGAAGGAAGGGCTTCCGCTCAGCACGACCATCTACGCACCGCCCCGGATCACGGTGAGCGGCTACACGTCGTGCTCGGGCCAGGCCCTTTCGTCGTACGACGTGCACAACGCCGGCGACAGCGAGTCGGGCAGGTTCAACCTCGTCACCGGCACGTGGTTCTCGGTCAACACTTTCTACGCGCAGCTCGAACAACGGGTCGGGCTCTGCCAAGCGGTGAAGGTCGCGCAATCGATGGGTGTGCGCATGGGTGACGGCAGCCGCATCCCCGACATCTATCCCGCCTTCGTGCTCGGCGCGATCGCTTCCGGCTTCAGCGCCCTGGACACCGCGAATGCCTACGCGACGATCGCGGCGCACGGCACCTACTGCACGCCGCTCGTCATCACGAAGGTGACCGACCGCAGCCACCACGACGTGCCGGTGCCCGGTCCGGACTGCAGCCAGGTGGTCGACCCCGGCCTCGCCGACACGGTCACCCAAATCCTTCACGGCGTGCTCACGCAACGTGGCGCTACCGCCATCGGCGTGGGTGAGCCGGGACGACCGGCTGCAGCCAAGACCGGCACCGCAGAGAACTACAGCGCCTCCGACTTCGCCGGCTTCGTCCCGCAGATGGCGGCCGCGGTATGGGTCGGCAACCCGCGCCGACCCAACCAATCACTCGCGGGACAGTCGATCGGCGGACACGTCTACGGCCAGGTCTTCGGCGCGACCATCGCCGGCCCGATCTGGCGGGACACCATGGTGGCCGCGCTCAAGGGTGTGCCGGTCGAGCCGCTGCCCGTGGCCGACCGCAAGTACATCCTCGGCAAGCAAACGACCGTGCCGGACGTCGGCGGCTTGTCGCCGGCCGATGCTGTGTCGACGTTGCAACAGGCGGGATTCCGCGCGGCCCTCGCCAATACTGCAGTCGACTCGCTCTACCCGGCCGGCACCGTGGCCGAGTCGGTGCCGGGGGCCGGCAGCCAGGCGCCGCCCGGTTCGACAGTCGTGATCGAGCTGAGCAACGGGATCCCACCACCCCCCTCGCCATCGGCGACGACTGTCACGCCCACTCCGCAACCACCGCCGCCGTCGCAGCAACCCTCGACGGCGCCGAGCAAGAAGCCGCACGGCCACCCCCACTAGGCGAGGGCACGATCAGCCCAGCTGCCTCCGCACCTCGGCTGCCACCACACCGCCGTCCGCGCGGCCCGCGACCTGCGGGGTGAGCGCCTTCATGACCTGCCCCATCGCCTGAGGGCCGGAGGCGCCGGTCGCAGTGATGGTCGCGCGCACGAGGCCGGCGATCTCGGCGTCGGTCAGCTGTGCGGGCAGGTAGCCCTCGATGACACCGAGCTCGGCGGTTTCCCGGGCGGCCAGCTCGGTCCGGCCGGCGCCGTCGTACGCCGTCTGCGCCTCGCGGCGCTTCTTCGCTTCGCGAGTCAGCACCTTGAGCACCTCGTCGTCGCTGAGAACTCGCGCCGACTTGCCCGCGACCTCTTCGTTGGTCACGGCCGTCAGCACCATGCGCAACGTCGCCGAGCGCAGCTCGTCACGCGCTTTGATTGCCGTGGTCAGATCTGCGCGCAACTGCTCCTTGAGGCTCACGCCACAAGCCTAAGGTTGATGTGTGCGCCGACTTCCCCTTGTCACCACCGGCGCCGCGGTGGCAGGGGTCGGCATGGTGGCTTATGCGTGGGGATACGAGCGCAAGGCTTTTCGGTTGCGCACATTCGACGTGCCGGTGCTGCCACCGGGAGCGCCATCGATCCGGTTGTTGCACGTGTCCGACTTGCATGCGACACCGCGCCAGCCATGGAAGGTCGAGTGGGTGCGCTCGCTCGACCGGCTGCAACCCGATCTCGTCGTCGACACCGGCGACAACCTCGCCCATGCACAAGGCGTCGCCGTCGCGCTGGATGCTCTCGGTCCCCTGCTGGACCGCCCGGGCGCATTCGTGCCAGGGTCCAACGACTGGTTCGCACCGAAGCCGAAGAATCCCGCGCGCTACCTGCTGCCCGACGATGGCCGCCGCATCCACGGCGAACGACTCCCGTGGGGCGAGCTGCGGTCAGCGTTCAGTGACCACGGATGGCTCGACCTGACCCACCGCCGGCAGGTGGTGCAGCTGCGGGGTTTGACCGTGGAGCTCGCGGGAGTGAGCGACGCCCATCTGGCCGCCGACCACTACGAACGCGTCGCCGGACCCGTGGACCCCGCCGTCGATGTTGCCGTCGGTCTTTCACATACGCCGGAACCACGACTCGTCGACGCCTTCGCCGCCGACGGCTTCCGGCTGGTGGTTTCCGGCCATACCCACGGCGGCCAGCTGCGGGTTCCGGGAATCGGCGCGCTGGTGACCAACTGCGGTCTGCCGCGCCGGATGGCGCGCGGCCTCACCCGATGGGACGACGCGACTTGGCTGCATGTGTCGGCGGGCCTCGGCACATCGCCGTACGCACCGGTGCGCTTCGCCTGTCCGCCCGAGGCGACACTGCTGACACTGGTGGCCCGCTAGACTCTTCGCCGCACGACGGGATGTAGCGCAGCTTGGTAGCGCACCTCGTTCGGGACGAGGGGGTCGTGGGTTCAAATCCCGCCATCCCGACCAAGATCGGCCGGTGTTTCTGTTCACAGAGGCACCGGCCGAGTGGTTTCAAGATCGCCAAGTGCCCTCTGGTCACAGGATTGGTCACAGAACTCTCGGCGTGTCACGGGCAGTCGTGGGTGACAGCAGTGCAATTCGGCGACTCTTTGGCTGGGTGTTGCGGACCGCCTAGGGCGACTCGATGAGCGCCGCGACCGTCGTCGCGGCCTCCCGGTCCATCGCCGGCGTCACGTGGCTGTACGTGTCGAGGGTGACGCTGATCTGCGCGTGGCCCAGCCGCTCCTGCACCACTTTCGGGTGAACCCCCGCCTGAAGTGCCAGCGTCGCCCACGTGTGCCGCAACCCGTGGACCGACAGCTTCGGCATCTCTAGTCGTCGAACGATCCGCCGGAACTGCTGGGAGACCAACTTCGGATGCAGCGGCCGGCCGTCGTGGCGGGTGAAGACAAAGTCGTTGGTCAGGTAGTCGCCGCCGAGGAGGAGCCGCTCCTCTGCCTGCCGGGCGCGGTGAGCACGCAAGACGGACACCGTCCGCGCGTCTAGCTCTACCTGGCGGTATCCGCTGCGCGTCTTGGGTGCGCCGAGAGTCCAGTCCGTGCCGTCCTTCGTGTAGTTCGCGATTTGAATCAACGTTCGCTTGATCGACAGCCGGCCCGCTTCGAGGTCGACGTCGTCCCACTGCAGCCCGAGCGCCTCGCCTCGGCGCATTCCGGTCATGGCGATCAAGTGCCACAAGGCGATCAGCCGGTCATCAGCAGCGAGCCGCAGAAAGCGAGCAAGCTCTAACGGTGACCAGACGCGGAGCTTCGGCCTTGTCAGGCCACGAGGCGGATCGGCGGCGTCGCACGGATTGCGCAGCAGGCGCTCCCAACGAACAGCATCACGGAACGCGCGGTGAAGGATAACGTGCACGTACTGCACGGAACGGGGCGACAAGCCGTGCCCGCCAGGCTTCGGCCGAAGGAGCTTCGCGTAGAGCGTGTTCAGCTTTGGCCCGTTGACGTCTTGCAGCGGCGTCGAGCCGATCGGTGTCGGTATGACATGAAGGCGCAGCACCCGCGAGTACGAGTCCCAGGTCGCCGGCCGCACGGTTGCGACAACGGCGGGCAACCACTCGTCCTCGAGGAAGGCCTTCAAGGTCTGTCGAGAAGGCGAGACGTAGACGCCCTTATCGAGGTCGGACAACAGGGACGTCATGGCTGTCTGAGCCTCACGTCTGGTCGCGTAGCCGCGTCGACGTGTTTGTCGCCGGCGTCCATCAGCGTCCGCAACGTCAACGACAAAGAACCACGTGCCGTTCTCGTGCTGCCGCACGCTGCCGCGGCGTCCCGCTCGTCCTGCCATGTCTGCCTCCCACCCGATAGTGATGGCGCGACTTCGCCACGACCACGGGTCAAGACGAAGTTGTGGATGAGTCAGAACAGCGTTGACGGCACCGGATCGATGCGACCGGCTGCGATGAACGCCTCAAGGTCGTCCTCGTCGATACGGACGTGCGAACCGCCGCCCAGCTTCACGTAGGGGATTCGCTTCTCTGACGTCAGCCGGCGAACGAAACGCGTGCTCGTTCCGAGTCGCTCGGCGGCTTGTTCCACTGTCAGCAGTGCCATGACCGTTCCTTTCGCCGCCCGGCGTCCGAGGGTCGCTGTCGTGCGATGACGCCGCTTGGCGGACAAGGATGCGACATAGAACGGGCGCGTTTCGTTGACCAGATCGCAGTCGGCCGGTGCAGTCATGTGGCAGAAGTTGGCAGGGGGCGGCACCGGTAGGCCTCGGGCGGTCTTGAGGTGGCCAAGAAAAATCTTGTGTGGATAACGCGGTTGGGCGTGTCGTTCCACGTGCTGCCGCAGTCTTGGCCCACAACGGCGGGGGACACGCCCGACCGCGTTTCATCGGATCAAATTTTCGCTCGACCCGACGGCTCCCCATCGACCTTGACCGCCATTGCTCGCGAGTTTCCGTTGGCTACCAACGCTTCCAGCGCACCAGATCCTGCATGCCACCGTCCCGTCGCCGCCCCACGAAACACGCAGACATGTGCATTGGCAATGCGTACGGTGCCGCGCATGTTGTCGACGGCGAAGATCCGCACCGGGTCGTGGCGGTACTACGCCGAGCAGGTGGAACACGGCGCGTGTGAGTACTTCCTCGGCCTCGGCGAAGCACCGGGGCACTGGTACGGCCGCGGCCTCGAACCACTGGCCCTGTCGGCCGATGCTGTTGTCGGCGAACGTGAATTGGAGGCGATGTTCGGTCGCGCGTTGCACCCGGTCGCCGGCGTTCAGTTGGGTCGCGGGTGGCGAGCTGACGGTGTCACCGGATATGACCTGACGTTCTCCGCACCGAAGTCGGTGAGCGCCCTGTGGGCGCTCGGCAGTGACGGCGTGTCGGCCGCGGTGCGCGCCGTGCATACCGCCGCGGTGCGCACCGCACTGGACTACCTGGACGGGCACGCGTCGTACTCCCGCACCGGCCGCGACGGGCACACGCAGGTCGGTACGGACGGGTTCGCGGCGGCGATGTTCGACCATCGCACCTCCCGCGCCGGCGACCCGCAACTGCACACCCACGCGCTGGTGCTGAACAAGGTGCGCTGTCCCGATGGCGGCTGGCGGACGGTCGACGGACACGAAATCTACGCGCACAAGAAGTCCGCCGGCGCCCTCTACCAGGCCGCGCTGCGCAACGAACTCACGCGCACCCTCGGCGTCGCGTGGACACCCGTGAGCAAAGACGGACAAGCCGAGATCGCTGGCGTCCCCAACGACCTGATGCGCACTTGGTCGAAGCGCACCGCGCAGACGCTGTCCGAGGCGGAGCCGGTGATCGCCGCCTACGAACAACTCCTCGGTAGAGCGTTGACGTCGTCAGAACGCGTCGCGGTCGAGAAGGTCGCCGTCGTCAAGACCCGCCCGCACAAGGACACCGTCGACATCGTCAGCCTGACCGACCGCTGGCACACCGAAGCTGAAACGGTCGGCTGGACCCCGGAGCGGCTGCTGCAGTCGGTCCGGCACGCGGTGGCGCCGCGGCCGGCGCCGGTGCAGGTGCTCGCGGCGGTCGACCGCGCATTGGTCGACGCCGTCATGGCGGCGGGTGCGCGCCGGGCGGTGTTCACCCGGTCGGACCTCGCCGCGGAGGTCGCCGCCCGGTTGCCTACGGCCGGGTTCACCGCGGACATGACCCGCGAGCTGCTCGAGCGAATCACCGACCGGGCGCTATCCACCACCGAAACGGTGCGGTTGCGCGACGCGACCGACGGGCCGCAGCGCGCCTCGGACGCCCGCTACGCCTCGCGCACCACGCTGACCCGGGAGCTCGAAATCCTTGCTGTCGCCCACACCGGACGCCACGACGGCGTCGCCGTCTGCGACCTGGACACGCTCACCCAGCTGGTCCGTGCCGGCGGGCTGGACGACGCGCAGGTCGACGCGGTCGCGTCGCTGTGCAGCGACGGCGCCGTGATCAGCGTCCTCGTCGCGCCGGCCGGCACCGGAAAGACCACCACCGTCGCCGCCGCCACGTCGGCGTGGCAGCACGAGCTGCACCGGGTGCACGCCCTCGCCCCGTCCGCGCGTGCCGCCCGCGAACTCGGGACCGCGACGGGACTACCGGGGGACACCGTCGCGAAATTCCTGCACGAACAGGCCCGCGACCGCGACCCGCGCGACCCGGCCTGGGCGCGCTACCACGTCGGCGAAGGCGACGTGGTCATCGTGGATGAGGCGTCAATGCTGCCCACCGTCGACCTGCACACCCTCGCCCGCCTCGCGTGGGAGCGCCGGGCGAAGCTCGTGCTTGTCGGCGACCCGGCGCAGGTCAACGCGATCGACCAAGCCGGCGGCATGCTCCCCGCACTCGCCCACCGCCTCGCGGCCCCGCACCTGGACACGGTGCACCGGTTCCACCAACCGTGGGAGCGGCACGCCTCCCTGCTTCTCCGCGACGGGAACCCGGACGCGATCGAGTTCTACCTCGACAACCACCGCGTCCACACCACCGACGGCACCGACGCCGACGCCATGACCGCGCTCTTCCGCCACTACACCCAGCTGTCCGGCGGTGACCGGCGGGTGCTGATGCTCGCCCGCAGCAACAGCGACGTCGACGAACTCAACACCCGTGCCCGCCAGCACGCGATCGACACCGGCGAGGTCCACGGCCCACCGCTGCTGTCCGCCGGCGACCGCGACTGGCGCGCCGGTGACCGGCTACGGGTGACCCGCAACGACCGGCGCATCCCGGTCGGCGCCGACCGTCTCCGCAACGGTGACGTGTTCACCGTCACCGGCCGCACCACCACCGGACTCACCGTGCAACGCCTCGACAGCGCCGACACCGCAGAGCTGCCGGTGGCCTACGTCGCCGAACACGCCCGCTACGGATGGGCGTCCACCATCGCCAGCGCGCAAGGCGCCACCGTCGACGACGCGCTGCTACTCGCCCGACCCGGCATGGACCGGACCAACCTCTACGTCGGCATGACCCGCGGCCGCGACACCAACCACCTCTACCTCGCCCCTGAACCCGACCCAGAGATCACGCCGCGCAGCGGCACAGAAAGCCGCGTAGTCGACGCCGGTGAGCGGATCCGGCAGATGCTCGACACGGACGACGACACCGCCGCCGCGCACACCCGGCTGCCCGACCGCGCGCAGCCACGCGCCGTCGACTGGCCGCGCCGGCAGACGAGCGCAGAGCTACTCGCCCAGCTCACCGCCGCACCGCGGCGGCGCGGCCTCGGGATCGATCCGCACCACCTCGCCCAGCCCTACCCAGAGCGCGGCTACGGCCGCGACTTCGGCCGTTAGAACGAGCCAGCGTGCAACGCCCGGAACAACCCCGCCGTCAGCTCGACCAGCACCGCCCCCGCCGGCGCCGGATAGCCATGCCGGACCAGCACCTCCGCGACATCGGTCACAAGCGCCAACGTGAACCGATCATCCGGCGCCGACACCCACGGGTAAGCCCGGTACTCGTCATCCATGGTGCCTCCACCGCCAGGCTCTCCCAGGCCGCCCGGCGGGCGAGGCAACCGACCGCCATCTGTGGACCGACGCCCCGCGACCGGACGATCAGCGACGGCGGCCGGGCACGGTCCGCGGCTGGGTTTGACGTACCGTCCGAAGCGTGGCTGCGGACCGCGACAGGCAGGCATCCGAGAAGGCAGAACGACCAGCCGCGCGAGAACTCGTCGGCAACTATCACCGAGCGGAACTGCGCAAACTACTCGACCATGTCCGCGCTGGTTTCGCCCAGCTCGATTCGGGCGCGATCGACGAGTTCGAGCTCGACGATCTCATCCATCAGTACAAGCGCGCCGCAGCCAACCTCTGGTCCTTCTGCGGCTCCAGCGGTGGCCAGTGGGTACAGGCAGCGAAGTCGCTGCAGTACCTCGAGACCGCCGGCGAACCCAGCCGCGACTGGTGGGAAGAAGCAGCCCCGCGACGATAAGCACGAAATACGTACGCCGACCCGACCGGAGACCAGCGCCGATAGCCGGCGTTCTCCAGCACTTGTCAGACGCTGCCGTTGCTATATAGCAGCGGCACGGACTGACAACTCGAACGTGCCGCTTCGCGACCGAACGGATTCTGTGAGTCGGCAGGGCATATCGCTAGATCTGCTTGTCCTCAATCTCCCATGCATGATCGAGTACGTGCCAGGCAATGCGGCGTACGGCGTAGCGCGGCGGCCAAGGGCCTTCGGATTTGGTCAAGCCGTCAAGGATCGCAGCGCGCTGCTCATCCCAAGATGTGCGTGGAGGCACCCGCACGCCGATCTTGCGGCCGTACGCTCGTTCCCCTTCGCGAACGTGGTCGACGATCTGATCTCGGTCTCGTCCGCCACCGCGGGGACCTTTCTGGAGCGTCACCGCGGACGAGGCGACGGCGCTGTCGAAGGCCTCCCAGCACTGTCGGAGTGCTTTGAGATCTCGCGCGGTAGGCAGGATGTTCTCGCCGGGTCCAGGGACTGTCGGTGCCCACTCATTCATCGGCGGCCCAGTTACTCGATCAACCACCACAACCTTGCCCGTCTTAGCCCCCGGAACGACTCTCGCGTATCGATCGGCGTAGGCGAGCAGCTCTTCGAGAGCAGCCTCTTCCCCCTTGCCGCGACGGCACCACCCTGGGTGATCGATGGCAGATGCCCAGTGCCAGCGCGCGCCGGTTTCGATCAAGACCTTCATCGCGGCAGGTTACGACGGACATCGGACATCTCCTGTCCGGTTTTTGCAACGCCGACCGGGATGCAGGTAGCGACCAGGGCCGGCTAGTAGTGCCGACCTGGAGCCGAGTGAAGGCGTCGAGATCGGTGAAGATGTAGCTGTGAACCGTGTCTATCGGACGTCGCCGGTGAGCTCTGAGAACCTGCCGCGCGAACGACCTTCCTTCGTTTGCGCGTACGCAACCGACGTGGCCCCTGACGACGAGCGTTCGTCCGAGGAGTGGGCGCGGCAGTTGTGGGAGGGCGCGCCGGCGTCACTGAGGTGGTTCATGAGCATGGGATGGCGCGGCGTCCTGCGGCTGGATTTGAGCCCGGAGAGGTCACCCGACCATGTCCTCGGATGGCCCATCGTCGATCGTCGATCGGACAAGACCACATGCCGATCACAGTCGTCGTTCCTGACCGCGTTCAACACGTTCGCCCGCCAGGACGCCCGGATCGTCTGGTCGACGTACGTCTACTACGACCGACCAATTGCCCGGCTACTGTGGCCGATGGCAGCGCAACTTCACCGGCCGATTGTGCGGTTCTCCCTCGCCAGGGTGCGGCGGCAGCGCAGCGTCCAGTAGTTGCCGTTCTACTTCAGTCGGCGCCCCGTCGCTGATGCGGTGATGCCGGCGTTCTCCGTCACGCCGTGAGCGCGTGGGATGCGATCTGTAGGTGAGGCTTTGTTCGTCCGCACATGCCGATGAGCGGACGCCGCACCTGTCGTATCGCTCGGTCATCGAACACGTCGGATCTGCTCTTAGATCCCCGCGTCGCGCGCTTTGATCGCCGCCTCTACGCGCGATGTCACGTCGAGTTTGCGGAAGATCGTGGTCGCGTAGTTGCGGACGGTCTTCTCGGTGAGGTGGAGCTGGCGGGCGATCGTGGCGTTGGGCTGGCCTTTCGCGAGCAGACGCAGGATGTCACGCTCTCGCTCGGTCAGCTCGGGGAATACGTCGTCGGCAATGTGGGCGGAGTTGCTTTGTGCGGCGCTCAACAGTTCGTGCGCAACCCGCGCGTCGAAGACGTGCTGCCCTGCGGCGACCGCTCGGATCGCGTGCAGAGCTTCGTCTCCGGCTGCGCCTTTGACGAGGTAGCCGCGGGCGCCTGCGCGGATGGCGGCGGTGACGGATGCGCCGTCGTCGAGCATGGTCAACGCGAGCACTTTGGCTCCGGGTTGTCTGTCGGTGATGGCTTGGATGGCGGTCAGCCCACCGGCGCCGGGCATCGACAGGTCCATCACGATCACGTCTGGGACGACGTGGGCTGCCAGCGCTAGGGCTTCTTCGCCGGTTGCGGCTTCGCCAACGACTTCGGTGTCGGGTTGGGTGTCGAGCAGCACGCGCAGCCCGGACCGGTAGAGCGGGTGGTCGTCGGCGAGCAGCACCCGAATGGCTGTCATGCGGGCACGCTCAACGGCAACCGCGCGGTGATGCTCGTCCCGCCGGTATCGCTGGCGATGGCGAGGGAGCCGCCGAGTTCGTCGACGCGTTCCCGCATCGAGACGTGGCCGACGCCGCGGGGAGCGTTCGCGGGTATTCCGCGGCCGTTGTCGGTGACCTCGACCACGAGTGCTGCCGGGTTGTCGATGGTCATGCGCACTTGGCAGCGGCGGGCGTTCGCATGCCGGACCGTGTTGGTGACGGCTTCGGTGATGACGCGGTAGGCGGCGACTTCGGTGGCGGCGCTCATCGGGGGCAAGGTCTCGGGGAGCTCAAGCGCGATGTCGAGCGTCGGCGTCTGCATGCGGGTGAGATGGTCGGTGATCGCGGCGGCGAGCCCTTGCCCGTCCAGTGCTGCGGGGCGAAGGTCTCGGGCGATGCGTCGGAGTTCGTCGACCGCGCATTGCACCTGGTCGCGGAGGTCGATCAGTAGATCGGCTGCCTTTGCCGGCGTGGTCTCGAGTAGGGCCCGGGCGGCGTCGAGGCTGAGCGTGTAGCTCGCGAGTTGGGGGCCTAACCCGTCGTGCAGGTCCCGTGCCAGGCGACGCCGTTCTTCCTCGCGGGCCGCCACGAGGCGGTGCCGGGCCAGGTCGAGCTGGGCAGCGAGTTGGCTCGCGGAAGCCGCGATGCCGGCTTGGCTGGCATAGTCGGTGAGCACCCGCTCGTCGGCAAGGGTCAGTGGTTCTCCCGGCAGGCGTCCTGATACTCGCAGCTCACCGACCACTTCCTGACCGAAGGTGAGCGGCACGCGGGCGACAATCGGCGCTGGCGTGCCGGCGGCGACGGGCGCCGCACCTGTGAGCGCCGCCTCCGCGTAGGGCAGGCGCAACGCTTGCCGGACCGTGTCCGCGACAACCGCGAGTGCGTCTGCGGCTGGTGCGGCGTGCAGCCGGCGAGCCAGTGTGGTGAGAACCACGTACGGTTCGTCGCGGCGCCCGTAGAGCAGCCGGCTGATCCCGCGCTGCACCCAGTCCCGGACCCGATGAAACGCGACCGCGACCACCGCGGTGGCCACCAGCGCCGGGCCGCGGCCGTGTATGTGCAGCGCGGCCGCGAAGTAGCCCACCACCCCCGCATAGCAGCCGAGGACGGCGACGCTGAGCACCCCGTAGACGAGGGCGCGGTTCAGCCAGACGTCGATGTCGTAGAGCCGATGCCGCCACACGGCCAGCCCGACCGCTACCGCGACCAGGGGCACGAGGGCGGTCTCGGCAACCGCCTCCACCGTGGTGTCGACGGTGCCCGTCATCACGATCATCGTGACCGTGCTCAACGCCTCGCCGACCACCAGCGCGGCCGCGGCCACCACCATCCAGCGCAACTGCGCGCGTTCCCGCCCGGTCGCGGCCCTCCACCGGGACCGCACTGACGCCAGTCCGGCGATCACCGTCGCGAGCAGCAGCAACGTGCCGACATGAGCGACCCAGGTGAGTGCGCTGCCGGACGCGCCGGAGGCAGCGTAGGGGTTCGCCACCCCGGGCATGTCGTGGTTCACGCCCGGCGCAAACGCCGCACCCACGATCAGCAAGACGGTGGCGAAAGCTGCGAGCGCCGCGACGGGTCGCCACCGGCAGTCCGGCAACCGCCCGGTCGGGAACAGAAGCGGCACCCCGACCAGGAACGCCGCGTACCCAACGACCCACGACCAGCTCGCCAGCCACGCCGCCGCCGTCACCGATGGCAGCGCTCCTGGTCGAGTCACCGTGCCGTACCAGGCGTACTGCGCGGTCGCCGCGGTCAGCGCACAGCCCACCGCGACCAGCACCAGCAGCCAGGCCAACCGCTCGCGTGGGCGGTGCGCGACTATCAGCAGTCCAACCGCGCCGAACGACACCGCTCCGAGCAGGTCCACGATCAGGAACGATGTGGTCGCCGACCGGATGCCGACATGATTCGCCACCGCGAGCCAGGACGCGCCGACGACCAGCACCGCGAGAGCCACGGCCAGCGCCGCGGCCGCGAACGGCGCGGGGATTCGTCACAACTGGATGCTCAGCGGGCGGTCCGGCGGGCCGCACGCGCCGCCCCGATTGAGGCGACGAACAGGCCCACCAGCAACGGCGCGCACACCACGTTCCAGGCGAACTTCACCACGTCGCGAGGCTCACTCAGATCCTTGATCAGAAACGGGACACCCGCCAGCAGCACCACCCCGGCGAACACCGCCGCCAGCACGTGAGCGTGCCGCCACCCACGAGCCAGCAGCACGGCCGGCACCGCCAGGAACGCAACCTGGATCAACCCGATCGGCGGGAACACTGATCGCACCACCGCGATCTGCATCACGACCAGCCACCCGATCATCGCCCACAGCAGCGGCTGAACCCCCACAGTCCGGCCCTGCGTCTCCGCCATGCCCTGCCCCGCGCGAACGTCCAGTACCGACATCAACGACCTCCCTTACATCGCGTCGTCGGCCCAGCACCGAGCGACACCGCGACGGTAAGAAGCCGACTGTCCCGCCGTCACCAAGCCGCAGCCCTCAACCTCGCAGGACAAATGTCCTTGCCGGGTCACGTCCGCTCATGCCGAGATGAGGGCGATCGGTAGTGACAGCTACACGTCACTCGAGGACTGCCGATGAGTGATGAAGAAGTGCCTGATGCGGCACTGAGTAGAAACGGGCGGACACAGCAGCTCCGGCGCTATTCGACGCTCACGTGCGACCGGATCGCGACCTTTGATCTGCACAGGTCGACGGTCTACGGTCGGGCCACTCGGACGTGAGGGAGGTTCGGATGTTCGCACGGGTCACACGGATGGAAGGCGGTTCGCCCGAGAGCGTCGACGAGGGCGTCCGAGTTGCTCGCGAACAGGTCCTGCCACGGGCTCGGCAGATTCCCGGCTGGAAAGGCGTGATCTCGCTAGCTGATCGAGCCACCGGCAACAGCGTTCTGATCACCCTCTGGGAGAGCGAAGAAGCGATGACAGCCTCCGCCGAGCAAGCGAAAGGGCTTCGCGCGACTACCCAGTCGTTGACGGGCCACGAGACTGCCGTCCAAGGCTATGAAGTCGTGATGTTCGAGACCGACTGACAGGACTGTCTCGACGAGAGGGCCGCACGAGCCTGATCGCTACGTGCCGGTCTCCTGTCCCCGTGCTGCGCAGCGCCTTTTCGCGATCATGGGCCCGCGGCCGCCGAGGCGTTGGGTCTACCCGCAAGTGTGTTGACGTGGGCTACGGGCCGCCGGACGCTGGCTGGGTGAACGAGGCCCAACGGACGGTGGCTAACTACGAGTGGCCCGGCTTGATCCAGTCGATCTTCGACGCGATCGAGGCTGCTGGCCTCGATCGCGCGCACCTCGGCCCAGAGGACCTTGCGCCATTGGAGGAGTTCCACACGCTGGGTCGGCAGGCGACGATCGACCTCGCGAACGCGGCGAGGGTCAGCCGCGGTGAGCGAGTGCTTGACGTCGGTGCGGGTCTAGGCGGGCCAGCGCGGGCGTTGGCGCGTGACTACGGCTGCAGGGTCACCGCGCTGGACCTGACGCCCGCCTACTGCGAGGCAGCTCAGCTGCTGAACGAGCTCACCGGCCTCGACGCCGTGGTCGAGGTAAAGCAGGGGGACGCGCTCGATCTCCCCTTCGGCCAGGAGAGCTTCGATGTGGTCTGGACGCAGCACGCATCCATGAACATCGCCGACAAGGCCACGTTCTACCGCGAGATCGCGCGGGTGTTGGCCCACGGCGGGCGGTTCGCCATGTTCGACATCCTGGCCGGGGACGCGGGACCAGTCCACTTTCCGGTGCCGTGGGCGAGCGAACCATCCATGAGCTTCCTCGCCACTCCTGATGAGACTCGTGACCTGGTCAGCGAAGCCGGGCTGGCCCCGCTGGTCTGGGACGACGTGACGCCCGACGTGCTGGCCTGGCTGAACTCCCGAACAACCGGCGCGGTCGCAGACGCGCCGGGGCTGCGTGGCTTCGACGCTCTCGCGCCGGACATGCCGCGGCGGCTTGCCAACCAAGTCCGCAACGTCAAAGAGCAACGGGTGCGATTCCTGCTCGCCGTGTTCGTCAAGTAGGTCCGCGTCCGCAAAGATCGGCAGGCCAACGTCGACGCAGCCTTCGCGTCAATGACGGATGGTGACGCCGATCGGTTACGGCACCGGACCCGAGGCAGAAAGGAGCGCGTCATGTGGCAGGGCAGCGAGCAGCTATGGATGCCGGCCTCACCTGAAACCGTGTGGTCAATAATCACGGACGTCGAGCGTCACCCGCAACTCGCCGGCAGCGGTGAAGTCAGAGCGGTCCGCCCCGACGGTCCGCTGAAAGTCGGCGCGACCTGGGAAGCCGACGAGCACATCAAGGGACCCGCTGGCAGCTTTACCGCACGCTCCGAAGTGATCACCTTCGAACCACCCCGCGTTTTCGCGTGGCGGTCTTACCCACCAGAACTGCGCAAAGGCAACCCCGACTCGGTCGCCGACGTCACCTGGACATTCATCCTCACTCCGGAGCGAGACGGCACCAACGTCGAGCATTCTTACCGCGTGGTCGAGCCTAAGGTCGGAGCGGCGATGCTCAAGACCTTCTACTTCATCAGTCGCCGTCCCAACACCATCCGCAAAGGAATGCGGAAAACGCTGGCGAACATCCGAGCGTCGGCGACCACGGGGTAATCGAGGTAAGTCCGGTACACGAGACGACGTGCAGATCGAGTGCGCAGAATGCGGCTGCTTGGTCGACCGAGGCCTAGTGGTCAGCCGCTGCAACCGGGCCGACTGTTGCTGTGCCGATCTGCCCGACAGGACTGAGACCGCGCCAGCGCACACTCTAAGGTGCCGTTACATCGCACCTCAGGTCTCCCGCCGGCGCGCAATGTAACGGCACCTTCAAGGCGACATTTCGGCCGTGGCGGTCGGCTGGCAAGGCAACCGGACGGCAGGATTCTCCGTATGTCAGGTGTGGACGGCGACGAGGCAGCGCGGTTCGTCGCGTTCGCGGAGGGTGCGATGCCCGAGTTGCTGCGGTACGGGTTGCTGCTCACTGGCAGTCGAAGTGACGCCGAGGACCTGGTGCAGGCGGCGTTGGAGCGTGTCTTACGTCGTTGGAGAACGGTCGACGTGACGCGGTCCCCGCTGGCGTACTGCAAGGTTGCGATGGCTCGGTTGAACGTCGACTCGTGGCGGTCATTCCGGCGTCGGGAGGATCTCGTCGCCAGGGCCCCGGAGTCGGCCCACGACGACGACCACGCTGCTCGTGTGGCGTCGTCGGCGACTGTCCTGCGAATGCTGGCGTTGCTGCCCCGACGGCAGCGAACCGTGTTGGTCCTGCGCTACTACGCCGACATGTCGGAGCAAGAGATCGCCGACGCCATGAGCATCACCCGGGGCACGGTGAAGAGTCAGGCGGCCAAAGCGCTCGCCACGCTGCGGCAGTCCTCAGGCGACGCTGTGGAGTTGCGATGAGTACAGAAGACGACATCGCTCTGCTTGTCGCGTCCCGCGACGATCCCACCCTGTCCTGGGAGCCGACAGCTGACCTGCCTCGCGCGGTCCTAACTGCAGCGCGCCGCCGTCGGCATCGGCGGACGGCGTTGCTTTTGGCTGCTGCCGCCGTCGCGGCAGCCGGCGTCATCACCATCCCGGTCGTTCTGACGCATACGCGGAGCGGTTCCTCGGGTGACAGGGTGGGCACCATTTCGCCTCCGGGCGCATCGAATGGCACAGAGCCGAAGGTGGACTTCACCGTGGGGTACCTGCCCCCGGGCTACGGCTACTTCCACACTGAGCATGCGCCGCGCAGCGTCGCGGCTGACGCCACCCGCAGCTACGCCCTGGATGGCGATCCTCACAACGGTGTGTTCTGGGTCGAGGCTCAGTACGGGGTCGTCAGCACCATCGCGCAGTACCGGAGCTACAACGGACCGCTGCGCGACACAACGGTCGCCGGCCATCCCGCGGTGATCGGGTGGAACACTGGCCATGTTGGCGACGGCCTCCATCTTCTGTACGTGCTGCTCGATCCGCACACGTCACTCGAGGTAAGTGAGAGGCCGGGCGGGACGCCACTGTCAGACTCAGAACTCGAGCGGGTAGCGGCAGCCGTCACGGTGAACTCGTCGGGCCCGGCCGTGTCCACGATCACCATCCCGGACGTGCTCGGGCTGTCGCAGCAGGCAGCCGTGGACGCGTTGACCGCCGCAGGAGCCGGCGTACCGGTGGTCGAGGACCAGTACGGCACGCGCGTCCCGCGAGACCATGTCATCTCGCAATCGCCGACCCCTGGCGCGCGGGTTCCGCGAGGCACCACAGTGACCCTGAAGACAGCAGGCTGACGCGGCGAGGCGTGACAGTAGGAGCATCACTTACCATTCGCATGGTGCCGTTGCGGGACAACGGCACCTTAGCGGCGTCACGCGCTTCTTCCCCGAGGTTCCCCGCGCGGACACTAAAGTCCCGCCATGGACGAGGATGCCCTTGCAGCGCTGGAAAGCGAGCGCGCGAAGCGTCGGGCCCATCGGCGGGCGCGCGCAGCCGCCCGCGTGCT
>DASSEQ010000304.1:0-4280 GCA_035695245.1 Mycobacteriales bacterium | reverse complement strand
TCAGTCGGGCGCGACTTACCGTGCGCGCATCTTCACACCGTCATCGGAGCTGCCGTTCGCCGGTCATCCCACTGTCGGCACCGCTTGGTTGCTGTCGCGGCTCGGTCGTTACGGCACCGGGTCCGTTGTCCAGGAGTGCGGCGCTGGGCTGGTGTCCGTCGAGGTCAGTGATGACGGAGCACAAGTAACCGGGGCGTCGCCGACGCAGTCGGACGAGCTCGACGCAAAGCCTTTCGCCGCCGCCCTCGGGCTAGCACCGCAGTCGCTCGCGAGCGAGACGGTCCGGGTGTGCGGCTGCGGACTCGAATGGGCATACCTGCACGTCAACGACGAGGCACTCCGGCAGATGAGCGTGGACACTCCTGCGCTTGCCGCGTTGCCTGGCACCGGCATCTACGTGTTCTCCTACGCCGACGGAAGGGCACATGCGCGATCGTTCGCCGATGGTGTCGGCGTTGCCGAAGATCCGGCAACAGGCTCGGCGGCGTTGGGTCTCGGCGTCGATCTGGTCGCGTCTGGGCTCCTGGCCGGCGAGGGCGCGTCGTCGTACGACATCGAGCAGGGGATCGAGATGGGCCGTCCCTCGCTGCTGCGCGGGAGTGTCACCGCGCGCTCGGGCCGGGCGGTCGAGGTGAAGGTCGCCGGCGGGGTGGCCGAGGTGGCGACCGGCCGCATCCACACGCCGTAGCAATCGCGGGATAGCTACGTTCTATGGGCCGTATCTCGCGATTGCTGGCGGGACTCGCGGGCGGCCCAGCCGAACACGCCTTTGCTCATCGTCGATCGTTCGATCGCTTGCCGGGTCTCGTAGACGCGCGCGCGTAACTCGTGCCGGGACGCGTCACTGCGCACCAGCATCTCGGCCAGATGACCAGCGACGCGTAGCGACTCGTCGTCACCCTTGGCGAGCAGCTCTTCCACCCGCTGCGCCAACGCATCCGCACCAGCCAGCGTGACCACCTCATCGGCCACTCGCGCCCACGGCGCCGGCTTGAGGCTGGACGGATCGCCGTCCCACCAACCGCCGTAGAGGCGCCAGATGTTGCGTACGACGAACTCCGGCTCGTCGTAGACAGGCTGCAGGTATGGCCGGTCCGCGAGCTCGGCCGGCGGGCGCACGGTGTGCAGGATGTCGTCGAGAGACGCGCCTTCGTTCATCAACGCAACCGTCTGTTCGTGCAGCGACTCGAGGTACCACGCTGTGTCCGACAACGCCTGGCGCACCCGGTCGGCGCCGACGATCGGCACGCCATGTCCGGACAGCAGCACCTCCGCGCCGAGCTGGCTCATGTCCCGCAGCGCCACTGCCCACTCGGCTGCGTAACGCTGCACCTTCTGCGGGTTGCCGGCGTTGGGACTCGCCCAGATGAACAAGTCCCCGCAGCACACAACGCGACGGTCGGCGAACCACGTCCAGGTGTGGTCATCGGTCTCACCGCGGACCGCGTGCAACTCGACCTTCTCGCCGACGTCCAGCGTCTTGACGCCGCGATAGGTGTCGTCCGGATAGCGATACTCGGTCGGCCACTGCAGGTTCTCGGCGCCGAACTGACGCCGGTTGACGACGGCGTTGTAGCCGGCGGTCAGGCGGTAACGGTCGAACCGTGCCGGCATCGTGTCGTGCGCATGCACGATCGGTCGGGCCCAGCCCTTTTCGTCGGCCTCGTTGTCGAACGGCGCGATGCCGAAGACGTGGTCGATGTGGCCGTGACTGAACACCGCATGCTTCAGCGGCACATCGGACCGCCACTCGCGCACCCGGTCGCGCAGAGTCGGACCGAACAACGGGTCGCCGCTGTCGACGCTGACCAACCCGGCTTCGGTCGCGACGATCGTCGCGTTGGAAAACGCATGCCAGAACACAACGCCGTCGGCGACCTCGACCAGATCACCGCGGCCACTTCCCGACGGATGGTGCGTCTCTGTCGTCGCGGTGCCGTTCCACAACTGTTCAGCGAGCTCGAGCACGTCGGTCATCGTTGGGTCCCTCCCCGCCGGCCGCGCACGGCCGGTCTACCGCGCAGATGCAAGGGTTTCGGCACGTGCGACCGCGCCGGTGTGGCTGGTGGTTCGACCGCATGCGAGTTGGTCGATGGCGCATCCGGCGACTCGCTCACCTCGCCGGTCGGTGCGAGCCGCCAGATCGTGCACTCCTGCGCCCACCTGGCCGGTGCTGCCTCGCCGTCGGGCAGGTTGAGGCGCTTGCCCTGCAAGGCCGGTACGACGCTGTCCCACTCCGGCGTTCCCGGCAGGATGCGTTGCACGGCGGCGACCCAAGTGACGAGACGCGCGCCTTTGTCCTTGCTGCGCACGGTCACGTAGGCGTGCTCGGCGAGCTCGGGCATCGCCTGTTCGATGCCACCGGAGAGCACCCACGCGGCGCCGTCCTGCCAGACATGCCACACAGCTTGCGCATGATGGCCCGGCCCGCTGGGGCGCACCCAGATCAGCCCGCTCTTCTTCGTCGCTTCCTCGATCAGCGCGGCGAGAGCCGGGGCATCCATGGGCGAGACTCTACGAGTGCCGGCTGCAGGTTCGACCACGAGCGGTCAGGTCGACGGCGTCGCTCCCGATGTGTTGGCGGTGCCACCGACCGCGGACGCCGTGACGATGCTGGTCGCAGTCGTCGCGGTGTCGACGTCCGGACCGTTGATGGCGTCGACCATCGCGCCGGCGCTGGCGATCGCCTTCTGGCGCAACGCAATGTCAGCGTCCTTGCTCGCACCGTGGGCCTTGTGGCGGCACCGCGCCGAACTGCGGCTGGTACGCCGGGAGCTCCCGGCTGTGTCGATCGGTGCCGGTTTGCTGCTCGCCTTGCATTTCGGCACCTGGGTGCCGAGCCTGACTTTCACGAGTGTTGCCAGCGCGACCGCGTTGGTGTCGACCCAGCCCATCTGGGCCGCGCTGCTAGCACGGCGCAACGGCGCGCAGATCAGCTCACACGCATGGATGGGCATCGGAGTCGCGGTCTGCGGTGCGGTCGTCATCACCGGCGTTGACGTCAGCACGTCGGCGCGTGCTCTGGCCGGCGACGGACTCGCGCTCGCCGGCGGAGTCTTCGCGGCCGGCTACATGACGGCTGGTGGCGCCGTGCGCCAGCGGGTCGGCACCGTCACCTACACAGCGGTTTGCTACACGACGACCGCAGTCGTGCTGGTGCTTGCGTGCGCGATCGGCGGCAAGGCGCTTGCCGGCTATCCGGCCGGCGCTTGGTGGCGACTGGTTGCCGTCACTGCCGGTGCGCAGTTCCTCGGGCATTCGCTCTTCAACCGCGTGCTGCGCACGGTGAGCCCGACGATGGTGTCGATGGCCATCCTGTTCGAGGTGCCCGGCGCGGCGCTGATCGCGGCGATCTGGTTGCACCAGACACCGCATGCCGCCGCGATTCCCGGCCTCGCGCTGCTGGTCGGCGGTGTCGGATTGGTGTTGATGGCACGCAACCGCGCGGTCGCACCGTCGGTCCCGGTCGAGTGAGCCGCGGTCGGTAACCTCAGCCGCGTGCTGCGCCCGCGCCGCACCGTGCTCTCGGTGCCAGGCTCCAACCCGCGAATGCTCGAGAAGGCACAGGGTCTCGCTGTCGACGAAGCCTTCATCGACCTCGAGGACGCGGTCGCGCCGGGGGCGAAGGACGACGCACGACGCAACGCGGTGGCGGCCGCTCGTGACGGCGACTGGACCGGCAAGACCCTCGGCGTGCGCGTCAACGACTGGTCGACGCCATGGACGCATCGCGATCTGATCGACGTCGTCACCGGCGCCGGCGATCGCATCGACACGGTGGTGCTGCCGAAGACCGAGTCGGCGCATCACGTCGCAGCGACCGACCTGCTGTTGACGCAGTTGGAGACGTCACTCGGCTTGCCGGCCGGTCGGATCGGCTTGGAGGTGCAGATCGAGTCGGCTCGTGGGTTGCTCGCGCTGGACGAGATCGCGAGCGCTTCGCCACGCACCGAAGCCCTGGTTTTCGGCCCGGCCGACTTCATGGCGAGCATCAACATGCGGTCGCTCACCGTCGGGGAGCAGCCGGATGGCTATGACGTCGGTGACGCCTATCACCACGTGCTGATGTCGATCCTCGTGGCAGCGCGCGCACATGATCTGCAGGCCATCGACGGGCCTTATCTTCAGGTGCGCGACGTCGACGGCTTTCGCCGCAGTGCACGTCGCACCGCTGCGCTCGGCTACGACGGCAAGTGGGTGCTGCACCCCGACCAGGTCGACGCCGGCAACGCGGCGTTCACGCCCGACCCCGGTGACGTCGAACGGGCGGTCGCGATCGT
>DASSEQ010000303.1:0-5146 GCA_035695245.1 Mycobacteriales bacterium | reverse complement strand
GGGCACCGTTCGGCTGCCGGGCGGTCAGACGAGCACGTCGAGCGATCCGGCGAGCTCGACGACTGGCTGGGGCGAGCCACCACCGGCGAGCCACTCCCGTGGTGAGACACGCTTGCCGGCCAGCCGGAGCTCCGGCGCGGCCGTCGCGAAGAACCGAGCGAGCACAACCGGGTGCACCGCGTCGCCCACTGCGCGCAGCACTTGCTCCAGCCCGGGCAACGGCGCACCGTCGACGCCGAACTGCCAGGTGGGCAACCGCCAGCCCTCGGCGCGACGGATGCCGACGAGCTGTCGGCGCGCGAGCCGATGCCGCACGCGCGAGGTGTCGATGCCGAGTCGCGCCGCCACCTGAGCCACCGACTCGGTCGCGGCGAGAACACCGGCAAAGGTCGCGGCAGCGTCTGCCCTCGGGTCACGCTCGCGACGTCCGCGCGGGCGGAGGTCGGCACCCACGGCAGTGAGGGCATCGATCTCCGTTGCGGTCAGTCCGGCCGTCGGATCATCGGCCGGAGCGGGGCCCACTTCGGCGAGCACCGACTCGACCAGCCGGGCGAAGTCCTGCTCGGACACGGCGACGCCGGCCCGGTGCAGCACGTCCGCGAGGGTCATGCGCACAGTCTAGCACGTCGTGCTACTTCGTGCGCTCTCCGACCGGCTGTGCGATGCGCGCCAGACCCAGCGCCTGGTAGACCTCGCGAGTCGCCGTCGACTTGTTCAGCGTGATGAAGTGCAGACCCGGCGCCCCTTCGCCCATCAGCCGCTCGCACAGCTGGGTCGCCACTTCCACACCGATCGCCCGCACGGCCGCGGCGTCGTCCTCGACGGCGTGCAACCGCTCGGCCAGGTCGGGTGGGAACTGCGCGCCGGACAACACCGCAAACTTCTCGATCTGGGCCACGTTGGTGACCGGCATGATGCCGGGAATGATCGGCACATCGCAGCCGCGAGCCGCGACCCGGTCGCGCAGCCGCAGGTAGTCATCGGCGTAGAAAAACATTTGAGTGATGGCGAAGTCGGCTCCCGCAGCGCACTTGCGCACGAAGAACTCGACGTCGTGGTCGAGGTCCGGCGACCGAGGGTGCTTCTCCGGGAAGGCGGCGACGCCCACGCAGAAGTCGCCGATGGACCGGACCAGCCGGACGAGCTCCTCGGCATAAGCGATGCCCTCTGGATGCTGCTGCCATTCCGCCTGCGGGTCACCCGGCGGGTCACCGCGAAGCGCGAGCACGTTGCGGATGCCGGCATCGGCGTACTGCCCGAGCACATGCCGCAGCTCGGCGATCGAGTGGTTGACAGCGGTGAGATGGCCGACCGGTGTCAGCGTCGTCTCGGTCGCGATCCGCTCGGTCACCCGCACAGTGGTGTCGCGAGTCGTGCCGCCCGCGCCGTAGGTGACGGAGACGAACGTCGGATGCAGCCCCTCGAGCTCGCGCAGCGCCTGCCAGAGCGCCCGCTCCCCCGCCGGCGTCTTCGGCGGGAAGAACTCGAACGAGTAGGAGCGCTCGCCATCCGCGAGCAGATCCTTGATCGTGGCGACCCGCGTCGCTGGTGCGCGGTCGGCGAGCCGCGCCGTCGGTGCCACTGGCATGGAATCAGGCTACGTAACAACGGCCTTCTTCGCCCGTAGATACTCCTTCGGTGAGCGAGCCGCAGTTGCACGAAGCCGGGTTGCGTGCTCGCATCGACGCCGCACTGCGCGTGTTTCTGAGCGGGGCGACGCCGCCGCTCACCGCTATCGCCGACGATCTGGCGCCCTTCGCGGCTGCGATCGAGGCCTTCGTGCTCGACGGCGGCAAGCGGCTTCGGCCGGCCTTTTGCTACTGGGGTTGGCGAGCGGCCGGCGGCGCGGACGGTGACGAGATCGTGTCCGCGGCCGCGTCACTCGAGCTGTTGCAGGCATGCGCGCTCGTGCACGACGACGTCATCGACGCGAGCGACACGCGCCGGGGCGCACCGTCAGTGCATCGCCGCTTCGCCCGACTGCATCGCGACGCCGGTTGGTCGGGCGACCCGGACGCGTTCGGCCGCGCTGCCGCCATCCTTCTCGGCGACCTCGCCCTGATCTGGGCCGACGCGATGCTCGCCGAGAGCGGAGTCGGAGATGCGGCATTGCGGCGGGCCTTCGGCATCTGGGACGAGATGCGCGTCGAAGTGATGTGCGGTCAATACCTCGACGTCGTCGAGCAGGCTCGTGGCGGCGGCTCAGTGGATCGGGCACTGCGCGTTGCACGGTTCAAGTCGGCGTCCTACACGGTCGCGCGGCCGCTGCAGCTCGGCGCTGCTCTTGCCGGTGGTGGCGACGTCATCGTGGCGTCGCTCGGCGCCTACGGACTGCCGCTCGGCGAAGCGTTTCAGCTGCGCGACGACCTGCTCGGTGTGTACGGCGACCCCGCTACCACCGGCAAGCCGGCCGGTGACGACCTGCGCGAGGGCAAGCGCACCGTGCTCATCGCGCTTGCGACGCAACGTGCCGACCCAACGCAACAGGCGACGATCGAGAAGTTGCTCGGCGATTCCACTCTCGATTCCTCCGGAGTGAACGTCCTGCGCGACGTGATCGCCGCCACCGGCGCAGTGGCCGAGGTCGAGCAGCTCATCAGCGACCGCGTCTCTGCGGCACAGGCAGCACTCAGCTCACCGCTGCTCGCCGCGGACGCGGTCGCCGCGCTGGCCGGCCTCGCCGACGCCGCCGCCCACCGCACCCACTGATCCGAAACGCAAACCCGCGCGCGCATAGGCTCGGACGGTGCGCACCGTGGCCGGCCGAACCGACCGCGTGGTGATCGTCGGGGCCGGCCTGGGTGGCCTCTCGGCCGCGCTGCGGCTGGTCGGCGCAGGCCGCGACGTCATCGTCGTCGATCGGGCCGACCAGCCGGGCGGCCGCGCCGGCCGACTAGATCTTGGCGGCTGCCGCTTCGACACGGGCCCGACGGTGCTGACGATGCCGTCGCTGCTTCGCGAAGCCCTTGCCTGCGTCGACGAGGAGCTCGACGACTGGCTCGACCTCCGGCCGGTCGACCCCGCCTACCGCGCGTTCTTCCCGGACGGCTCACACCTCGACGTGATCGCCGACGTCGACCGGATGGCCGTGCAGGTGGAAGAGGTCTGCGGTGCTCGCGAGGCCTCCGGCTACCGGCGCTTTGCCTCCTTTGCGCGAGACCTGTTCGAGCTCGAATACGCGACTTTCATGAACCGCAACCTCGACTCGCCTTTGCATCTGGTGACACCGTCGCTCGCTCGGCTGGTCGCACTCGGCGGCTTCCGGCGCATGGCACCGAAGATTGCAACGTTCTTCACCGATCCGAGGCTGCGTCGAATCTTCTCGTTCCAATCGCTCTACGCCGGGCTGTCGCCGTACGACGCCCTGGCGTTGTATTGCTCGATCAGCTACCTCGACACGATCGGAGGCGTCTGGTTCCCCGCCGGCGGCATGCATGCGGTGCCGGCCGCCCTTGCCGATGCTGCCCAGAAGCACGGCGCCCAGTTGCGGCTCGGCACCGAGGTCAGCCGCGTCGAGATGCGCGGGCAGCGAGCCGTCGCCGTGCACACGACCGAGGGCGAGCGCATCGCGGCCGACACGATCGTGCTCAACACAGACCTGCCGACAACGTGGCGACTGCTCGACCGACCCCCGCGCCGGCTGCAATGGGCGCCGTCCTGTGTGCTGCTGCTCGCCGCGGTTGGGTCTGAATACCGCGGCGCTGCGCATCACAACCTGCACTTCGGCGCGCAGTGGCGCGCGCCGCTCCGCGAGCTGGCTGCCGGGCGCCTGATGAGCGACCCGTCGTTCCTCGTGTCGATTCCGACCGCGACCGATCCCGCACTCGCACCGGACGGACAGTCGCTGCTGACCGCACTGTTGCTGGTGCCCAACCTCGCGTCGAAGCTCGACTGGGACGCGCTCTCGCCGCGAATCCGGGACGAGCTGTGGCCACGGCTCGAGCAGGCCGGCTACGTCGGAGTCTCGTCGGCCGTCGAGGTCGAGCACGTGACGACTCCGGCCGACTGGGCCCGGCAGGGTCTGGCCGCCGGCACTCCCTTCTCTGCGACCCACCGGTTCCGGCAGACGGGACCGTTCCGGCCGAGCAACCTGCCGCTGGAAAACGTCGTGCTGGCCGGCTGCGGCACGCATCCCGGAGTCGGCATCCCGCCGGTGCTCATCTCGGGGCGGTTGGCGGCCGAGCGCATCGTCGGGGCAGGCATTCGATGACGACCGCAGCGACCGCCGGCTACCGGCAGAGCAAGCGCCTCAACGCGCAGCACGGTCGCACCTATTACCTGGCGACACTTCTGCTGCCACCGCACAAGCGGCCGGCTGTGCACGCGCTCTATGGCTTCGCGAGGTTCGCCGACGACATCGTTGACGCCGACGTGCCGCGCGACATCGCCGCTCGGCGGCTGAACGAGCTGCAGCAAGCCTTCGCTGCCGGTGATGACGAACCACCGCTGCTTGCCGCCGTACACGAAACGATCGAACGCTGGCACATCCCGCGTGACCTCTTCGACTGCTTCTTCCGCTCGATGCGAATGGACCTGGACACAACCGAGTACGCGACCTGGCTCGACCTCTGCGACTACATGCAGGGATCCGCGGCGGCGATCGGGCTGCAGATGCTTCCCATCCTCGAGACGCAGCCGGGGCTCGCATCGGCCGCCGCGCCATACGCAGCGGATCTCGGCCGGGCGTTCCAGCTGACGAACTTCATCCGCGACGTCGGCGAGGACCTCCGGCTCGGCCGGCTCTACCTGCCGAAGGAGGATCTGGCCGCGTTCGGCGTGACGCGTGCGGGCCTCGAGGCAGGCATCGTCGACGGCGCGACCCGTCGCCTCTTGGCGTTTGAAATCGCGCGTGCGCGCGAGCTGTTTCGGGCCGCGGAGCCAGGGATCAGACTGCTGCATGCGACCAGCCGCGACTGCATCCGGACAGCGTTCGTGCTCTATCGCGCGATCCTCGACGAGATCGAAGCCGCGGACTATCCCGTCTTGGAGCGGCGCGTCTCCGTCGGCGCGCCGAAACGGTTGCGGGTCGCCGTGCCGGCACTCGTTCGCGCCTGGTGGGCACGCCGTCCCCACCACACCCACCACGACAGTGTCTGCAGCGCGAGCGAGAAGCCGAACAGGATGTCCTCCACCGGCGCATAGGCGA
>DASSEQ010000302.1:0-7810 GCA_035695245.1 Mycobacteriales bacterium | reverse complement strand
GCGTTGCGGGCGGCGGCAGCGGTGCTGGCCGCCCGGGCCAAACCGAGCGACGCGCGGACGCGGCGCCCGACGAGCGCGTGGGTGCTGCTCAGCGCGGTTGCTCCCGAGCTGCGTGAGTGGGCGGCCTACTTCGCGGCCGGTGCCGACAAACGCGCGGCTGCTCTCGCCGGGCTGCACAGTGCGGTGACAGCGCGCGAGGCCGACGACGTGATGCGCGACGCGACGACGTTCCTGGCGCTGGTGGAAACCACCCTCGGCCTGCTGCCGATGCACCAGGCCGGGTGATACCCCACCCGTGCCCGACCCCTTCGCCCACCTCCACGTCGCGTCCGGCTACTCGATGCGACACGGCGCGACCGCTCCGCCGTTGCTCGTGCAGCGCGCCGCCGAGCACGGCATGGACACGCTGGCGCTGACCGACCGCGACGGCGCTTACGGCGCGGTCAAGTTCGTCACCGCCTGCATGCAGACCGGCATCCGGCCCATCCTCGGCGTCGATCTCGCTGTCGGTGTGCTGCCGGCGAAGTCGAAGACGCCCGCGCGTGGTGGGGCGTATGTCGACCATCGGTTGCCACGGGTGACGCTGTTGGCGCGCGACGGACGGGGGTGGGCGGCGCTGTGCCGGCTCATCAGCGCGACGCACCTGGCCGGGGAGCGCGGCACCCCGATCACCACCGTGGAGCTGATCGCCGAGCACGCCGACCGATACGACGGCAGCATCGTCGTGCTCCTCGGTCCTGACTCCGCACTCGGCCGGTTGGTGTCCCGCCGGCGGCCCGATCTCGCCCGGGTCGAGCTGGATCGCTGGCGACATGCCTTGTCACCTGCGGGCGTCGAGCCGCATGACCTCGTTCTCGAGATCGTCGACCATCGGGGGCCGGGCGATGTGGCCCGCGCAGCGCGGATGCTCGCGTTCGCGACCGACACCGGTGTTCCCGCGGTGCTCACCAACGCCGTCCGATGCGCCGACCGCACCGACGGGCCGACTCTTGACGTGCTCGACGCGGCGCGGCGGTTGGTCGCGCTCGACCCGCGCCATGTCGACCGCGTCAACGCCGAGGCCTATCTCAAAAGCGGCAAGGAGATGCACGAGGTCGCGCTGGAGATCGCGGCACGTGCCGGGACGGGGGAGCGGGGAGCGCGCGAGCTGCTTGCGGCGACCAGGCGGCTGGCCGACCGCTGCGTGCTCGACCCGCGCGGTGACCTCGGCATCGGCGAGGTGCACTTCCCCGAGTTGCTCACTGATGGCGGCGCCGAACCGATGGCGGTGTTGCGGGCGCGGTGCGAGGCGGGGTTGGTCAGGCGGGGCATGGCACTCACCGCGCAGGTGCAGCAGCGGTTCGAGCACGAGCTCGACGTCATCGCACAGCTGGGTTACCCGACCTACTTCCTCACCATCGCCGACGTCGTGCAGCTGGTGAAGGACATGGGAGTGCGCTGCGCCGCGCGCGGATCCGGTGCCGGCAGCCTGGTCAACTACCTGCTCGGGGTCTCCGACGTCGATCCGATCGAGCACCGGCTGCTGATGGAGCGATTCCTCTCGCCGCTGCGAAAGGCATTGCCCGACGTCGATCTCGATGTCGAGTCGGCCCGCCGCACCGAGGTCTACGAGCGGATCCTCGACCGCTACGGCGGCGATCGGTGCGCCTGTGTGTCGATGATGGACACCTACCGGGCTCGGCACGCGATCCGCGACACCGGCGCAGCACTCGGGTTGCCGCTCGCCGAGATCGACACGATCGCGAAAGCGTTCCCGCACATCCGGGCGAGCCAGATCAAGGCCGCTCTTGGCGACTTGCCCGAGCTTCGCGCGAGCCAACTCGGCAAGGACGCCAAAGGAAATGGACAGAGCTTGGACCTGCTGTTCTCCCTTGCCGAACGACTCGATGCCTTGCCGCGACATGTCGCACTGCACCCGTGCGGGGTGTTGCTGAGTGACTTGACGTTGCTCGACCGCACTCCGGTCGAGGCGAGCTGGATGGGCTTTCCGATGAGCCAGTTCGACAAGGACGACGTCGAGACGCTCGGTCTGCTCAAGCTCGACGTGCTCGGCATCCGCATGCAGTCGGCGATTGCGCACGCGATGGCCGAGGTCAAGCGGGTCGACGGTGTCGACGTCGACATCGACACGATTCCCCGCGATGACCCGGAGACGTTCGCGCTGATCCAGTCGACCCGCACCCTCGGCATGTTCCAGATCGAGTCGCCCGGTCAGCGTGAGCTCGTCGGCAAGTTCGCCCCGGAGACGTTTGCCGACATCATCACCGACATCTCGCTGTTTCGCCCCGGCCCGGTGAAAAGCGACATGGTCACACCCTTCCTCGAAGCGCGGCAGGGTTGGAAGCCTGAGCGCTACCTGCATGAAGACCTGCACGACGCTCTCGAGCAGACCTGTGGTGTCGTCGTGTTCCACGAGCAGGTGCTCGAGATCATTGCGACGATGACCGGCTGCACGCTGGCCCAAGCCGACGAGGCCCGTCGTGCACTCGGCGATCCAGACGGACAGGCCGAAGTGCAGGCGACGTTCATCCCGACCGCCTTACGCCGTGGCTATGACCTCGGCACGGTCGAGCGCGCGTGGGCGGTGCTCAAAGCCTTTGCGTCGTTCGGCTTCTGCAAGGCGCATGCGGCCGCGTTTGCCCTTCCGACGTATCAATCGGCGTGGCTGAAGGCACATCACACCGCGGCCTTCCTCGCCGGCGTGCTGACACATGACCCCGGCATGTATCCGAAGCGGCTGATCCTCGACGACGCGCGCCAGTTCGGCGTCACCGTGCTGCCGCTCGACGTCAACTCGAGCGACGATGCCTACCGCATCGAGCGACTTGCTCTGTACGACGAACCACCGCCGGCCATCTTGGGCGAGCCGCCCGAGCCCGACTGGAAGACGGCCGGTCGTCGTTATGGCATCCGGTTGTCGTTGGCGGATGTGAAAGGCATCAACGACTCGGAGATCGCTCGCATCGTTGCGGGTCGACCGTTCGGATCGCTGTCCGACTTCTGGCATCGCGCCAACGTGTCGCGGCCGGTGGTCGAACGCCTTGTCGTCGCCGGCGCGTTCGACTCCCTCTACGGCATCGGTGTGACGCTGCCGGTGAAACGCAGAGGAACGACGACGAGACGGGACCTACTCCTGCAGGTCGCCGACCTGTCCCGCGCCACCAGGTTGCACGCTGGCGGCGTTCTCGCTCGCTCGCGTGTTTCAACACGCGTCGCTCCCTGCGGCCTTGCCAGCGCACAACCTGATGACGCGGTTACGCAAGCCAAAACGCAATCGCAAGCAGCGAAGCCGGTGCAGCCGATCAATATGCAGCTCGCGTTCGATCTCGATCTCGTGTCGTCGGCGCCGACAGGTCTGCCGGAGATGACGGCGGTGGAGCAGGTGCGGGCCGAGCTCGAGGTGCTCGGGCTGGACGCGAGCCGGCATGTGCTGACGGCGTACGAACCGTTCTTCCGCGATCTGCGCATCACCCGCGCGCGCGACCTCATGCGATGCCGAAGCCGGGCCGAGGTGCTCGTCGCCGGTGTGAAGGTCGCGACGCAGACCCCGCCGATTCGCTCCGGGCGGCGAGTCGTGTTCGTCACGCTCGACGATGCGACCGGGCCGATCGACGCGACGCTCTTCGAGGATGCGCAGGTCGGCTATGCCGCGACGGTCTTCCATTCGTGGTTGCTCGTCATTCGCGGCACGATCCGCCGCACCGGACCGCGCGGCATCTCGCTCAACGCCTCGGGGGCGTGGGAGCTGTCCGCGCTGCGCAGTGCCTGGGAGGTCGGCGGTCCCGCGGCGGTCGAGGAGGCGATGCGCGCCGTCCAGCAGGTGAGCGACGCCGCCGTGCAGGGCGCCGCCGAAAGCCGCTCCACCCGGCCGGTCATGACCACGCCACCGGTCGGGGGGCGCGCCAAGGTCTATGCCAGCGGCTTCGCGAAATCGCCGTACGTCGACATCCGCCCGGCCGGCACCCACCCCGGCGAAGCCCCCCGCAAGCTCTGGCACGCCAGCCCCGGCAGCTCCGGCCAATGACCAATCGCGCAATAGCCACCTTCTATGGGCCGTATTGCGCGATTGCGCCCGATTTGTGGGGGGCCATGTCACCCGTGCGGAGCCTCCAATCGGACGAGTGGTGCACCGAGGCACACAGGGACCGAGAATTCTCGATTCATCACGGGGTCCCTCATGTTCTCCTCACGCCCGGTTCGCCGTGCGTTCGTTGCCACCGCCTTGTTCCTCGCCTGCGCTGCCGCGGCCGTGACGACCGCAGTCCCGGCCCGAGCCGTCGTCGTGCTCCCGCACGCACCGGTCGCGCTACCGAGCGCGATCGAAGCGCCGCCGCCTTACCAACCGCAGACGTTCTGCGATCCGGTCAACAAGCCGGGGCCGGTCGCCCTCGGTCGGCTGCTCACCGCGACCTACCCGGACACGACCGTTGTCGACATCAGCCGCCCGTGTGCCTCGGACACTTCCGAGCACTACGACGGGCGGGCCCTGGACTGGGGCGCCTACTACAAGAACCCGAAGCAGGTCGGCGAAGTCAACGCTGTCTTCAGCTGGCTGTTCGCCAAGGACGCGGCCGGCAACCCCAACGCGATGCTCCGCCGGCTCGGGATCATGTACATCATCTGGAACAAGAAGATCTGGGGCTCCTGGAGCCAGTCGTGGCAGCCCTACGCCTGCTCGGGCGTCACCGCATGCCACCAGGACCACGTCCACTTCTCGTTCGACTGGGCCGGCGCGCAGATGAAGACGTCGTTCTGGTCCGGCAAGGTGGCGCCGTACGTCGCTGCGCCGACCTACCTCTACACAAGCGCGAAGTTCCCGCAGATCGTGAAGGTCGCCGCCAAGCGCCCGACCACCAGCCCCGGCGTGACGACGACGTTCAACGTCAAGGCGGGGCTGTCCTACCGCCTGACCGTCACCGGCACCTACCGCTACGACGCGACGACAACGCATCGCGCCGACGCCGAGTGCAGCACTGCCGACGGCAAGACGTGGAAATCGCTCGCTCCCGGCGACAAGTCGTCGATGACCGGCTTGCTCGACCTGTGGGTGGAGACGCATCGCGCGTGGAGCCCGACGCCGTCAACCGGCGGGGGCTGCAACGCGACCTCGCACGTCTACACCCGCACGTTGACGTTCCCGGCCACGGGACCGGTGCATCTGCACATCGACGACCCGACCAGCACGGTCGCGTCCGGCTCGCTGACCGTCACGCTCCAACGCATCTAATTGTCGCCGGTGCACCTAGGCTGGCCGCATGGCCGCCCGTCCCCGCGCGTCGGTGCGCACCGCCGTCGTCTGGGACGTCCTGCGCGAGGCGCTTGACCGGTTCGACGCCGCGGTCCAACCCCTTCGCGTCGTCGACGCGGGCGGCGGCAGCGGCGGCTTCGCGGTGCCGCTCGCCCAGCTCGGCCACGACGTCACCGTCGTCGACCCCAGCCCTGACTCACTCGCCGCTCTCGAACGCCGCGCCGCGGAGACCGGCACCGTCGAGCGGGTGCACGCGGTGCAAGGTGATGCCGCCGGCCTCGTCGACATCGCCGGCGCCGGTTCCGTCGACCTCGTGCTCTGCCACAGCGTGCTCGAGTTCGTCGACGATCCCGCTCTCGCGCTCGGAGCGGTCGCCACGGTCCTGCGCCCGGGCGGCGTCGCCAGCATCCTCGCGGCCAACCGCGTCGCCGCCGTCGTCGCACGAGTGGCCGCGGGACGTCTCGCCGAAGCCCGCCGGCTGCTCGAGGACCCCACCGGTTGGGCCGGTGACGGCGATCCGCTGGTGCGCCGCTTCGGCATCGACGAGCTGCACCAGCTGGTCCACGCCGCCGGGCTCACCCCCCGTCTCACCCACGGAGTGCGGGTGTTCGCCGACGTCGTGCCGCCGGCTCTCGTCGATGGTGACCCCGACGCCGCCGGCGAGCTGCTCGCGCTCGAACACTCAGCTGCCGATCGCGCCGAGTTCCTCGCCGTTGCCACCCAGCTGCACGTGCTCGCCGAGCGCGGCTGAACCGGCGAACCGATGAGCCGGCGCCAGCTGCAACGAGGCGCGCCGCCGGTTGCGCTGCCCGGCGACGACCGTGGCTGCCACATCCTGCACGTCGACATGGACGCGTTCTACGCGAGCGTGGAGCTGCGCACGCGTCCCGATCTGGTCGGAAAGCCTGTCATCGTCGGTGGACTCGGCGGGCGTTCAGTTGTGCTGTCAGCGACATACGAAGCACGGGCGTACGGCGTGCACAGCGCGATGCCCATGTCACGCGCGCGCCGGCTGTGCCCACAAGCCACTGTCGTCTCGCCGACTCCCGGGGTCTACGCCGAGGCGTCCCGAGGCGTGATGGAAGTGTTCCGGTCGATCACGCCCCTGGTCGAACCACTCTCGCTGGACGAAGCGTTCCTGGACGTGCGCGGCGCCGGCCGTCGCCTGGGTTCGCCCCACGTCATCGCCGAGCTGATCCGCGCCCGGATCGCCGACGAGCAGCGCATCACCTGCTCGGTCGGCGTCGCTGCCACCAAGTTCATCGCCAAGCTCGCGTCGTCGCGGGCCAAACCCGACGGGCTGCTCGTCGTGCCCCGCGACGCCGTCGTCGAGTTCCTGCATCCGTTGCCGGTCGGGGCGCTGTGGGGGGTCGGCGAGCGCACGGAGGAGGCGCTGACCAGGCTCGGTCTGCGCACGATCGGCGACATCGCCCACACGCCGCAAACCACGTTGGAGCGGGCTCTCGGTCCGGCCGCCGGCAGCCACCTGGCCGCCCTGGCCTGGGGGCGCGACCCGCGTCCGGTGGTGCCGCACGAGCCGGACAAGAGCATCGGGGCGGAGGAGACCTTTGCACGCGATGTCGACAACCCGGCCGTGGTGCGCCGAGGGCTGCTGCGCCTGTCCGAACGAACGGCGGCCCGGCTTCGGGCCACCGGCCAGGTGGGCCGCACCATCTCGATCAAGGTCCGGTTTGCCGACTTCACCACGATTACCCGGGCCCGGACGCTGCATGACGCGACCGACGTGGCCCGCGACGTCTACGACACTGCCATCGGTCTCTACGACGCCCTCCATCTCGAACGCGCCCGGATCCGCCTCGTCGGAGTGCGGGTCGAAGGGCTTTCCGACGTCGACCGGACGCCGCGCCAGCTGAGCATGGGCGGCACCGGCGAGCAGTGGCGGTCGGCCGAGCTCGCCGTCGACCGGGCGGCGGCCAGATTCGGGGCCGGCGCCGTCCGCCCGGCCACCCTCGTCGAGCATGATCGGCGACCTGCGGGGGACAACTCCAACCAGGTTTGACGGTCCGCTTCCGCAACGGCCAACGCGCTCGTATTCTCATGAGTACCGCGTCGTCCGTGCGCGTCGGTAGGAGGAGCCGTGCCGCTCTCCGAGCACGAGCAGCGCCTGCTCGAGCAGATCGAGCAGTCGCTCTATGCCGAGGACCCGAAGTTCGCGCGGACCTGGCGCAGCCGCGACCTCGGTGCGCTCAAGCGCAACCGGGTGGTGCGGGCGGCGATCGCGTTCGTCGTCGGACTTGCAGTGCTGTTGGCCGGTGTCATCACCCTGACCGGCCACGCGCCGCTCGGGATCGGTCTCGGCGTCGGCGGCTTCCTCATCATGCTGGGCTCGGCTTGGTACGTCTTCGCCAGCCGTGCGCTGGTGCGCCCCGCCCGCACGTCGAAGCCGCCGCGTCCGCATCGCTCCGTCCTCGGACGCCTCGAGGATCGCTGGGAGCGTCGGCAGGACGACCAGGGTCGCGGCTAGGTCGAGCGCACCGCGACCTCTCGACGCCGCAGCGTCCGGCGGACTAGCGCGGCCACGCGATCCATCTCGTCGAGCGC
>DASSEQ010000301.1:0-4543 GCA_035695245.1 Mycobacteriales bacterium | reverse complement strand
CCGGGCAGCCGCTCTTCGTTCACCGGGACAGCGTGCCAGACGGTTCCGCCCGGCGAGGCCGCCTCTCGCTGCCGTCGCCTTGGCGAGCGCTCAGCCGAAGCTGGCGACGATCGCCTCGCCGCCGTTCCACTCCGCGCGCAGGCGCGGACCCGGGACGTCTGCGGGTGATACGTCGAGGTCGGTGGCGATGACCGGAGCGGCGTCGGCCTCCGGCGGCCGGCCGGGTACGACGGACAGGCGGACCGTCGGCTCCCGCACGCTGACGCGTTGCCCCTGGTCCCAGATCTCCTCGCCTGCCTGTTCCTGTTCGCCCAGCAGTGCTCGTCGGAAGCAGGCGAGCGCGACCGCGTCCCTCGTGCCGTCGTAGATCCACCGCCGGCCGAGCACGCTGTGCTCCATCGTCGACACGAGGTCTGCGTCGGCGCCGTCGAGCGGGGCACCTCGATAGGTGAGCACGATCTGCCTCGTCCGCTCGGCGTAGCGCGCGACGAACGCCTCCACGCCGACCTCGCCGACCGGGTCGTCGAACCGGTAGGTGCCGAGCACCGTCACCGCCTCACCAGCAAAGCGCTCCAGCACCTCCGCCTTGGTCGGCGTGACGCTGGCCTTGTGAAGGATCGCCATGACCACACACCGTAGTCATCTGCGGCGACGTCGCGGAACGCAACTCCCCACCTCCGCCAGGCGAGAGCCTCAGCTGCCGGCGCGAGGCAGCCCGGCGGCCACGCCGGCCTCGTAGGCGAAGATGACTGCCTGGACCCGGTCGCGCAGGTCGAGTTTCATGAGCACCCTGCCGACGTGCGTCTTCACGGTCGTCTCGGAGACCACCAGCTCGTCGGCGATCTCGGCGTTGGTGAGCCCACGCGCGAGCAACGCCAGCGTCTCCCGTTCCCGAGCGGTGAGGGCCTGCAGGCGCTGCAGTGCCGATCGCGGAACCGCCGGTGGCGTGCGCAGAAACGACTCGATCATCCGGCGGGTCACGGTCGGGGCGAGCAACGACTCCCCCGCGTGCACCGCACGGATGCCGGCGACCAACAGCTCCGGCTGCACGTCCTTGAGCAGGAACCCGCTGGCCCCGGCCTGAAGGGCCTCGTAGACGTACTCGTCCATGTCGAACGTGGTCAGCATGACCACGCGCGAGGGACAGTCGGCATCCTCGGTGAGGATGCGCGTCGCCTCGATGCCGTCGGTGCCGGGCATCCGCACGTCCATCAGCACCACGTCCGGGCGCAGCTTCCGCGCCTGGGCCACGGCGTCCTCCCCGTCACCGGCCTCGCCGACGACCTCGAGGTCGGGCTCGATCTCCAGGACCATCCGGAAGCCGCGTCGAACCAACACCTGGTCGTCGGCTACCAGCACGCTGATGCGGTCGTCGCTCATGTCGCCTCCTGCGCGAGCGGCGCCGCCGGTGCGTCGTCCAGCGGCAGCGTAGCCACCAGCTCGAACCCGCCGGTCGGCCGCGGACGGGTGACGAGGCTCCCTCCGTAGACGCTCACGCGCTCATGCATGCCGAGCAGCCCGTGTCCAGGTTCGACGGCGGCGAGCGGGCCACGTCCATCGTCACGGACGGCGAGCTCGAGACGGTCGTGGGCCCGTTCGATGCGGATATCGACCCGCGTGGGCGAGAGCGCGTGCCGCAACGTGTTCGTCAGCCCCTCCTGAAGCAGCCGGTAGGCGGTCAGGTCCAGCCCCGGCGCCAGGCCGCCGGCGGCTCCGGAGACGTGGAGGTGCACCGGCAGCCCGGCGGCCCGGAACTTCGCGACCAGCCGCTCAACCTGCGCCAGCCCCGGTGGTGGCTCGCGGTCGGCCATCCCGTCTCCGTCCTGGCGGAGCACGCCGACCATGCGGCGCATCTCCGCAAGCGCCTCGCGGCCGACCGCCTCCACGGTCTCCAGCGCCTGTCGCTCCGTGGACTGGTCCTCGTGGAGCCGGCGTCGCACAGCCGAGGCCTGCACCGTCATCACACTGACGCTGTGTCCGATCACGTCGTGCAGCTCCCGGGCGATGCGGTTGCGCTCCTCGACCACCGCCCGCGAGGCGCGTTGCTCACGGACGAGTCGGCGTTGCTCGCTCGCCTGCGCGGTCGCCCGGACCAGGGCGCCGACCAACCAGGCGATCAGCCACGGACCGAGCCAGATCAGCGTCATCCATCGGTCGGCCAGCTTCGCGGTCATCGGGTCCAGGCCGGTCCAGGCCGCCCAAAGCAGCACGGCGAGCGCTGGGCCCCACCACGACGACCGTCCTTCCACGCGTCGGCCGATGGTGTAGCCGGCGATGACTCCCGGAAGGGCCACCCCCATGCCCTCCGGTGCGCCGAAGAGGGCGAACTCCGCCGTGCTCACCACGACGATCGCCGTCATGCAGCCGATCGGCGTGACCCGGCGTACCGCCAGAAGTCCGCCGGTGATCACGTAGAGCGCCGCCTCGGCCCAGTGGGGGCCCTGCCGGTGCGTCGCGTCGATCCCCCAGAACGCTTCGAGCCCGCCGAGCACGGCGACGGCGAACGCGATCGCGGCGTCCAGCGCCCCGCTCCGGCGGCTCATGTCACGACGGTACGACGCCCCGAGGGCCCCTGCGTCCTCCTCCAGGAGGATCCCGGACTCCCACTCGCTGCGGACACAGATCTCGTGAGCGCGCACGACGACCGCGGACGGCCGCGCTCCCTAGCGTCGTCACCGTCCTCGGACCGGGGATGCGAGACACGACCAGGAGGAACCCATGCACACAATCTCGAGGAGCGCCGGGGCCGGACTGCTCGTCTACGGCGTCGGCGTGACCACCGCGTTCCTGACCCTCGGCGCGCCGGGCGGGGCCTTCGAACCGCCGAAGGTCAGCAGCTACCTCTCCAGCGGCCACTGGACCGCCGCGTTCGCGATCGCCTACGTCGGTGTGCTGTCGGCCTTGGGCCTGCTCCTCTTCGGCCACGGAATCCGCCGCAGCGATGGCGACCTCGGCGGCACTCTGGGCGAGCTGATCTGGGGCGGTGCCGTCGCCGCAACCGCCACCAGCGTCGTGGGCACGTTCGTGACCGGCGGCCTCGACGTGGCCATGGTCGAAGGAGGCCGCGCCGTGCAGGACGGTCTCCCGCTGCCCGTCGCGTACACCATCAGCGAGATCGGCAACCTGCTCACCGTCTGCGCCCCTGCGTTCCTCATGGGCACGGTGGCCCTGGTGCTCGCGGCCAAGGCGCCGCTCCCCGTGTGGCTGCGCGGCTTCTCCGCCTTGGCGGGCGTGTGCGGCATCCTGGCGCCGCTGTACTTCACGTACTTCGTCTTCGTGCTCTGGACCGTCGTCACGGCGATCGCGATCCTCAGCCGGCGCTCCGCGCGGCAGCCGCGACCCCACCGAGCTGCCGAGCCCGCGGTTCCCTTGGTCTGACCCTCTGCCCCGGCGCCGTCAGGACATGGCTTCCGGCACGGCGCCCCGGTCATCTCCTCGTCGAAACACCGGCGCGACTTGTCAACGACCGGCACGACCGAGGGCCGCCCGGGTCGCGCGCGGCAGGCCGGCGACCACCAGGTCGTAGGAGTCGGTGATCAGCCCGTGCAGGACGTCGTCCTCTACGGAGCCGTCGAGGTCCACGGTGTTCCAGTGGTGCTTGTTCTGGTGGTAGCCCGGCCGGATCCCGTCGTACGCCTCGCGCAGCTCGAGCGCCTGCGCGGGGTCGCACTTGAGGTTCACCGATCCCGGTTCCCCCGCAAGCGCGACCAGCGCGAACATCTTGCCGCCGACCTTGATCACCGCGACCTCGTCGCCGAACGGATAGGTCTCCTCGGCCGCCGGCAGGCTGAGGCAGAGCGCCAGGACCTCGTCGCGCGTCATGACCCCAGTCTGGCCTTTCGCGCAGGCCGCGCCGCTACCAGCGGTAGCCCGTCAGCACGCTCGCGAGCGGTATCGACAGCAGGAACGCCCAACCGCCGGTCAGGCGGCGACCGGGACGCCGCGGCCGCCGAAGGCCCGGAACCGGCCCCGACGCGAGCAGGAAGACGATCGACCCGACCGGCGGGACCTGCAGCCAGAACCACGCCCAGCGGGTGGCCCTCCACGGCTGCGGTCCGGCGATCAGCACGCCCAGGCCGGCGAAGAACAGCAGTGCCGCGAGCAGCCCCAACCCGTGCGGGACCATCCGGCCGAGCAGCCGGCTGTCGGCCGAACGCTGCTGCTCGCGTCTCACCTGAAGGTCCGGCTGCAGCGCGGCCAGCCGGGTGCTCGGCGGCTGGTGGAGAACCGTGGAGACCTCCTCGTCAAGGGAGTCCGGTCCCGGGCCGTGCCGCCCACGCACCTGCCAGACCCTCGCACGGTAGCCCGTCAGACCGTGGCGCCAGTGCACCTCGACGAGCCCGTAGCCGGTCGCGCGCTCGGGCAGCTCGCCGACGACCCTGACGGCGTCGACCTTGCCGGTGGCGACGAGGGACTCCACCTCGTTCCACGACGAGGCCCGCTCTCCGGTGAGGACCGTCGCGGCGACGACGAGGACCCAGCAGAGGAGGAGGGCCCAGCGGACCCGGTCGGCGGGCACCGTCGCGTCAGGGCGCACCTGCAC
>DASSEQ010000300.1:0-7302 GCA_035695245.1 Mycobacteriales bacterium | reverse complement strand
TACGGCGCGCGGACGTCACCCGTCCGCAGCCCGGCTTCCACGTGCGCGACCGGCACCTGGTGGTAGAAGCCGGCAAGGGCGCCGACGAACGTCGACGTCGTGTCGCCTTGTACGACGAGCAGATCCGGACCGACCTCCCCGACGATCGAGTCGAGACGGACCAACGCACTGCTGGTGATGTGAGCGAGAGTTTGCCTCGGCTCGATGATGTTCAGGTCGTGGTCGGCCCGGATGCCGAACATGTCGAGCACCTGGTCCAGCATCACTCGGTGCTGTCCGGTGACGGCGACGATCGGCTCGAAGTCCGGCGCACGCTGCATCGACAGGATCAGCGGGGCGAGCTTGAGCGCTTCTGGTCTTGTCCCGAAGACCAACAGCGGTTTCTTCAGCAACGCGGTCTACTCGTGGTTGTAGATCCAATAGCGCAGTTCGAAGGCAGGTCCGAGGGTAAGCCCATTGGCTTGGTAATAGGACTCCCGGGCGAGCACCTCGGACGGCGTGCCGTTGGTGATGCCCCCGGTTGCGCAGTCGATGCCGTACTGCTCGGTGTTGATGAGCACCTGTGGCGCGTTGGTCAAGCCACGGAGGAACTTCACCCAGGAAACGGCGTCGCTACTCGTCATCCGGTTGGAGACCGGCTGACACGACGACCCGGAGACGTAGTCCTGCAAGTCGACGATCGTGAGGCCACCCGACGCACGCAGCGCGGTGAAGAGGGTCGTGAGCGACGTGCTCAGGCCGGACATGCCGAGCGTGTTCTGGCTGTACGACGAGTACGGGTACCAGAACGCAGGTGACCACATGACCTCGCGGCCCGGCAGGATTGCCGATCGTGCCTGAATCTCGCCGCTCAGCAGGGTCTGGAACGCGGACTCGACCGAGGGGTAGTAGAGGTCATTGAGATTCGCCTCGTATGTCACGTACCAGTTCGTCGTGACCTGCGGATAGCGGGCGACGAAGGCGCGGGCCACTTGGGCCGACTGGGCCAGGTAGCTCGATACGAACGTTGCGTCCTGGACGCCGTCGACATAGGCGTTGCCCGTGCCGGTCCAGTTGGGCTCGACCGTGCCGACGTAGACCTTGCCGAAGCATGGGTGTGTCGACGCGCCGGGCAGGAACGGCTCGATCACGTCGAGGTAACTCGTGAGAAGAGCGCCGTCGGTCCCGGCAATGTCCTGCAGCACGATCCGTCCGGCAGGCTTGACCCCGGACGGACAGATCTGCCGCAACCACCCACGCAACTGCGTCGGCGACGCAGCGGAAGCCACCGTCGACAACTGCAGCATGACCGAGGGAGAGCTGACCGACGTCACGGTCTTAGCCAACCGCGGGCTGCTCCGCAGCGCCGCTGCGGCCGGCAAGGTGAGGCCCGCCCCGAACAGGCCGAGGGCAACGAGACCAACGGCCCCTCGGCGAACGACGGCTCGGCCAAACGGAAAAGAACGCACAATTCCCCCTCGGCAATGAACGCCGCGAACTTTCGTGCTTTTCGGTGTTTTTCAACGGACCCCCCGAGGGTCATCCGCCCCGTCTGGCCCCGTCAGGCGAACAGGAATTTCTCGGACAAGACCACCCCAACAGGCCAGACAGGCATGGTCAGGACGGGTATCACCGGCGCCCCGGGTGGGGTAGGAAGGCCGCTATGGCCTTGATGTCGCCGACCGACTCCATGTTCCTGATCGGCGAGTCGCGCGAGCAGCCGATGCATGTCGGCAGCCTGCAGGTGTTCGAGCTCCCCGACGACGCCGACACGGATCTGCTGCGCAACACGCTGCTCGACATGCTGAAGCAGACGGACGTCTCGCCGCTCTTCCGGCAGCGGCCGTACCGATCATTGGCAACGCTCGGCCAGTGGGCGTGGGCGCAGGACCGCGACGTGGACCTCGAGCACCATGTGCGGCACTCGGCGCTGCCGAAGCCGGGGCGAGTGCGGGAGCTCCTCGCGCTGGTTTCCCGATTGCACAGCACGCTGCTGGACCGGCAACGGCCGTTGTGGGAGGTGCATCTGATCGAGGGGCTCGAGGGCAACAGGTTCGCCGTCTACACCAAGCTGCACCACTCCGTGATGGACGGCGTGTCCGGCATGCGGCTGCTGCAACGAGCCCTCTCCAGCGATCCGGAGCAGGACCAGCCCGCGTTCTGGACGATGCGACCGCGACGCTCCGAGGGCCGTCCGACCCAGCAGGAGAGTCCGCTCGTCACCCTGCCGAAGGCGACGCTCCAGGCCATCGCCGACATGGCGAAGCTGACACCCCGAATGCTTCGCGTCGCCGAGCAGTCGCTTCGCGACCAGGCCGCCACTCTGCCGGGACAGGCGCCGCGGTCGATGATCAACACCACCATCACCGGCAGCCGGCGCTACGCCGCCCATTCCTACTCGTTGGAACGCATGCAGCTGGTCGCCAAAGGCGCCGGCGTCACGGTCAACGACGTCCTGCTGGCGATGTCAGCCGGGGCGCTCCGCGACTACCTGGTGGATCAAAACGCGCTGCCGAAGGCTCCGCTGATCGCGATGACACCGGTGTCGCTGCGCAAGGAGGACGACCAGGCCGAGGCCACCGGCAACGCGGTCGGCACCATCCTGGCCAACCTCGCCACCGACGAGGCTGATCCGGAGCGGCGGCTGGAAAAGATCGCTGAGTCCACCCGGCGAGCCAAGGACGTCGTCCGCGGCTTGTCGCAGCTGCAGATGACGGCGCTGTCGGTCGGCGTCATGCTGCCGATGGCGGTCAACAGCCTGACCGGCATGTATCGGGTCGGCACTCTGCCGTTCAACATCGTCATCTCCAACGTGCCCGGCCCGAAGGACTCGCTCTACCTGCACGGCGCCCGGCTCTCCGGCCTCTACCCGCTGTCGATCCCGCTCAACGGCCAGGCGATGAACATCACCGCGGCGAGCTACATCGACGACATGGGCATCGGTCTCACCGCGGACCGGCGAGGCCTGCCGCACGTGCAGCGAATGCTGACTGGTCTGGAGCGCTCCCTCGACGAACTCGTCGAGGTCGTGTCCTAGTCTTCGGCGGCCAGCTCCTCCAGCAGCGGCAGCACGTCGAGCAGCCGGCTCACATCCGACTGCGCCAGCACCGAGAGCCGACGGGCGAGCTTCGCGGTGCTCGCCTGCCGGAACTCCTCGAGTTGACCGCGGCCGGCATCGGTGATGAAAACGTGACTGGAACGGCGATCAGAAGCATCCGTTTCGCGTTGCAGAAGGCCGCGTTCCTCGAGCGAGGCGACGAGCCGCGTCGCGGTCGGGGCACTCACGCCCTCGCGGTCGGCGATGTCGCCGATGCGCAGTCGCCCATGCAGCTCGACGGTCACCAAAGCTGACCATTGCGACAGTGTCAGGTCGCCGACGTTCTGCTGGCGGAGCTGGCGCGAGAGGCGAGCGATCGCCAACCGCAGCCGTGCCGCCGCGTCGGCATGAGCCAGCGTCGTCGTGCTCACCCCCGGCACACTAGAACAATGCAGCCGCTACGGGTCACTGGTGCCGTGACCGTGCCCCCGCACGAGCTGCTCTGGCGGTTCTCCCGATCGAGCGGGCCCGGCGGGCAAGGCGTCAACACGACGGACTCACGCGTCGAGCTGAGCATCGACGTCGCGGCGTCGACAGCCTTCCCGCCGATGCTCCGCGACCGCGCATTGCATCGGTTGGATGGGCGCTTGGTCGACGGCGTGCTCACGGTGACTGCCAGCGAGCACCGATCACAGCTACGCAACCGCGAGGCCGCGCTGGCCCGGCTCGGTGAGATCCTGCGCGATGCGGTCGCGCCGCCCCGGGCGCCACGACGCCCGACGAAACCCACCCGCGGCGCGGTCGAGCGACGGCTCGCCGACAAGCGCCGGCAGAGCCAGCTCAAGCGGCAGCGACGCGACTACGACGACTGATCCTTGTCCGGTGGTGGCTGGTCGAATGACTTCGGGACGTTGCGCAAGTGCCGGTTCATCGACCGGAACAGGAAGACGGCCGCGACGATGAGTGCGAGCACGACCAGGAAGCCGACGAAGCCCGCGCCCATCTAGGTCAGCCTCCGGATGCCGGCGAAAAGATCGTCCTCCGGCGTTGCCGCTTCGACGTGACTTCGCGCGAGCTCGTAGTCCTCGGTCGGCCACGCCTTCGCCTGCACCTCGGTCGGGCAGACGAACCAGAACGACTTCGGGTCGACCTGTGTCGCGTGCGCGATCAGGGCCTGGTCGCGCACGGGGAAGTAGTCGCCACACTGCACGCGAGTGGTGAGCCGGGCGAAGTGGTCGTCGGTCTCCTCCCACTTCTCCAACCGCTCGCTGTACGGCGACTCGAGACCGGCCTCGAGCATCGCGTCGTGCAGCGCTTGGAAGCGCCGGCGGTGAAATGTCATGTGGTAGTAGAGCTTCAGCGGCTGCCACGGGTCACCGGTGCCCGGATAGCGCGACGCGTCGCCGGACGCCTCGAACGCTTCGATCGAGACCTGATGGCACTTGATGTGGTCCGGATGCGGGTAGCCGCCGTTCTCGTCGTACGTCGTCATCACGTGCGGCCGGAACGTTCGCACGATGCGCACGAGCGGCTCAGCCGCGATCTCTAGCGGCTCCAGTGCGAAGCACCCGTCCGGAAGCGGTGGCTTGGGGTCACCTTCCGGGAGGCCTGAGTCGACGAACCCGAGCCAGGCATGATGCGCACCGAGGATCTCGATGGCGCGTTCCATCTCCTGGTGCCGGATGCCGGCGAGGTTCGCGATGACGTCCGGCCGGTCCATCGCAGGGTTGAGGATCGAGCCACGCTCACCGCCGGTGCATGTCGCGATCAGGACCTCGACGCCTTCGCGGACGTAGCGCGCCACCGTCGCCGCGCCCTTGCTGGCCTCGTCATCCGGATGCGCATGCACAGCCAAAAGCCGCAGCTTCTCGTCTGCCACGACCCCAGTCTCCACTGGGTAGCCTGGCCGGCATGAGTGAGGGCAGTGCAGCGACGCAGGTCACCTGGCTCACCCAGGAGGCCTTCGACCGGCTCAGGGCCGAGCTCGAGCATCTGACCGGGCCGGCCCGGTCGGAGATCTCCGCGCGCATCGGCGCAGCCCGGGCCGAGGGCGACCTGCGCGAAAACGGCGGCTATCACGCCGCGAAAGAAGAGCAAGGAAAGATGGAGGCCCGCATCCGCCAGCTGACGCAGCTGCTGCGCGATGCGAAGGTCGGCGAGCCCCCGGCTGCCCAGAGCGGCGAGGCCGGTCCCGGCATGGTCGTGACGGTGCGCTTCAGCGACGGTGACGAGGAAACGTTCCTCATCGGCTCGCGCGAAGAAGCCGCTGTTACCGACATCACCGTCTACTCCGCGCAGTCGCCGCTCGGCGTCGCGCTCACCGGCGCGAAGCCCGGCGAGTCGGTCACCTACGCAGCACCCAACGGCCGCGACATCACCCTCGAGCTGATCGACGTGAAGCCATACAGCGGCTAATGGAAGACAAGCGGATAGCCGGCCGCCCGCAACCGGTTGAGCACTTCGTCGCAGTGATCCGGTCCGCGCGTTTCGAGCTGTAGCGCCACCTCGACCTCGTCGAGGTGCAGCTTCGGACCGGTGCGCACGTGTTCGACGTCGAGCACGTTCGCGCCGGACGCGGCCAGCTCGCCGAGCAATCGCGCGAGTTCGCCCGGCCGGTCCGGAATGCGCAACCGGAACGACAGGTAGCGACCGGCGGCTGCCATGCCGTGCCGCAACACGCGCAGCAGCAGCACCGGGTCGATGTTGCCGCCGGACAACACCGCGGCGACCGGCGGCTCGAACGCTCGCGGCTCCTCCATCACCGCTGCCACGGCGGCAGCGCCGGCCGGCTCGACCACTAATTTGGCGCGCTCCAAGCACTGCAGCAGCGCCCGCGACAACGCTTCCTCGGAGACCTCGACGACGTCGTCGACGAGGTCGCGCACCATCCGAAACGTGAGGTCGCCGGGGCGACCGACGGCAATGCCGTCGGCGATCGTCGCCATCGACGGAAGTGAAACGGGGTGTCCGGCGGCGAGTGACGGCGGAAACGCCGCTGCGCCACTGGCCTGCACTCCGACGATCCGCACGTGCGGATGCTTCTTCTTCACCGCCGCGGCCAGACCGCTCACGAGGCCGCCGCCACCGATGGAGGCCACGACCGTCCGGACATCCGGCAACTGCTCGAGCAGCTCCAGTCCGACGGTGCCCTGGCCGGCGACGACGTCCGGGTGGTCGAACGGATGGATGACGACCGCGCCGGTCTCCTCCGCACAGGCAGCGGCAGCGTCGAGTGCCTCGTCGACCGTCGTGCCGGCGAAGCGCACCGTCGCGCCATAGGCCTTGGTCGCTTCGATCTTCGGCAGCGGGGCGCCTTCGGGCATGAACACCGTTGACGGCGCGCCGAGCAGACTCGCCGCCAGCGCCACGCCCTGCGCGTGGTTTCCGGCAGACGCAGCCACCACGCCCCGGGCCCGCTCCTCGTTGGTCAGCCGGGCGATGCGCACGTAAGCGCCACGGATCTTGAACGAACCGGCGCGTTGCAGGTTCTCGCACTTGAACCACACCGGCCCGCCGACCGCCTCCGCCAACGGCCGCGAGCTCTCCACCGGCGTGCGGCGCGGCACGTCGGCGAGCAGTTCCCGTGCGGCCACGACGTCGTCGTAGGTCACATCGCGGTCAAGGTTCATGTCCGGCCGCCGGTGCCGGAGCCGAAGGCAAGCACCGCCGCCGTCTGACCATGCACGTGGTTGCGACCGGCAACGGGAGCGATCTCACCGGCGGCGAAGAAGCCGGCGACACCGTCGGAGACTTCAAGACCTTCTCGCACGACGGCGACGTCGTGGTCGGCAGAGGGAAACATCGCGGCGCCGCGACCGTTGCAGGAAAAAAGCAAAGCGCCTTCGACCGTGTCGAGGCTCGACTCGGCGCGGAAGCGTTGCAACGAAGTGCGCAGGTCGTCGTCTGCAGCAGTGGCATCGCGCACCTGGAAGCGCACTGTGCAGCCCACCGGCACGAGGTCGCCGACGACGAGCCCGTCGCGGGTTTCGTCGAGTCCCGCGATGCCGCGGGCGAGGAAATCGCCGGTCTCGTGCTCCTCGACGTACTCATCCATGGCGATGCCGAGCTGCAACCCGCGCGTGACGAGTGCCTGGTCGCCCGGCGACAGAGCGACGACGACCTCTTCCAGCTTCTGCCGCGCAGGCGCACCGGCCAGGGCGAGGATGACGTTGCCGTCCGCGGCGGTCACCGTCATCGGTGGACCGATCGGACGGCAGCCCTGACTGACAACGGTTCGAGCGCCGACCGGACCGCCGAGCAGGACACCGACAGCACCCCGGTCCGCG
>DASSEQ010000299.1:0-2155 GCA_035695245.1 Mycobacteriales bacterium | reverse complement strand
GGGGCGGCCCTCGCCTGGCTGCCGATGCCGGCAGCGGCCGACGCGCCGATCGCGACCGGCTGGTGGCAGGTGCTGCGCCAGACGACGCCGGTCGGCGCGCTGCCTGCCCCGCCGGTGCCGGACGACGGTTCGCTACCGGTGCAGAACGGCCCTGCGGGTGCGATTGCGTTTTCCGCCGTCCGCTACGTCGTCGGACCGTCATCCGCGGGCACGCTGACCCTCACGTTGACGGCTCCGGCTCCGACCGCACCAACAATCCAGCTCTGTCCGACGACTGCACCTTGGTCCGACGGAGCTGACCAGGGCTGGGACACTCGACCGACGTACAGCTGCGCCGTGCATGCGACCGGCGTCGTCAGCGGCACGACGGTCACCTGGGCCTTCGGGTCGGCACTGGTGCGCGACGGCGAGCTCAACGCCGTGATCGTGCCGGTCGCGACGGATCCGACGCCGTACGCCGTCTCCTTCGCGAAGCCGACCGCAGCGTCGTTGCGATTGACCAGCAGCCCGCAAGAGCCGCAGTCACTGCCCGCGCCCGCAGCGGGCGCAACCGCGGCAGCGCCACCGGCGTCAGCACCTGCGGCGCCGGCCGGAATCGACGCTGCGCCGATGCCGGCGTCGGGCAACGCGCCCGTCGTCGCCACGCCGACGTCCAACGGAACTCAGTCAGCCCCACAGTCCGTCACCGCCGCCGACCAACACCCGCTCGGGAGCCGCTCACTCGCCGCTGCCTTGCTCGCCGCGACCGCCGTCGTCATGCTGCTGCGCGGTCTCGGCCTCGGTGGCGTCACTGCGCGTCAAGGACGCTCGCTGCTGCAACGAGCGGACGAAGCCGGCGGCGCGCCGAGCGCTTAAGACGCGGTGGCGATGCCCTGCGTAACCGGGGTCAGGTTGCCGGTCGGGCCGAACAACCGCTCCCGCCAGATCTCGATGAGGTCGTCGTTCGGGATGTCGTGCGGGTGGAATCCCCGACGCTCGTAGGCGCGCAGGGCATGCCAGACCTGTCGGCTCAGCAACGGGTTGTGCCGGGCCACCCGCCAACTGCGGCGAAGCGCACCTGGCCGGTAGGTCTCGCGGTCGAGAAGCAGCGCGACGATCACCTGGAGCGCCGTGCCGAACACAAAGCTGTAGCGAACGAGCTTCATCGTGAAGATGCGCAGCCGCTCACCACCTCCGACGGAGCGGTAGACGTCGAACGCAACAGCCTTGTGCTCGCTCTCCTCCAGCGCGTGCCAGAGGAACAAGTCGCGCACGGCCTCGTGACCGAACGACTCCTGCAACTCCGGACTCCGCATGACGAGCTCGGCGAGCGTCGCGGTGACGTGTTCGAGTGCAGCAGTGGAAGCGAGGTTGGCGATCGGAGGGACGTGCCGCTCGCGAAACGCAATGCCTTTGCGCACTGCCCGCTCGACGAACTTCGTGTGGTAGCCGAGCGTGTCGAGGTGCGTGTTGAACGCGCGGTGCTCGCGGCCGTGCACTGCCTCCTGCCCGATGAAGCCGGAGACCTGTTGCGCGAGCTCGGGGTCGGTGATCTGGGATCGGTAGTGCTTCACCGACCGGATGAAGAAGTCCTCACCGTCCGGGAACACCGACGACAACGCCGCGGCGATGTGGCTCAGAACCAGGTTGCCGTCCGCGGCGAAGTGCCGGGGCACGGACTCGAAGGACTCCTCCAGCGCAACCCGCCGGACCGGGACATCGATCGACTTTGGCATCCGCCGCTCCTCACTCTAAATAACGAGCGTATGTTATTTTATCCGGATATGGGCCGACGAGCCGGGGTCAGCCCGGAGCAGACCCGCAGCGATGTCTTGACCGCGGCGGCGAAGGTGTTCGCCCGGGCCGGCTATGACCGCGCCACCGTCGCCGAGATCGCGAGCGAGTCCGGCCTCTCCACCGGGGCGATCTACGCGCACTACGACGGAAAGGCCGACCTCTTCCTCGCGGTGCTCCGCGCGCACATGCACCGCGAGCTGGAACGCCGCGTGCCGGATGACGAGCCGTTCGACATCGGTTCCCTCATCGCCGGACTCGGCGCAGACCTCGACCGGCGGCCCGCAGCGGAGCGCCGGCTGTTGATCGAAGCCGTGATGGCCGCCAAGCACGACCCGAAGACGCGGCAGGTCCTGTCGTCGTGGTTCAACGAACGCCACGA
>DASSEQ010000298.1:0-2889 GCA_035695245.1 Mycobacteriales bacterium | reverse complement strand
AAACAGCGCATCGTCGCGCACTTCCGCGAGGTGGACACGGCGGTGAAGAAGATCCTGAGAGACAGTGGCGCCCCGCTCGTTCTGGGTGGTGTGGGCTACCTGCACGCGTTGTACCGGGAGGTCAACTCCTACCCGACACTTGTCCCCGACGGCATCATCGGCGGGCTCGGGGACATGACGCCAAAGCAGCTGCACGAGCGGGCGTGGCCGTTGGTCGAGCCGGCGTTGCACGCAGAGCGGCGCGACGCCCTCGCGCGGTTCGCGCAACTCAAGGGTGCCGGCAGGACCGTTAGCGAACTGTCGGCGGCAGCGCGCATGGCCGAAAACGGCCGAGTGGACACACTCATCGTCGCCGCACTCGACGTGGCCAGCGGCTCAGCGGAAACGGTCCACGACGATTGGATGCTGCTCGAGCGAGCAATCGCAGGCACCCTTCGCCACGGCGGGACGGTTCATGTGGTGGACGGTGAGTCGATGCCTACATCAACCTCGCTCGCGGGGATTCTGAGGTTCTGATCGCCGCTCAACCGCTGACGGCATCCGCGTTGGGCCACCCCAGCAACTTTGCTCCGAGGACCGCCGTGTACAAGGTGAACCGATCTGTGGGGTCCGCCGGGTCGTGGCCGGTGATCTCCTTCACGCGGTCCAGCCGGTAGGTGACCGCACGAACCGACAGGTGCAATCGGCGCGCCGCATCGGTGGCAACTTCACCCGATGCGAAATAGGCCTCCAGGGTGTCCAGCAACGGTTCAGGACCTCCGCGCGCATCGAGCAGGGGGCTCAGCACCTCCTGCACAAGGTCTCTGATGGCTACGTGGTCGCGCACCAGAACTCGATAGACCAGGAAGTCGCGGGTACGGACGACGGGGGCGTCAAGCCGCAGCCGGCCAGCCAACGAGATCGCCTCCCGCGCCTCCTCATATGACCGGGCGACGCCGTACGCCCCGGGGTAGGCACGACCGCACGCCACCCGCCAGGGCGAGCCCGAGGCGAGCCTCTCGAGCTGGGCATGCACGAGTGTGGCTAGGTCGTCGGTTGGGACCCCTCGGTGTCGAACGCCGGCTCGCGACGCGGGTGAGAGGACCACAAGCAGCCCATCCTTGCTGGCGACCAGCACATCACGGTCACCGAAATGGTCGAGGATCGTGCGCTCGATCGAACTCACGGCGATCTCGGTGTCCGGCAACCGCTGGCTCGGAGCGGCCAAGGTGATCATGTGCTGCTGGCCCAGGTCCAGACCGAACGGCTCGGCCCGTTCCAGCAGCCCGGCGACGTCCGCGTCCCCGCGGATGAGGTCGTCGATGAGCTCCCGACGCAACGAGACCTCCCGCCGGATCATCTGTCGTTGAGCGGCCTGGTAGCCCTCGACCAGTGCCGCTACCGCGTCGTCGACGACCCGCAGCACTGCCTCGGCTGCGCGGACGGTCTCGCCCTCCCCCGTGCGCGACACTTTGGGAAGTTCTCGCCACAGCCGCCACGCAGCGGAGAGATAAAGGTTGACGACGCTGCTCGTCGGGACGCCCTGCTCAGCCGCCCGTCGGCCCAGGGCGCCGACGGCATCGAGCTCGCGAGGATCGGGACGCCGACCAGTCAAGGTCGCGGCAGCGAGCATCGGCAGGTATTCGCCGAGGAGCTCGGCAGAGACGCCAGCGTCCTTCGCGGCAGCCGCGGACACCGCAGCCAACCAGCTCTCGTCCGACGAGATGTCGTTTGCACCAAAGCGGAGCACCGTCGGCGCCAGTGCTTGCCTGTCCTGCGTGGATAGGTCCGTGGTCACGGCGCCTTCACCCCAGTCGAAGCGTGAGTCAGCTTTCCCGCGAGCTGCGGGTAATGCAGGTCGAAGGCAGGGCGTTCCGACCGGATCCGGGGGATGGACGTGAAGTTGTGTCGCGGCGGTGGGCACGAGGTCGCCCACTCCAGTGAGTTGCCGTAGCCCCAAGGGTCGTCGCCGATCACCCGGTCCGTCTTTCCTTGCCAGGAAAGCCAGACGTTATAGAGGAACGCGAGAGTCGACAGGGCGAGCAAGAACGAACCGATCGTGGACACCGTGTTGAGTGTGGTGAACCCGTCGGTTGGTGAGTAGTCCGCGTAGCGACGCGGCATTCCTTCCACCCCGAGCCAGTGCTGGACCATGAACGTCAGATGGAAGCCGACGAGCGTCGTCCAGAAGTGGATCCTTCCGACCGTTTCGTTCAACATCCGTCCGGTGAATTTCGGCCACCAGAAGTAGAAGCCGGAGAACATCGCGAAGACCACGGTGCCGAACAGCACATAGTGGAAGTGCGCAACCACGAAGTAGGTGTCGGTCACGTGGAAGTTGATCGGCGGTGATGCCAGCATGACTCCCGACAGCCCACCGAGTAGAAACGTGATCAGAAACCCGAACGCCCACAACATCGGTGTCTCGAAGGTCAGACTGCCCCGCCACATCGTGCCGATCCAGTTGAAGAACTTCACCCCGGTGGGGACCGCGATCATGAACGACATCAGCGAGAAGAACGGCAGCAGCACCGCTCCGGTCGAGAACATGTGGTGCGCCCAGACGGTCATAGACAGGCCGGCAATGGCGATCGTCGCAAAAACGAGCCCGCGATAGCCGAAGACGGGCTTGCGGCTGAACACCGGAATCACCTCGGTGATGATTCCGAAGAACGGGATCGCCACGATGTAGACCTCGGGGTGACCGAAGAACCAGAACAGGTGCTGCCACAAGATGGCGCCGCCGTTGTCGGCGGCGAAGATCTGCGCCCCGAACTTGCGATCCGCCTCAAGCGCCAGCAAGGCAGCCGCAAGCACCGGGAACGCGACGAGAACCATGATCGACGTGATGAATATGTTCCACGTGAAGATCGGCATCCGGAACATCGTCATGCCAGGTGCGCGCATGCA
>DASSEQ010000297.1:0-2290 GCA_035695245.1 Mycobacteriales bacterium | reverse complement strand
CGGCAACGGTGACAGCGCGAACGAGGCGTCGAAGGAGTCGTTCCCGGCGAGCGACCCTCCAGCGGTCAGCGCATCGGGCGCGCACGACGCACCTGCCGGCATCCCGGCAGCCCAAGCCGACCGGCCGAGCAACCCCGCCGCGGTGAGCCTCGACGGCGAGGAGTTCGAGGTCGACCACGGCGCTGTCGTGGTCGCCGCGATCACGAGCTGCACCAACACCTCCAACCCCTTCGTCATGGTCGGCGCCGGACTGCTGGCCAAGAACGCGGTCGAGCGCGGCCTGCAGCGCAAGCCGTGGGTCAAGACGTCGCTCGCTCCCGGGTCGAAGGTCGTCATGGACTACTACGAGAAGTCCGGGCTGACGCCGTATCTGGAGAAGCTCGGCTTCGGTCTCGTCGGCTACGGCTGCACGACATGCATCGGCAACAGCGGCCCACTCATCCCCGAGGTGAGTCAAGCGGTCAACGACAACGACCTCGCCGTCGTGTCGGTGCTTTCCGGAAACCGCAACTTCGAGGGTCGCATCAACCCAGACGTGAAGATGAACTATCTCGCGTCGCCACCGCTCGTTGTCGCCTACGCGCTCGCCGGCACGATGGACATCGATTTGCTCAACGACCCGATCGGCACCGACAGCGACGGCAACGACGTCTTCCTCGCCGACATCTGGCCGGCGCCGAAAGAGGTGCAGGAGATCGTTGCGTCGTCGGTGCAGTCCAGCGGCTTCTCGTCGTCGTACGGCGATGTGTTCGCCGGCGACGATCGCTGGAAGTCGCTCGAGGTGCCGACGGGTGACGAGTTCGAGTGGGCAGACGCGTCGACGTACGTCCGCCGTCCGCCGTACTTCGACGGCATGGACAAGGAGCCGCAAGGCATCACCGACATCACCGGCGCGCGCGTGCTGGCAATGCTCGGCGACAGTGTGACGACCGACCACATCTCCCCCGCCGGCTCGATCAAGACCGAGTCACCGGCAGGCAGTTACCTCACCGACCACGGCGTCGAGCGGCGCGACTTCAACTCCTACGGGTCGCGGCGCGGCAACCACGAGGTGATGATTCGCGGCACCTTCGCCAACATCCGCCTGCGCAACGAGCTGGCGCCGGGCACCGAAGGTGGCGTGACGCGCCACTTGCCCGATGGTGAGCAGATGTCCATCTACGACGCCGCCGAGAAGTACGCCGACGAGAGCGTGCCGCTGGTGATCCTTGCCGGCAAGGAGTACGGCTCCGGCTCGTCCCGCGACTGGGCGGCCAAGGGCACGATGCTGCTGGGCGTGCGTGCGGTCATCGCCGAGTCCTACGAGCGGATCCACCGGTCGAACCTGATCGGCATGGGTGTGCTGCCGCTGCAATACACCGGCGGCGACAACCGCGAGTCGCTCGGCCTGACCGGCGAAGAAGTCTTCGAGATCAGCGGGCTGGCCGGAGCGGACCGCATCCCCCGCGAGATCACCGTGAAGGCAGGCGACAAGGAGTTCACGGCGACCGTGCGCATCGACACGCCCGGCGAGGCGGAGTACTACCGCCACGGCGGCATCCTGCAATACGTCCTGCGCTCGCTGCTCAACGCCTGACTTCCCCGATGATCATGGGACTGTCAGCCCGACACGCCCGGCGTGTCTGCGCACAACCCCATGATCATTTGCAGAAAGGGCGGGTGGTGGTGTGGATCTCGGGCTGACCGACCGGGTGTACGCCGTCACCGGCGGCACTCGCGGTCTCGGATTCGCCGCGGCCGGAGCGCTGGTCGCAGATGGCGCGCGGGTAGTTGTGTCGTCGCGATCGCAAGAGTCGGTAGACCGCGCTGTTGCGGCGCTCGGCACCAATGCTCGAGGCGTCGTCGGCGACAACGCCGATGCCGGCCTCGGCGACCGTTTGCTCGGCGCGGCGCTCGAGTCCTGGGATCGGCTGGACGGGATCCTGGTCAGTGTCGGCGGACCGCCCGGGACCGCAGCGCTGGGCGCGAGCGACTCGCAGTGGCGCGACGCGTTCGAGTCGGTGTTCCTCGGGGCGGTGCGCACAGTGCGCGCGGTCACGCCGCACCTGACCCGCGGTGCGTCGATCGGCTTGGTGCTGTCGACGTCGGTGAAGACACCGATCGGCGGCATCGAGATCTCCAACGGGCTGCGCCCAGGGCTCGCGATGTGGGCGAAGCACCTTGCTGATGAGCTGGGGCCGAAGGACATCCGGGTCTTCTCGCTCATGCCCGGGCGCATCCTCACCGACCGCATTCGTGAGCTTGCCCCGGACGAGGCCGCGCGGGAGCGCTTGGCCGCCGAGATCCCGCT
>DASSEQ010000296.1:0-3409 GCA_035695245.1 Mycobacteriales bacterium | reverse complement strand
GTGTCGCCGAGCTCGAAGACGGAATGGATCATCTGCCGCTCGCCGCTCTCGATGACCTTGCCTTTCTCGGCGAGGTCGACGAGCTCGCGCAGCTCGGCTTCGGAGGTGAACGGTCCTTCGGCATATCCGCGACCAGGGGTCAACGCGTTACCGAGCAGGATCAGCAACCTGGGCAGCGGGCCCAACAGCCGAGTGAGCAGTCGCGTGACCGGAGCCGTCATCGTGCTGATGCGGTCGACGTGCTGCCGCCCGAGCGTGCGCGCCCCGACACCGACCACGACGTAGTCGGCGATCGTCATGACGCCGCCGGCGAGGAGGATCGCCTGCCACGCCGAGTCGAGGCCACGTTGAGCGACCACGGCGACCATCGTCGTCGCCAGCAGCTCGGCCAACGTGCGCAGCAAAAGCAGCACATTGAGCGGCGCGGCGGGGCTCGCAGCGATGCGTTGCAAGCTGATCGCACCTCGCGCGCCATCGGCAGCGAGATCGTCCGCCCGCGTCTGCGAGACGCGAGACAGCGCCGACTCGGCCATCGACAGAAACGCCGCCAACAGCACGAGCACCGCGGCTACGGCGATCAGCACATCGTCAGCGGTGGTCATCGCGACGAGAGCCGCGCCCACGACTGCAGCAGCCGACTCTGCGTCGCGAACATCTCCCGCTCCTCCGCAGGTTCGGCATGGTCATAGCCGAGCAGGTGCAGCACCCCGTGCACGCAGAGCAGATGCAGCTCGTCCTCCGGACGATGACCCGCCTGAGCCGCCTGGCGACGGGCGATCTCGGGACAGAGCACCACGTCACCGAGCAGCGTCGGCGGCACGTCGACGTCTTCGGACGCATCGTCGCGCTGATCGTTGAGCTCGTCCATCGGAAACGCGAGGACGTCCGTGGGTCCGGGCTCGTTCATGAAGTGCTCGTGCAGCGCCGTCATGGCGTCGACGTCGACCAGCCGGATCGACAGCTCGACCAACGGATGCACGCCCATCTCGTCGAGCACGTGACGCGCAAGCTGCTCGAGCCCGAAGACGTCGACGTCCACGCCGGACTCGTTCGCGACTTCGATGCTCACGGCGAAAGGATGTCAGCGGCCGGCGCGGCGACGCGAACTGGTCGACCGCGGGCCCTGCTGCACCTGGTTGGTCGCGTCCCACTTCGCATAGGCATCGACGATGTCACTCACCAGCTTGTGCCGCACAACGTCGTGCGAGGTGAGCTTGGTGAAGTGCACGTCCTCGAGACCGTCCAGGATGTCTTGTACGACGCGAAGCCCGCTCTTCATCCCGGCCGGAAGATCCACCTGGGTCACGTCGCCGGTGACGACCATCTTCGACCCGAAGCCGAGGCGGGTCAGGAACATCTTCATCTGCTCCGGCGAGGTGTTCTGCGCTTCGTCGAGAATGATGAACGAGTCGTTCAACGACCTCCCGCGCATGAACGCCAGCGGTGCGACTTCGATCGTGCCGCTCGCCAGTAGGCGCGGAATCGAGTCGGGGTCGACCATGTCGTGCAGGGCGTCGTACAAGGGACGCAGGTAGGGGTCGATCTTCTCGTTGAGCGTGCCGGGAAGGAAACCGAGCCGCTCGCCCGCCTCCACCGCGGGCCGGGTCAGGATGATGCGGTTGACCTGCTTGCTCTGCAGCGCCTGCACGGCCTTGGCCATCGCCAGGTAGGTCTTGCCGGTGCCGGCCGGCCCGATGCTGAAGATGATCGTGTGCGCGTCGATGGCATCGACGTAGCGCTTCTGGTTGAGCGTCTTGGGTCGGATCGTGCGGCCACGCGAGGACAGGATGTTGAGCGAGAGGACGTCGGCCGGACGCTCCTCGGTCTGCTGCCGGAGCATCACCAGCGAGCGCTGCACGGCGTCAGCGGTGAGCACGTCACCTCGCTCGAGCAGCGTGATCAACTCCTCGAACAGCTTGGCGGCGAGGTCGACCTCTTCCTGCGAGCCGGTGATGGTGATCTCGTTGCCCCGCACGTGGATGTCGCAGGTGAACGCGCGCTCGACCAGGCGGAGGAACTCGTCGCTCGAACCGAGCAGGGCCACCATCGAATGCGCGCCGGGCACGACGATGCGCGTGGTCGCGGTGTCGTTCTTCGCGGTTGCCATCGTCGAACCCAATTCTAGCCCGGCGGCCAGCCCATGGGGCGGCCTCCGAGCACGTGCAGGTGAGCGTGGAAAACGGTCTGGTGAGCGGCAGCCCCCGTGTTGGCGACCAGCCGGTAACCATCGTCCGCGATGCCCTCGTCGGCCGCCACCTGTTTGGCCAGCCGGACCATGCCGATGAGCGCCTCCGGGTCCGCCTCCGCCACGGCGGCGGCGTTGGGGTGGTGCGCCCTCGGTATGACGAGCACATGGGTCGGGGCAACGGGAGAAATGTCGCGAAACGCGATCGCGTGGTCGTTGCCGGCCACGACCTCCGCCGGCACGTCGCCGGCCGCGATCCGGCAGAACAAGCAGTCCTCGGTCATGCGTAGATCTTCGCCGAACCGGGCGACGTAAACCGGATCGGGGCGCAAGGCGTCGTACCGTCGTGATCGACACCGTGATCGGTGGCCGCCAGAGGGGGCGATTCGTGGACGCCGCATCACGTGACGCCGATGAGGCGCTCGTGGCGCTCTACACGACGCACTACCGCTCCCTCGTGCGCCTCGGCACGCTGCTCCTGCACGACCAGGCCGCGGCCGAGGACGTGGTCCAGGACGCGTTCGTCGCCGTACATGCCTCCTGGCGACGACTGCGCGACCCGGACAAGGCGCTCGCCTATCTGCGGCAGTCGGTGGTGAACCGGGCCCGGTCACGGCTGCGGCACCTCAAGGTCGCCGACCGCAAAGCCCCGGCACTGCTGCCGGCCGAGGCGGCTGGATCGGTGCCGAGTGCCGAGACGCGCGCCCTGACCGCGCTCGATCGCGACCACGTGCTGCGCGCATTGCGCTCGCTGCCGCAACGGCAACGCGAAGTCATCGTGCTGCGCTACTACGCCGACCTCTCCGAAGCCCAGATCGCCGACGCGATGGGCATCAGCACCGGCGCGGTGAAGAGCCACGCCTCGCGGGGCATGGGTGCCCTGCGCGAACGTCTGGAGCGCACCTCATGACCTTCCCCGACGAACGCGACCAGGGGCTCGAGCAACTGCTCCGCACCGCGTTGCACGGTGAGGCCGAAAGCGTCACGCCGGGCGGCGACGGGCTTGCACGGATCCAGCAGCGCGTCAACGCGCGACGCGCGCGACGGATGTGGTTGCGACCGCTCGCGGCAGTCGGCGCGGTTGCCATCGTCGGCGGCGCCGGCTTCGGGGCCTATGCCCTGACCCGCCCGCCGCAGCACTCCGACAGCGTCGTCTCGGCCTCGCCGCCCGCAAGCAGCCAGCCGAGCGTCACCCCATCGCCGACGCCCACCAAGTCCACCGCT
>DASSEQ010000295.1:0-3821 GCA_035695245.1 Mycobacteriales bacterium | reverse complement strand
GCAGCGAGGCCCAGCTCCCGCGCGATCGGAGTGATGACGTCGAGCAGCTCGGCTTTGCAGAAGTAGCAACGGTTTCCCGCGTTCGCGCGGTAACCGTCGCGCGACAACTCATCGGTGCTCGGAGTGACGTGACGGACCCCGAGCTCTACGGCGAAAGCGGCGGCGTCGGTGAGCTCGCTGGCGGGCAGGCTCGGCGAAACAGCGGTGGCGGCCGCGACCTTTCCCGCGCCGAGGGTGCGCACCGTGGCCGCCAACAGGAACGCCGAGTCGGCGCCGCCGCTGAACGCGACCAGGACACTGCTGAGTTCGTGCAACCTCGTGCCAAGGCGCGTCAGCTTCAGCGAAAGCTGGTCGTCACCCGGCACGAAAACGACACTACTTCGCGGCTGTTCAGTGCTGCTCAGCTCGGGGCCGCTCGGCTCGGGCTGGCCCGACCGAGAAATCGGCGAAAGGGGCTCGCAGCCGCCCAGCCGGCCACGAGCCCCCTGACACGACAACGGGTGCGTCGTGCGGATATCGCGCCCGGCGGGCGACTTTTTCTCGCCTGTGGACAACGTCAGCGAGGTCGTCCGGAAGTGCCTAGCGTGCTCGCCACATCGCCGTTCGATCAGGAGGAGTCATGACCGGAATTCGGGTCACACCGGAGCAACTCGCAAGTCTTTCGGGTCGCGTGGCCAGCGGGGCCGCCGGCATCGAGTCGGAGCTGGCCGCGCTGGCGGGCGCTCTGGCGCCGCTCGGCGGCGACTGGGCCGGCGTGGCGCAACAACGGTTCGAAGGGCTCTGGGCCGAATGGCAGCGCAGCGCCCGCGGACTGCACGAGGCGCTGGCCGGGATCAGTTCCCTGCTCGGGCAGGCCGGCAGCCACTACGCCGACGCCGAGCAGGCGATCGCCGCCTCCTTCGGCCGCATGTGACCGCTGAGTGTCACGGCCTCACCGACAGACGTTGGTCAGGAGCGTGGGGTTCACAGTGGTCGGCTGCGCCCGACGGTGGCTGACTCGCTCGTAGTCGAACGCCAGCCCGAGCAGTGAGCGCTCCGTCCAGGCGCTGCCGAGGAAGCCGAGTCCCATCGGAGTGTTGCCGGCGATGCCCGCCGGCACGATCACCGTCGGATAGCCGGCGGCGGCGCCGATGTTGGCGTAGTTGGCCCCGGGCGTGAGGTAGGCGTCGAGCTGGTTGTCGCGCAGCACGCTGTCGATGGCCTCGCGCGCAGCAGTGATGGTCGCCGTACGGGCGGCGATGGCGCTCGGCTCGTCGTACACGCCCGGGGTGGCATCCGAGGCCAGGATGAGGTTCTGGCCATACTTCACCTGCTTCGGATGCTGCTGGTTGTAGACCGCGATGTCGGTCAAGTTCTTCACCGGCAGATGGGGTCCGGCCTCGGTGGCCAGGTAGTTGTTGATGCCGTACTTGAACTCGTTGGGGATGACGCCGAGCTCGACCAGCCCGGCGTTGCTCGTGTTCGACAACGTGTCGGTCTCGACGAGCGTCGCGCCGGCGCGCCGGAGGTCGGCGAGGGCTCGAGTGAAGAGCACTCCTTGCGCGCCGCTGGGGATGTCGTTGGTGCTGTAGCCCAGGCGCGCGCCTTTGAGGGCGCCGGGTTTCAGCGCCGAGACATAGTCCGGCCGGATCGGCGGCCCGCCGGGGGCTTCGTCGTACGGCGCATCGTGCGGGTCCCGACCGGCGAGCGCCTGCAGGAGGTACGCCGCATCCGTGACGTCGCGGGTCATCGGACCCGCGGTGTCGAAGGACTGTGCGAGCGGGATGATGCCGTAGCGGCTGACGAGCCCGACGGTCGGTTTGATCCCGACCAGCGACTCGACGTCGCTCGGCGACAGGATGCTGCCGGAGGTCTCGGTGCCGATGGCAAGCGCCGCGTAGCCGAGGGCCTCGCCGGCACCCGATCCCGAGGATGAGCCGCTCGGGTCGCCGTTGTTGTAGGGGTTGACGACCTGCCCGCCGAGCGAGCTGTAGCCGTTCGGCATCGACAGGTCGACCCAGTTGGCGAACTCCGAGAGGTTGGTCTTGGCGAGGATGACGGCACCCGCGGCGCGGAGCTTCGCAACAATCGTCGCTTCGCGCTTGGGGATGTTGCGCGCCAAGGCGATCGACCCGGCGGTGGTCGGCGCATCGCGGGTGCCGACGTTGTCCTTGAGCAGGATCGGCAACCCGTCGAGCGGCCCGCGGATCTTGCCCGCGCGACGACGGGCGTCGCTCGCCGCCGCCTGCTTCAACGCGTCGCTGGTGAACGCCCGGATGGCGTTGATCTTGACTGCGCCGTGGTCGAAGGCCTTGATCCGGCGCAGATAGGCCTTCGTCAGCTGCACGCTGGTGAACCGGCGCTCCGCGAGTGCCCGGTCGAGCTTCGGCACTGTCGCGGTCAGTAGATCGACACCGTTCAACGTCGCGAGACAGTCGGCCGGCCGGGTCGCAGCCGACGACATCGGCACGACGGGGACCAGAGCGACCGCGGCCAGAGCCGCCGGCAGGAGCACGCGAACTCGCACGCGAGGGAGTTCGCGACTCGGGACCGACCTCCTGCTGACGTTGACTGTGACGGAAGTGGTCCACTCAGCGCCTGAGAAGACGATTTGCGTCGCAGTCAACGAGAAAGGGCCGGCGGTTTCCCGCCGGCCCTTTCCGGTTGGACTAGAAGTCCATGTCTCCCATGCCTCCGCCACCGGGCATGGCCGGTGCGGCCTTCTCCGGCTTGTCGGCGATGACCGCCTCGGTGGTCAGGAAGAGCGCCGCGATCGAGGCAGCGTTCTGCAGGGCAGAGCGCGTGACCTTCGCCGGCTCGATGATGCCTTCCTTGACCATGTCGACGTAGTCGCCGGTAGCGGCGTTGAGGCCGTGGCCGGTGGCGAGTGAGCGAACCTTCTCGACCACGACCCCGCCCTCGAGGCCGGCGTTGAACGCGATCTGCTTGATCGGGGCCTCCAGCGCGAGCTGGACGATCTTGGCACCGGTCAGCTCGTCGCCTTCGAGGTCGAGCTTCTCGAACGCGGTCTTCGCCGCGGCGAGCAGCGCCACACCACCACCGGGCAGCACGCCCTCCTCGACCGCAGCCTTCGCGTTGCGGACGGCGTCCTCGATGCGGTGCTTGCGCTCCTTGAGCTCCACCTCGGTCGCGGCGCCGACCTTGATGACCGCAACACCGCCGGCCAGCTTGGCCAGGCGCTCCTGCAGCTTCTCGCGGTCGTAGTCGCTGTCGCTCTTCTCGATCTCGGCCTTGATCTGGTTGACCCGGCCGGCGATCTGGTCGCTGTCACCGGCGCCCTCGACGATCGTCGTCTCGTCCTTGGTGACGACGACCTTGCGGGCCTTGCCGAGCAGGTCCAGAGTCGTGTTCTCGAGCTTGAGGCCGACCTCTTCGCTGATGACCTGGCCACCGGTGAGGATGGCCATGTCCTGCAGCATCGCCTTGCGGCGGTCGCCGAAGCCCGGCGCCTTGACGGCGACCGACTTGAACGTGCCGCGGATCTTGTTGACGACCAGCGTCGCGAGCGCCTCACCCTCGACGTCCTCGCCGATGATGACGAGCTGCTTGCCGCCCTGCATGACCTTCTCGAGGATCGGGAGCAGGTCCTTGACGTTGCTGATCTTGCCGTTGACGAAGAGGATGTAAGGGTCGTCGATGACCGCTTCCATGCGCTCCGGGTCGGTGACGAAGTAGGGCGAGATGTAGCCCTTGTCGAAGCGCATGCCCTCGACGAGCTCGAGCTCGAGGCCGAAGGTGTTGCTCTCCTCGACGGTGATGACGCCTTCCTTGCCGACCTTGTCCATCGCCTCGGCGATGATCTCGCCGACGCTGGTGTCGGC
>DASSEQ010000294.1:0-2721 GCA_035695245.1 Mycobacteriales bacterium | reverse complement strand
TCCTCGCAGCTGGTGAAGATCAACCTGCACACCTTGAAGGTCGTCGGCTATCTGCACCTGCCGGGGTCCAGTCCGCAGGACGTCAAGCTCGACCCGACCGGCAAGGTCTTCTACGTCGCCGACCGCTTCCGCGGTGGGGTGTGGCGCATCGACGGTGCGCACATGCGGGCGCTGGGTTTCATCCCGACCGGTTCGGATGCGCACGGTCTCTACCCGAGTCGCAACGGGCGCGACCTCTACGTCACCAACCGCCGCGGCGGCAGCATCACCGTCATCGACTTCGCGACGCACAAGAAGATCGCCACGTGGATGATTCCCGGTGGCGGCAGCCCGGACATGGGTGGCGTCTCGCCGGACGGCAAGGTGATCTGGCTGGCCGGTCGATACAACAGCACGGTCTACGCCATCTCGACCGTTGACGGTCATCTCCTCGCGAAGATCTCCGTCGGCCTGCAGCCGCACGGTTTGTGTGTGTGGCCACAGCCCGGTCGCTACAGCCTCGGTCACACCGGCGTCACGCGGTGAGGCCGGCGCCGCGCGCGCTGGCAGCTCTCGCCGCGACCTTGCTTGCCGCTGCGGGCTGTGGCGGCTCGACAGCGCACAAGGCTCTGTCTTCGTCGTCGTCGCCTGCGCAGCACTCGAAGGTGTCGCCGTCGTCTTCGCCGTCGTCCTCGGCACGCGTCACGACGCACGCCGCCCGGAGCCTGCACGTCTCGACGGTGTTGCACCTGCCGGTCGGGGTGTCGCGCGCAGTCGTCGTTGGTCTCGGCGGTCGACTGCTTGTGCTCGGCGGCCTTGCTCCCGGTGACTCGACGACCGCTCGAGTGTGGTCGGTGGACGTCAGTCGTCGTACGACGACATCCGCCGGTCATCTCGCGACGGCGGTGCACGACGCGAGCGGAGCTGTGCTCAACGGCCACGTCTTCGTCTTCGGCGGCGGAGCAGCGACCACGGTCGCCGCTGTGCAGGAGTATTCCGGCGGCGCTTCGCACGTAGTGGGTGCGCTGCCCCAGCCGCGGTCCGACTCTTCCGCAACGGTCATCGGCGGCACCGCCTACGTGGTCGGAGGCTTCGACGGCCAGCGCATGACCCGCGATGTGCTCGCGACCGCAGACGGGGTGCACTTCCATGCCGTCGCCAAGCTGCTTGTCGGCGTGCGCTATCCAGCCGTTGTCGCCGACGGCGCGGACCTGCTCGTCGTCGGCGGCGCTCTGGCGACGACCGAAGGCACTGTCAACGGAGCGCAGTCGACCGATATCCAGCAGGTCGACCCACGGACCGGCCAGGTGAAGGTGATCGGCCATGTCTCGCATCCGCTGGCGCATGCGTTCGGGCTGACCGTCGACGGAGTGCCGTGCTTTGCCGGTGGCCGCGTCTCCGGCACTGCAGTGCGAGGCATCTGGGCGCTGCCGCAGTTGCGCATGCTCGGTCGGTTGCCGCAGGCGGTGTCAGACGCGGCCGCTGCCGTCGTCGGCGCGACGACCTACGTCGTCGGTGGTGAAGCCGCCGGCCCGGGCGCGCCGGTGAGCAGTGTCGTCGCCGTAACCCTCAGCTGAGGAGGTCGGCCTCCTGGTCAGGGGTCGGGCCCACGCCCGCGCCCTGGGCATAGCTGCCTGCAGCGCGCTCGGCGCGCACCCACTCCAAGGTGTCGCGCGCCGTGTCGGCGAGCGGGCGCCAGGACAGGCCGGCGGCACGCGCTTTGTCGAGTCCGACGGCGAGGATCGCGTAGTGGCTCGGCGGCACCGTGAGCGGAAGCAGTGGCTTCGGCCCGATCCAGCGCACCTCGGCAAGGTCGGCACCCACGCCCTTCGCAATCTCCGTCAACACGCGGTCGAACGTCGGTGCAGGGTCAGGCGCGGTGACATGGAACGTGTCGACGACCTGCTTCTCGATCTGCGCCACAGTGAAGGCGCCGAGATCGCGTGCATCGACACCTTGCAAGGGTTGATCAGCGTTGGGTCCGGCAATGGGTGAACGGCCTTCGGCGACGCGCTCGACCCAGTAGGTGAACCGATGCGTGGGGTCGTGCGGACCGAGCACGAAGCCCGGCCGGATGACGAGCAGCCGGTCGCCGACGATCTCGCGCGCGACCTGCTCGCAGCCCACCTTGAGCTCGCCATACTTCTCGATCGTCAACTCGTCGTCGAAGGCCGCTGTGAGCAGCGGGCTGTCCTCGCCGAAGCCCACTTGGGCGGGCTCGGCGTCGTAGACGCTGATCGTCGAGATGAACGTGTAGTGCCCGGCGCCGTCGCCAAGCGTCTCGAGCAACGAGCGCACTTGGCGTGGCACGTATGCACAGACGTCGACGGTCGCGTCCCACTCACGGCCCTTGAGACCGGACAGGTCGCCGTCGCGATCACCGATCACGTGCTCGGCGTCCGGAAACGCACCCGGATCGGTCTTTCCGCGGTTGAACAGCGTGACGTCATGCCCGCGATCGATTGCCGCCTGCACGATCGCGCGGCCGACGAACGAGGACCCACCGATGACGAGGATGCGCATGGGGTGACGTTAGCGCGACGTTAGCGTTCGAACCATGACGCCGTTCGCCCGCGCAGTGCTCGATGCGGTCGACCGCATCCCGCGGGGCAAGGTCATGTCCTACAGCGACGTCGCCGACTACGTGGGCGCCGGCTCCGGCCGCTCCGTGGGCACGGTCATGTCGCGGCACGGCTCCGAGGTGCCCTGGCATCGCGTGCTGCACAACGACGGCACCTGCGC
>DASSEQ010000293.1:0-4596 GCA_035695245.1 Mycobacteriales bacterium | reverse complement strand
CGGCACTTATGCCGGTGATCCTGTCAACTTCGTGCGGGATATGCCGGTGATCGGCCGGGCTTTGTGGGCCCGGCCGTCGCCGTTGTCGGTGTGGTCATCCGGTGCGGCTGTTGAGGGTGTCGATGAGCCGCTGGTAGGTGGTCGCGCGTGCTGGCTGGTCGTGGTCGGCCGCATGATCGCGCTGCCGTTCGAGGGTCGGCTTGAACTCGATGGTGGTCTGGAAGAACCCGCAGCCTTCGCAGATGGTCTCGAACGCGCAGTCGAGTTCGGAGGGGCGGGTGCACCAGCCGTTGCCGAGCATCCGTCGATGCTCGTCGCGCAGCCGGCGCATCGCGGTGGTCTCACCGCCGGGCAGTGCCGGGTCGTCGTAGAGCGCGTCAACGGACTGGCTGACGGAGTGGTACTGGTCGGCGACGGTGCGGTTCGCGATCCGTGCATAGACCAGCGTCATCCGCAGGGTGCGGTGACCGAGCATCGCCGCGATCGCCTCGAGCCGCATGCCACGGTTGATCGCTTGGGTCGCGAGGGTGTGCCGCAGCTGGTGCGGGTGGACGTGTCCGATCCCGGCGGAGCGGGCGACCCGGTTGAGCATCCGGGTGACCGCGCAGGGGTTGAGCGGGTTGCCGTTGGCGCGGACGAGAAGCAGCCCGCTGGCGTGGTCGTCGCTGCCGGCGAGCCAGTCGGTGAGCATCTCGACGAGCTGCGGGTGCAGCGGGACGTAGCGGTCGTTGTGCAGCTTGCCGATCGGGACGCGTAGCCACCAGCCGCCGTCGAGGTGCACGATCCCGTCACGGCGCAGCCGGCAGAGTTCGCCGACGCGGACGCCGGTGCGGGCGAGTAGGTGCACGACCAGCCGTGGCAGCGGGTCGGGATCGTTGGTGGCGGCGCGCAGCAGCCGGGCGGCTTGCGCGTCGTCGAGGAACTTCGGGAGCGGGTCGTCGACGATCGGCAGGTCGATGGAGTAGATCGGGGTGCGTCTGGGCGCGTCGTCCCAGTCCCACTCGCCGATCCGGTCGAAGAACGTCCGCAACGTGCCGAGCCGCTGCCGCAGCGTGTTCGCCGTGACGTTCGCGAGTCGACCGGGACGGGCGGCTAGGTGCAGCTTGAACGCCTCGATCTCGGCGCGACCGACATCGGCGAAGCCGGACACGTGCGGCTGTTCGTCGAGTAGGTAGAGCGCGAGTTGCCGCAGCGCGGCGTCGGCGACCACGACACTCGCCGGACGCAACGACAATCCCAACTGCGACAAGTACTTCGCGGCGGTCGCTGCGAGCTGCGGACGGGCGGCGGCGATGCGCTGCCACTCCCGCCGCGACTGCGAGTCCCGCCCGGCCAGGGCTTCGACGGCGACGGCGGTCATGCGGTCACCGCCGCGGCCTCGAGCGCGATGACGGCGCGGGCGTACTCGCCGGCCAGCCAGTCGTTGGCCAGGTGCAGGTAGATCCGGGTCGACTCGATCGACCGGTGCCCAGCCTGGGCCTGCACCGCCTCCAACGCCATCCCCGCTTCCCGCAGTCGGGTCAGGCAGGTGTGTCGCAGCTCATGACACGTCGCGTGCGCCAGGCCGGCGCGGCGACGGGCGCCGCGGATGATCTCTTCCAATCCGTCCTCGTCCAGCGGCCGGCCGCGACGCGGACCTTTCAACGCCACGAACACTCGGTCGGTGTCAACGTCCGGACGCTCGCTGTCGAGGTAGCGGCTGAGGGTGCGGAAGAACCGTGGCGTGATCGGCACCAGCCGCTGATGACCGCCCTTGCCATCCGCGACGAACACCCGTGACTCACTGGCACGCAGGTCCTCCAGCCGCAACCCGAGGACCTCACATCGGCGCAACCCGCCGAGCAGCATCGCCTCGACCATCGCCCGGTCCCGCCAGGTCCGCAGCGCCTTCAACAGCGCATTCACCTCGTCCGGGTCGAGCACCTTCGGCAGCGTCCGCGGTGCCCGGACCAACGGCACGTGGCCGCGCTTCCCGCGAGCCCGTCGCGTGGCCAGCCCGCGCGGCACCGGGTTCGCCGACGCCTCGTCGAGCATCAGCAGCCACGAGTACAACCCCGACACGCTCGACAGCCGTCGCTTGATCGTGCGCGACGACAACCCGCTCTCACCGTCGGACAGCCGAACCACCCGCTCGTGCCGCGGCTCACGCTGCTCGGCGATGAACCCGAGCACGTCAGCCGTCACGACCTCGTGCGGCAGCTTGTCGACAACCCCAAAGAACGCGCGCAGGTCCGACGCCGTCGCCAGCACCGTGTTCCACCTCGCTCGCGACGCGACGAACGCCAGATACCTGTCGAGAGTCGGCTCATCGAGCCGAGGTGGTACGCGACGCCGGTCAACAGCCGGCAACAAGCACGGATCGGAGGTCAACATCGGCGGTCCCTTCGGCAACGAGACGCACCCCAGTGGTGCGCCCGAAATGGCCTACAGGATCACCGGCATATCTACACTTACCGATCATCGGAAGCGGTGCCAAAACCTCTTCCCGACTGCTATAGCGACGGCAGGGGCGGCACGGGCCAATCCTCGTTGGGCATCCAGTTCTCCCAGCCATCACAGAACGGTTGAGCCCACTGGCGTACGGCCTCCTCGGCGAGCGCAGCGACCTGCCAAATGTGGTCGACCTCATCTGGCGTGAACCGCCCGGCGCGGGCGGCGGCGACGAGCTCGTCCTCGTCCTTGCGGATGACGGTTCGGTCCGGCGTCACCCAGAGATCGAGGATGTAGTCCTGGGTGTAGACGTTTTGCGCGTCGCGGACGTGTGGCCGCTCCAGGTTCACATACCAGCCGCGATGAGACCCATCGGCATGTCGGAAATGCCACACCGACCACGACGCTCCGGTCGGCGCCACCCGCAGAACGCCGGGGCCCTGCCATTCACCCTGCGTCTGGGCCCGCTCGCCGTAGAACCGCTCGGCCAACCCCACCTCTCGCAACCCACGTCCGTCCGCGCGGACCACCGTCCACACCGGAGTCCCTTCCGCGACCCACGCGACAAGCCCAGATGCGTCGTCACGAACGACCGTGACCGGAACCACAGACTCAGGAAGAGGACGCTGCGACGGCCGGCGATACCGCCAGTTGACGACGTCGCCAGGTCGCCAGTACGGCGGCTCACCCGACGCACGCACCGAAGCGGAGTCCTCCACGAGCACGCTGGCACCGTAGCGGCCGGAGTCGCGCCGGGACGTCGGGACTTCTCGTGGGCGCTGAACACGTTGCTCGGGTGAGAATGCCCAGCATGACTACCCGGACCTGGCCGATGGACTGGCCAGAACGCCGTGCCGGGCTCGCCTGCCCCACATGCGCTCAAGACCGACCCGACGAGACACGAGGTGGCGTCCGCTTCTTCAGCGGCAACGTCGTCGATGCGTATCTCCGCAAGTCCGCTCCACTTCCGGGCTACTCGATGGCCGTCTGGAGAGGACGACACGTCGCGGACCTCGTCGAACTGACAGGCGAAGAGCTCAGTGACTATTGGCGAGAGGTCGCCGTGGCGAGTCGGGCCTTGTACGCGGTCTTTGACCCGGCACAGATCAACTACCTGACCTACGGGAACAGCGTCCCGCACCTCCACACCTATCTCCTGCCGCGCTACCTCGACGACCCGTGCCCGGGTTTGCCCCTACAACCGTTCATCGAGCACCCAGTCGCCGCGGACGACCTCGCCAGACAGCGCGACCAGCTGGCAGACGCTCTCGAAGTGTTCAACGCCTGAGATCGGCACCTGCCTGGCGCAGTCACATACCCCGAAATACGCTCCGCGCATGGGCTTCACCATGGCTCCCGCTTTCTTCAGCACCGACCTGGACCGGACCAGCAAGTTCTGGGGTGCACTCGACTTCGCTGTTGCCGTTCGGCATGAGGACTACATGATCCTGAAGCACCCGACGGGGATGGTGATCCACTTCGGCCTCGACCCCGACCTGGTGCCGAGCAAGAACATGACGAACGCTTACCTCGGGTTCACAACCAGCGCCGAGGCTCTCGCCTTGTACGAGCAGTGGGTCAACCGAGTGTCGGAGAACGGGTCCATCCACGCGCCCGGGACGACCCCCTACGGCATGGTGGAGTGGGGAATGACCGACCCCGACACCAACATGCTCCGGGTCGGGGGACCACCGCAATCCACTTGATCCGAGCAGCCGAGCGGCCGGTTCGCAACGGCGGGACTAAGCGAATAGCGCCGGTGTCGAAGCGGCAAATCGGACGGGCATAGGTCGTGGGCGGACGCTTCCGTCAGGTCCCCGGGACGGTCCCGGAGCCCTGACGGGAGGGATTGCCATGTCCGACCTGGTCCTCAGCTATCTGGACGTAACGAAGCTGGCGGTGGCGGGGTTCCTGGCCCGCTATCGAGAGCCGACCCTTGGGTCGTACCAGGTGGACCTGCGCTGCTACCTGCGCTGGTGCACCGAGGTCGACGTCGACCCGCTGCGGGCGACCCGGGCGCAGCTCGAGCTCTACGTGCGCGCCCTGGAAGCGGCCGACTACGCGCCCGCCACGATCGCCCGCCGGTTCTGCACGGTCGCGGTCTTCCTCAAGTTCGCCATGATCGACGGGCACATCCCGACCAACCCTGCCGACGCGGTCGCCCGA
>DASSEQ010000292.1:0-2974 GCA_035695245.1 Mycobacteriales bacterium | reverse complement strand
CGTGGCCGTGACGACGACCTGCAACGTGTGCCCTGCGTCCTCGCCGAGCAAGAAGTAGGAGTTGTCGGTGGCTCCTGCGACCGCCGCGCAACCGGTGCCCTTGGCGTTGCAGCTGAGCCATTGGTAGGTGAAGGTCGCCGGCGTGTTCCAGGTCCCTGTCGAGACCGAGAGCGACTTGCCGGCGGCCGCCACTCCGGAGATGACCGGCGGTGCCGTGGCCGCGGGCAGCGGGATGACGGCGCTGGAGATCGCGGACGCTGCATATGCCGATGCGCCGTTCACATTCGTGGCGCTGACGGTGGAGCGAACGACGTTGCCGCCGTCGGCACTCGTGAGGGTGTACGTGGACCCCGTCGCGCCAGGGATGTTGGCGCAGCTCGTGCCGCCCGGAAGGCAGCGCTGCCACTGGTAGGAGAAGCTCGTCGGAGCTCCATTCCATGACCCGGTGGACGACGTGAGCACCTGGTTCACGGCCGCCGTCCCGGTGATTGCTGGGGCGCCCGTGTTGCCCGAGGTCGGGAGCCAGTAGATCGCGTACGTCGTGTTCGTGTGCATCACTGGGCCACCGTGGTAGGCGAGAGGCCCCGAGCCGGAAGTGGCCGGCGAGACAGATCCACCCGGGCGTTGCACGCACCCGTTGTCCGCGTTGCTCCACTCCTCCTGCAGTTCGTAGTTATGGGTGTTGATCACCTGGTTGTACGCATCGAGTCCTGGCGTCCCACCAATGGGGGTTCCGAAGCCGTACGCGCAGAGGTCGCCGTTCTCGTACTTCAGGTTCGCCGTGATCCATGCGTAGCTCGTCGGATCCGTGAGGGGGTCGGTGATCGCCTCGTTGTGCTCGTGGCTGATGGTGTTGATCGTTGTGTCCGAATCGACGTCGTTCGGGAAGCCCTGGGCAGGGTCCGTGCAGCCCGGGTACGGACCTTCGTAGGGCTCGTTGGCATAGATGACATCCTCATTGCCCGAGTCGATGAAGTAGCTGTGGTAGGCACAGAACTTGTTCGTAGAGCACTCAGTGCTGGTCGAGTCTCCACAGGACCCGACGCCGTTAGGTGTCATAAGAAAGAAGATGTGATCGAGGCCACCGTGCCAGCCCTGCGACGTCAGGACCGCCTGAATCTCCTGCTGGAGTTGCTGATCTGTGAGGCAGTACGTGTCGAACCCGTCGTTGCACCCATTCCGAGGAAGCGGGTCCCTGGAAACGTATGAGCCGCCGACTGTCGACTGGTATTGGACGTGTACCGTGCCGGGGTTGTCGTAGTACTGCGTCGCCACGGAATAGACGTTCGCCGTGCCGGTACTGTCACTGGCGACGTCGGCGAAGTACTGGTTGATCAGAGTCTCGTAGCCTGCGTCGAAGGTGAGCGTGGTCGGCGGCGCGTAGCCAACGGCCTTCGAGGGCGGGTACGCATCGGCCCGGCCGGCGCTCAGATGCGGGACGATACCGCCGGGACGAAACTGGACCCGCCCGGCCGACCCCGTTGCCGTCGCAGCAGGCACGAGCAGCGCCAGCGCGAGCGCGGATGTTGCGATGAACCCCCTCAAAGCCGCCCGTACCATCGCACGTCTATTCGAAAATGCCAAGGTCGGCTTCAGTGGAGCGTCGCGGCGATCCGAGCCAGCTTTCTGAGCGGCGCCTTGAGGCTCGTGACCGACTTGCCAACCGCGGCACCGGAACTCTCCAGCGCAGTCAGCTGCCGGGTGAGGTACCCGGCTTGACTCGCGATGTAGCCGGAGTCGATCTGGCTCGACGGGGTCGTCGTCAGGTACGTCAGGAGGGTCTGCAGCTCCCGCGAGATCCGGCTTGCCGTCGCGCCGATGTCGGCCGCGTCACCGGAGACCGTGTCCGCGGCTCTTCCGGCGGAGGTTGCCTGGGTTGCAAGCGATGCCGCTGCGCGCGAGGTTGCGCGCATGGCGGCGGATGCCTCGGCTTCCACCTGCCGCTCTTGCGCGATCGTCTCGCGGGCGGTCGCGAGAGACGCCGACAGCCGGTTGACGTGCGCCGTTGCCGTGGCGAGCGCTGCCCGGGCGGCCGTGTCGCGCTGCGCCTGGTGGCGCCACCCGATCGAGAAGGCGGCGGCGCTGACGAGACCGCCGCAGAGGAAGGCGAGTGCCGTGAGCAGCCACGCCGAGCGCGGAAGTCTCCGACGGCTCGAGCGCCCCGGCGCCGGCGCGGCGACGAACGGCGTGCGCTCCTCGAGGAGTGGCCAACGGGTCGTCGATTCCGACGTCATCGGCGAGCGCTTCGCCGCGGGTGGGCCGGCTCCTGCTACCGGATCCGCTTGCGCAACGTCCACCACATGCGCAGTGGGAACATCCCGAGGAACGGAGCGCGGTGGCCGACCTCGTCGCGGTCCTCGCGGTCGAACGCCGCTGCGTAGCGCGCGGCTTCGTCGGCGCTCTCGTACTCCTTCGAGCCGCCGGCGCCGCAGCCGCGCTCGCATGTCCAGCGCATCGTCCGTCCCTCGGCTTGAAAGCGGTAGCGGTGACCCACGAGGCGGCAGCTGAGCACGGGCCGAGCGTAACCGGGGCACCCGGTTTGTCGTTCGGACACTCGTGAGCGCCCAGACTGCGAGCGTCGAGACCGGCCGCCTCGAGACGAACATCCCCGCACGTCTCGACCGGCTGCCGTGGGCGAAGTTCCACTGGATGGTCGTGATCGGGCTCGGGACGGTCTGGATTCTCGACGGCCTCGAGGTGACGATCGTCGGCGCGATCGCTCCGCGTCTCACGGAAGGCGGCAGTGGGATCGCGATCACGACCGCCCAGATCGGCACGGCTGCTGCCGTCTACGTCGCCGGCGCTTGCACCGGCGCGCTGTTCTTCGGCCAGTTGACCGACCGCTTCGGCCGGAAGAAGCTCTTCCTGATCACGCTCGGCGTCTACATCGTCGCCACGCTCGCGACGGCTGCCTCGTGGACGGCGTGGTTCTTCTTCCTCTGCCGCTTCTTCACGGGCGCGGGCATCGGCGGCG
>DASSEQ010000291.1:0-36350 GCA_035695245.1 Mycobacteriales bacterium | reverse complement strand
TGGAGCACGGCCACTGCAAGCGCGCAGCGCCGCAGCACCGTGGTCTCCGAGAGTTCCCCCATGTAGGGAAAGTACCCAAGTCCGAGCAAGAACTTGATCCGGCAAACGGGTGAATCATCGAGGGTGATGTGAGGCCGCATCTAGCTCGGCCTGCACCAGTTCGCGCATGCGGTGGTTGAGGTCGTCCCGATCGCGCTGCATCTCGCTGTCGGCTGCGGCAATCGCCTCGACCGGTGTCCGCACAGGTGTCGGCGATGCGGTCGCGGCGACGAAATCGGTGAGAAGCGCCGGCGGCGGACCGTCTCCCCGCGGCTCCAGGTCCGCTTTGCGCGAGTTTGTCAGCACCGCGTCGCGGACGTTGGGTTCGAGGACCGCGAGATAGAGCCGCGCGACGTCGACGAGGTCTGCGTTGCCCCGTCGTACGGCGAGCGAGGTCTCCTGGCCGACCCGCTCGTGCATGAGCAGCGCAGTGAGCAGCTCGATGACCCCGTCGACGCCGGCCACCGAGACGGCGCGGGAGATGGCGCGGTAGCCCGCGCGCTGGCCGCCGGGCAGCAGTCCGGCCGCGATTGCAAGTCGCAGGCCGTGAACGCTGAGGAAAAGAGGAGCGAGGGCGACCGGCAGCAGGAGTTCGGAGATGCCGACACTGCTCGTCGGGCGCACCAGACCGGTGATGGTCCGGATCGGTCGGCGTCGCCGGGCACGTTCGGAGTCGGGCTGCAGCAGGTAGAGCCAGTCGCCGATCGAGGCAGTAGCGGTGGTGAAGACCGGTGCGGCGCGCGGGTCGTTGCGCGCGGTGAGCGCAACGGCGTATGCCAGCAACGCATGTCTCGCCTGCGGCGAGAGCGCCGACCACAGCGGCAGCCCGACTCTCATCGTGCGAACGTCGGCGGTCACGTCGTAGTCGGGCGTGACGAGCAGCCGTCGCGGCGCGCGCATCGCGAGTTGTGTCGCGATTGTGTCGATCAGGGCGAACAGCTGTGGCGCGTCGTTGCGGTTCCAGCCTTCAGCGCGGTGACGAAGCCTTATCGGGGCGACGACGATGCCGATCGCCGTGAGCAGCACGGTGACGAGCACCTTCACCACGCCGGTCAGATCGGTGAACCAGATCGCGACCGCGCCGCCGAAGAGTGCCGCCGTCAGCACGTGCACCGCGACGGCCGTCGCAAGAGCCAGTCGCTCGAGCGCATGTCGCTGGCTCAGCAAGTGCGGCTCGGCCACTGCCCGCTCGTGTTCAGATCGGATAGTCGCGTCTTGGCGCCGGGCGCGTCGTCGGGCCAGGCGGTCCAGCACAGCCCCAGTCTGCCGGTTCCTCTCCATTGACGTTTCGGCATGTGGCTTTGCGTGGCAAACTGTTCGCGATCTTCATCCCTTCTCATTCGCGAGGATGCGCGACGATGTGCTGTGGCCGGTTGCTGGCCGACCTGCAGCTCGACGGATTGTCGGCGGCGGACCCGTCGGTGCATATCGACCTGGCACCGACACCTCTGGCAGCCCGGACCGCGCGTGCGTTCCTCGCCGATCATCTCGACGGGCTGCCGGCCGAGTCGGCGGACGCCGCGACGTTGTGCGCGAGCGAGCTCGTCACCAACGGGGTGTTGCACGCCCGCACACCGCTCGTTTTCGGCGTCACGACCGGTCGCGACTGGCTGCTCGTCACCGTCGCCGACCGGGCGGAGGGCGAGCCCTGCCCGCCGCCGCCGGACAACGAGCGGCCGTCCGGACGCGGCCTGGTGCTCGTCGACGCGCTGGCGACGCATTGGGGCGTGCAGGAAAAAGATGACGGGAAGACCGTCTGGTTCACAGTGCCGCGGGGGGCGGCGTGAGCACGGGGATGACGTTCACGGCGTATGTCGATGGTGACGAGATGGCGCGCTCGGTGAGCCGCCGGCTGCGCGAGCTGTGTGATGCGCAGCACGTGCCGGCCGAGATCCGGGTGGTCGACGTCGGTGGCGAGCCGCAGGCTGCCGAGGAGAGCAACGTGATCAGCGTGCCGACAGTGGTCCGGGAGTCGCCGCGACCCCGCCGCCGGGTCATCGGAGCTCTCGACGACAGCCGGCGCGTATCCGCAGCATTGGGTTTGGACATGTACGACGGGCCAGCGGGGGTCGACTGATGACAACGAATGGACACGGGATGCGTGCGCGGGCGGCGGACGATGCCGCGATGGCCGGATCGCACGTCGTGGGCATGACAGATGCACCGGGCGTGCCCAAGCTGGCGACAGGGATCCCCGGCTTCGACCACGTCACCATGGGCGGACTTCCGCTCGCTCGGACCACGCTGCTTGTCGGTCCCGCCGGCAGCGCGAAGACAGTCGTTGCCGGACAGTTTCTTGCCGAGGGAGTGCTCCGCGGGCAGCCCGGCGTTTTCGTCACGTTCGAAGAGCCGGCCGACGACCTGCGGCTCAACCTGTCAACTCTCGGTTGGGACATCGCCGGCTGGGAGGCCGCTGATCTTTGGCGCTTCGTCGACGCCTCGCCCGTGGCGGGCACTGAGCAGGTCGAGGTCGGCGACTACAACTTCGCCGGATTGGTCGCCCGCATCGGGCATGCGGTCGACCAAACCGCCGCGCAGCGTGTCGTCATCGACTCGATCGGTGCGGTCTTCGGTCAGTTCAACGACGCGACGATGGTGCGCTCGCAGTTGCATCGGCTCGCCGTCGAGCTCCGGCGCATGGGGCTGACCGTCATCATCACCGCCGAAGCGGGACCGGCCGAGTCCGGATCGGTCAGCCGACACGGCGTCGAAGAATTCGTTGCCGACAACGTCGTCATCCTGCGTAACCAGCTCGAGGATGAGAAGCGCCGGCGGACGATCGAAGTGCTCAAGCTGCGCGGCGCGATGCACCGCAAGGGCGAGTATCCGTTCACGGTGTTGCCGGGCCAGGGCGTCGTCGTCATCCCGCTGTCCGTGATGTCGCTGACGCAGTCGTCCAGTGACGCACGGCTCACGACGGGCAACGCCCAGCTCGACGAGATGACCAACGGCGGCTTCTTCCGCGACTCCATCGTGTTGGCCTCCGGGGCTACCGGCACCGGCAAGACACTGATGGTGACGGAGTTCATGGCCGGTGGGTGCGAGGCCGGCGAGCGTTGCCTGTTCTTCGCCTTCGAAGAGTCGCGCGACCAGATCTTCCGCAACGCCAACGGTTGGGGTCGCGACTTCCATCGCTACGAGCAGGACGGCCTGCTGCGCCTGGTTGCGTCGTACCCGGAGGTCGCGTCCCTGGAAGACCATCTCGTCGAGATCAAGAACGAGATCGACGAGTTCCGACCTACCCGGATCGCGATCGACTCGCTCTCAGCGCTGGAGCGCATCGGCACGACGAAGGGGTTCCGCGAGTTCATCATCGGACTGACGTCGTTCGTGAAGGCGCAGTCCGTTGCCGGGGTGTTCACTGCAACGACACCCGCACTGCTTGGTGGCTCTTCGATCACCGAAGGGCACATCTCCACGCTGACCGACGCGATCGTGTTGCTGCGCTACGTCGAGACCTACGGTGAGGTGCGCCGCGGCCTCACGGTGCTCAAGATGCGCGGGTCGCAGCACGACCGCGACATCCGCGAGTTCCTCATCGACGAAAAGGGGATGCACGTCGGGCAGCCGTTCCGGGACGTGGCCGGCATCCTCACCGGACAGGTCACCAACGTCGATCGCGGTGCCCTGCCGCTCTGACGCTCAGGCCCCGGCGGCGCTGACGATGAAGTCGGTCGCGAACCCTGCGACGAGACCGGCGAAGACGCCCCAATACAGCATCTCCTTGTGGCCGGCCCGAAGAGCGACACCGACCAGCTGGATCACGACATAGAGGATCGATCCGGCCGCGAGGGCGAGGAATGCCACCGACACTGCGTCGTTGGTGAAGGCCTGGCCGACGACTGTGCCGAGGAAGGTCGGACCGCCGCCGACGAGACCGTAGAGACCGAGCAACCGCCAGCTCGGCGCTTCCGCCTCACCGGCCAGCGGGCCCACGATGCCGAAGCCTTCGGTCGCGTTGTGCAGGCCGAACCCGATGACGAGCAGGACCGCCAGGCTGATCTCGCCGGTGGCGGCCGACTGGCCGATCGCCAACCCTTCGGCGAAGTTGTGCAGGCCGATGCCGATCGCGATCATCAGCGCGAGCTCGCGCGCCGGTGATGTCGTGCGCGGGCGGGAGCTGAACTCCTCGACGGCAGCCGCCCCCGGCCCCACGCTTGCGGCCGGGGCAGAGCGGCGGCGGGGGAGCAGCCGGTCGTAGTAGACGAGGCTCAAGAGGCCGACGCCCAGGCCGAGACCGAGCAGCCCGGCGAGGCCCAGGAAGCCCCACCAGGACTCATGGGTGCCCGGGTGATCAGCGGCCTTGGTGAGCAGGTCGAGCCGGCCGTCGATCGGTTCGACGGCGTGCTCGAGCACGTCGAAGATCAGGAAGACCAGGATGCCGATCGCGATCGCGTTGAGGAGCGTGCGCACCTGCGGACGCATGCCGCGCATTCGGCCGACCGGCAGCCCGATGAAGATGGTCACACCGGCGATCGCGCCGAGGCCGAGGATGCCGCCAGTGCTCACACCATTCCCTTCGCCGGTGGCTAACTAAGGTCGACCTTACCAAGCCTTCCCGCGGGCAGGTCCAGCCGATACCAGACGTAGCCCTCGACGGTCATCGTCGGCCGGAAGCCGAGCCGCTCCAGCAGCCGTCTGGACGGGGTGTTGTCGACGGCGACCTCGGCCACCACGGCCCGCACCTCGGCCCGACCGGCCAGCTCGCCGAGCAGCGCCTCGACGGCTCTGGTGCCGAGGCCGCGACCGCGACTCGGTCCGGCCAGTCCGTAACCGATCTCGACGACCCCGGCTGGGTCGGGCATCGCCTTGACTCCGCACTCGCCTGCGACGTTGCCCTCGTCGTCGACGATCAGCCACGTCCACGCGCCGTACGCCGAGAACGACAGACCCGCGGCCGTGTCGTCGTGCGGCCAGCCGCGCGCCGCAGGGATCTCGGCGACGACCTCCGGTCGATAGGGGACCAGCCTCACGCCTCGGCGTCGCCCGCGGTCTCGGCCGGCGGCACGGAGTCGTCGTCGGTGGCGACGAGAGCGGTCGCGAGCGCGGCGCTGGTCTGGTCGACCTGCCAGTCGCGCGCGCCACCGGCCCGCAGTGCCTCGGCCACGCTGTCCGCGGTCGGCGGTTGCGGTGGGGTCCAGGCGAGCCGGCGTACGAGGTCGGGGGGGAGCAGGTTCTCCACGGGGAGCCCGTGCTCAGTGGCGATCTCACCGACGACTGCCCGCGCACGCGCCAGCCGGGCGGCTGCGGGCGGGTCGCGGTCGGGCCACCGGCTGGCCGGTGGCGGGCCGTCGCCGGGCAGGGCCGGACGGGGCAGGTCGCCGTCGGCCTCGGAGAGCGCGGTTTCGATCGCGGGCCAGAGCAGGGGCACGAGCCGCCGCGTGGCCTTGCCGCCCCATCCGGGCAGGCGGCCGAGCGCCTCCGGACTCGTCGGGGCGCTGGAGGCCGCCGCGATGATCGCGCTGTCCGGTAGCAGGCGGCCGGGAGCGATGTCGCGGTCGCGGGCCAGGCCGTCGCGGGCGATCCACAGCGCCCTGACGATGCCCAGCTGCCGGCGGGTGCGCAGCCGGTGGATCCCGCTGGTGCGCCGCCACGGGTCGACCCGCGGCGGTGCCGGTTCGGCGGCCAGGACGTGCGCGAACTCTTCCCGCGCCCACGTCAACTTGCCTTGCCGGTCCAGCTCGCGTTCGAGCGCATCGCGCAGGTCGACCAGGATCTCGACGTCCAGCGCCGCATATCGCAGCCATGGCTCCGGCAACGGCCGCCGTGACCAGTCGACGGCGGAGTGTTCCTTCGCCAGTTGCTGGCCGAGAACGATCTCGGACATCGTGGCGAGACCGACGCGCTCGTAGCCCGCGATCCGCGCCCCGAGCTCCGTGTCGAACAGCTGCTGCGGCCGCATGCCCACCCCGGCCAGGCAGGGCAGGTCCTGGTTGGCCGCGTGGAGCACCCACTCCGCCTCGGCCAGGGCGTCGGACAGCGGGGCCAGGTCGGGGCAGGCGACCGGGTCGATGAGCGCGGTGCCGGCGCCGCTGCGGCGAAGCTGCACGAGGTAGGCCCGCTGGCTGTAGCGATAACCCGAGGCCCGCTCGGCGTCCACGGCGACCGGCCCATGGCCGGCGGCAAACCGGCGTACGACGTCGGCCAGCGCGTCAGCGGTGTCGACGACGGGCGGGATGCCGCCACGGGGTTCGAGCAGGGGGACGACATTCGGCCGCTCGACAGCGACCGTGTCTTCCGCCTCCTCCGTCACAAGACGAGCCTAAGCGCCTTGCGCCGCTGAACTTTGGCTCCCGATTCCGACACGCCAAGCGCAAGATGTCCGATTCGCTAGCCAAAGTTCGCAGGTCTAACGGATGACGCCGGCTCGCATGGCCATGGCGACCATTTCGGCGCGGTCGCCGGTGCCGAGCTTGCGGGCGATACGCGCGAGGTGGCTCTTCACGGTAAGAGCGGAAAGGCCGAGGGTCTCGCCGATCTCCTTGTTCGAGCGACCGTCGGCGACGAGGCGGAGGACCTCGATCTCGCGGCCGGAGAGCTCGGAGACGCCGTCCTGCTGCGGACCACCGCGAAGGCCGGCGGCGAGCAGCGAGGCGACGGACGGGTCGGCGTACACACCGCCGTCGAGCACGCGACGGACACCGTCGGCGACGACGAGCGGGGAGGCGGACTTGAGCAGGTAGCCCTGGGCGCCGGCGACGAAGGCGGCGCGGACCGAGTAGGGGTCGTCAGCGGCGGAGAGCACGACGAGGCGCGGCCAGCCGCCGGCGCGCAGGTCGGCGAGGAGGTCGAGCCCGGAGCCGTCGGGAAGACCGACGTCGAGCACGCAGAGGTCACGAGGACCGCCGGCGTGCGCGCGAGCGCGCGCTTCAGCGATGCTCGCTGCTTCAACCACTTCGCGGGCACCCATCGCCATCAGGCGCGCGACCATCGACTCGCGAACGAGCGGGTGGTCGTCCACGACCATTGCCGTGAAGCCTGGTCCCGGCCCCGGGTTGGGGACGGCCCGTTCGACCATCGCTGTCACTTGGTGCCTCCTGTGCTTCGCCGCCGGCCGGTGTAGGGACCGGCGCCGCCCGATCCGGGCGTTGATGCATTTCTCGGCGGCCAGACCGGCCGCCTGTAGCCCGAATCCGTACTGGATTGCTCCGTACGGGCGAAGTCCGGCTGCAACCGACAAGTTTGGCTTCGCGTTTGCCGATGTGGCGCGGGTGAGAGCCCTCTCGGCCGCAGTCGCCGTCTCCCTCGGCCTGACCGTTGCCGGTGCTGCTGCACCAGCCGCGGCCCAATCCCCGTCGTCGCACTCGGTGCGGGCCATTGTCATGGTGCGCCCGGGTGTTGCGCTGCCGCTCTCGGTGCCCGGTGGTCGGGTCACCACTGTGCTCTCACATGTCGGCGCCGAGGTCGTCACCGCGCCGGTCTGGTCGCTTCGTTCACTCGCCTCCGACCCGCGTGTGCTGGGCATGTCGCCGGACCGCCGCGGTCACGTGGCCGGCGATGACAACACGGACGGTGGCGACACCGACGGTGTGCTCGCGGCCCAAGCCCTCGGCGGCAAGGCCGGCCAGAAGAACACCGGTCAGGGCGTCAACGTCGCGCTGCTCGACACCGGCGTCAGCGACACTCCCGCTCTCAACCGTGCCTCCGGCCGCATCACCGACGGCGTGGACACCTCACAGCTCAACTCCGGCGGCGACGCGGTGACCAGTGGCACCTTCACCGACGGCTATGGGCACGGCACTTTCCTCGCCTCGTTGATCGCGGGCGGCAAGGTGCCGGGCAGCGGCGGTCGCGCGATCGGCATCGCGCCGGCGGCGCGCATCGTCGTCGTCAAGGTCGCCGACGCCCAAGGCAACACGAGCCTGTCCGATGTGCTCGCCGGGCTCGACTGGGTTGCCGCGCACGCGCGGGCAATCCAGGTCGTCAACCTCGCGCTGGCGGTCGACCGGCCAACGGCCCCGGCGTACGGCGCCGACCCGCTGACCGCAGCAGTCGAGCACGTGCGTGCCGCCGGTGTGGTCGTCGTCGCCGCCGCGGGCAACCAGCCCTCCGAGGTCGGCGACCCCGGTCTCGACCCGCAGTCACTCACCGTCGGTGCAGCCGACGTCAGCGGCAAGCGCCCATCCGTGGCGCCGTTCTCCGGCAGCGGTGTCGTCGCCGGCGTCACCAAGCCTGATGTCGTCGCGCCCGGCTTGCATGTGCTCGGTGTCATCAACAGTGACTCGTTGGTCGCGCAGCAACATCCTGAAGGCTGGGCCGACCATCGTCTGTTCAAGGGATCGGGCACGAGCGAAGCCACCGCGATCGCGAGCGGTGTGGCGGCGGCGTACCTGTCCGACAACCCCGGCGCGACGCCGCTCGAAGTGAAGTCGGCGCTGCGCAAACAGGCCAGCCCGCTCAATGACAACCGTGCCGGCGCCGGGCTGCTGAACATGGTCAACGGCAACGGCCCGAAGCCTTCCGCCGCCGACTCCGGCGAGGCGGGCTGGGACACCAACTCGTGGACCGCCAACGCCTGGCAGGGCGTGCCCAACTGGCAGACGCAGCTGGAGTCGATGTGGTCGGGCCCGGCTTGGGATGCGATGTCGTGGAGCGGGTCGACGTGGTCGGCGATGAGCTGGAGCGGGTCGACCTGGTCAGCGATGTCGTGGTCAGCAATGAGTTGGTCGGCGATGTCGTGGTCGGCCATGAGTTGGTCGGCGATGTCGTGGTCAGCGCTTTCCTGGTCGGACTACGGCTGGGGTGACGCGTCATGAGCATCAGCGCGAAGGTCCGGCTGATCGCGGCGGGTTCGCTCGTCGTCGCAGCGGCCGCAGCGATGCGCACCGGTTGGGGGCATGCCGAGTGGTGGGCGGTCTTCGCCCTCGCCGCCGCGGTTGCGGTCACCGAGGTCGCCGTCGTGCACCTCTCTGCCGGTCGCCAGCGACTGACCTTCAGCCTCACCGAAGGCGCGATCGGCGCGGCGTATCTCTACGCGTCCGGCGCTTGGGTTGTCGTCGCGGTGACGGTCGGTTTGCTCGTCGCGCAGCTCGTGCGTCGACAAGAGCGGTTGAAGCTCGAGTTCAACATCTCGCAGTTCGCCGCCTGCACCGCGCTCGGCGCGCTCGCCGCGCACATCGCCGGCGTCGGCGTGACGGGTGCCGTCAGCGGCATGGCGGCGTTCTGGCTCGCCAACTGTGTCTTGGTCTCGTGGGCGATGTCGATCGTGACGTCGCAGCGCGTGTGGCCGCTGATGGTGTCGAGTGCTCCGCTCGCTGCCGTGCACTCGGCCGGCATCTCCAGCCTCGGCATTCTCGGCGCCTGGCTCGCCGAGCGCGCGCCGCTCGGGCTGGTTGCGCTGGTCGTTCCGTTGTTGCTGCTCTGGTTGTCCTACGACGAACAAACTGCGCGTGCCGCCGAAGCGCGTCTGTTCGCCGAGTTGGCCCGTCTGCAGGAGCAGGCCAGTGGTCGCTCGATCGACGTGTCGGCGCAGGTTGTGCTCACTGCGGCGGCACGGTTGTTCGGCGGCGCCGACGTCGAGATGGTGCTGATGGCCACCGACGGCCCGGTGCACTACGCCGGTGACGAGCACGGAGTCATTCGTCAACGCGTCGCTCCCGACGTGCTCGACCGCAACTGGGTGATTCGCGCCCTGGGCGCCTCGACCATCCAGACCGGCGTCGAGGACGGGCGGGCGTTCTGCTCGGCCGTACTGGGTGGCCGTGAAGCACCGCTCGCCGTCCTCGTCGCCCGCCGGCAAGCAGGCAGCGCCGGCTTCGGCCGTCGCGAGGTGATGCTCGCCGAGGTGCTGGCGCAGCAGGCCGAGTCGTGGTTGTCCGTGGCCGAGCTGGCGAAGTCGCGCGACGACGCGATCGCGCAGATGGCAGCCGCTGAGGACGCCGCCCGCGCACTCGGTGACATCGGTGCGCACACTGCGCCGGCACTGGGCGTGCTGCGCGAGTCGGCGAACCGGCTGGCACGGCTGGCGAGCACCAACGGCGGCCCCGCTGCCGTCGGCGACATCGTCGACGAGCTCTACGCCGTCGAGCGCGCGGTTGCCTCGCTGCTCGGCGCAATCGCGCTCGCTGCGGATCCGGACCTCGCCGCTCTCGATGCCGAAGGCGGTGCAGATGCTGCGGTTTCGCGCGGTGTCAGCGACTGGACGACGACCGGCGTGCTGACGCCAGAAGGCGTTCTGTGAGCTGTTGATGCCTCGTCGTCGTCGGATGCGCGTTGCGCCGCTTGCTGCCATCGTTGGCTTCGCGGTGCTGGCCGCGTCTGTCTGTCTGCTCGCGGTCGCGTCGGTTGTGTTGCACGCGGACCGGCGAGCGATGGTGCCTGTCTGGCAGCTGTTGCTTGCGGGCGGCCCGATGGCAGTGGTCATCGCGGTCGCCGCCGCTTTCGCGGCTGCGCGATTCGCTCGTGCGTTGCGGTTGTTGCGGGCCGAGGCGGTGCGGCGGCTGCACGACCCGTCGGCGCCGCTCGGCCCGAGCACAAGTGCGGCGATCCCGGAATGGACCGGCTCAGAGCTCCGAGCACTTGCGCAGACGCTCGAGGCGTTGCACCTCCGGGTGCGCATGGCTGACGACGTCGCGGAGCGACACCGTCGTACGGCGGAAACCGCGAGCGCCGGAATGTTCGAGCTCTTGTCGGGTCTTGTCGCCGCAGAGGAAGGTGCGCGCGGCCAGCTGTCGGCGGAGCTGCACGACACTGTCGCGCAGTCGCTGATGGCGGCTCGGTCCCGGCTCGGTGACCTGTCCGACGACGCCGGCGTTGCAGACCTCGTTGCCGAGGCCGAGGAGCAGGTGCGCGCGGTGATGGCGCGCACGCGGCCGCCGGCCCTGCGCGATGGTGACCTGGCCCGCGCGGTCGGAGCGCTCCGCGACGACATGCTCAACCGCTACGGCCTCGACGTGCATCTCGCGTGGCCCGAGCAGCCCTACCCGCTGCCGCTCGTCACGGCTGTGACGGTCTACCGGTTCTTCCAAGAGGCGTTGCTCAACGTCATCAAGCACGCCGACGTCGACGATGCCGTTGCCGAGCTCCGCGTCGACGACGACTGGGTTGTCGCGGTCGTGAGCGACCTCGGGCCGGGCTTCGACCCGGAGCGGGTGCGCTCCGACCGTGGCCGCCACGTCGGCTTGTCACTGCTGCGCGACCGGGCCCGTCTCGTCGGCGGCGCGCTGGACGTCGCCTCGTGGCCGGCCGAAGGCACGACGCTGACGCTTCGGCTGCCGAGAGGAGCCGGCGCCGCCGCCGGCCTTCTCCCACTGCAGCGCCCCTCGGTCGCCTGACCCGTCGTCGCCGAACTCTCTCGCGCCGACTCATCGTGGATCGTGCCCTCACCGGGTCGAAACGTGCCGGGACGACCCGGCTAGGGCACAGTTCACCGCCGGCTGGCCCGCGTCCAGGGGCTGGTCAGGCTTTTGCTGAACGGCGGCGTCGGGCCGGCATGGGCACTACGCCGGGCGGGGTTGGCGGCAGCCCGGCAGCGGAGCAGAGCAGCTCTCCGAATGCGACCAGGTGCGCTGACAGCGACCCGACCGGCGACCAGGAGGCCCTGATCTCCACGTCGGCCGCGTGCGGGTGGTCGGACAAGGCGCCGAAGCGTTCCGATGTCGTGCGGGTCACCGTGCCGCCCGCGGCCCGATGCTCGGCCTCCGCTGCCGAAAGTGCGTCGAGCAACCAGCTCCAACCGACCCCCGGCAGCATCGGATCGCTGGCGATCTCGAAGTCGATGCCGGCCTGCACGTAAGCGACGCAGCGCGTGTCGCCTTCCCAGACCGACTGGCCGTCCGGATCGTGCAGCACGACCAGCCGGCCCTCGGCAAGCTCGTCGCCGGCGCGGCTCACGACCGCGTGCAGGGCGACCGCGAAGGGCGCCAGCCGCTGCGGCGGCGGCAGCTCGCTCAGGATGACCTCGGGTCGGATGTCGACCCCGGACAGTTCGGCGACAGCCCGGCGGAAGCCGGCGGGGAAGCCGGCCGGCGCGTGCACCTGCACCGACACACGGTCAGCCTAAGTCGCGATCGCGAGGTCCGCAGCCGCGACACGCGTCTGGTAGCACTGAGTGCGCCGTGGCCATCGTCCTGTCACTTCTCGCCAGCCTCACCTGGGGCACGGCCGACTTCCTCGGCGGCACCGCCACGCGCCGACTGCCGGCCACCGCAGTCGTGGCCGTGTCCCAAGCGTGCGCGCTTGCCGGCCTCGTCGTCGTGGCGATCGCCACCGGTGCGTACGACGCCTCCACCGGCTACGTCGGCTGGGCTTTGCTTGCGGCCGTCTTCGGCGTCGTGGGATTGCTCTCGTTCTATACGGCGCTAGCGACCGGGACGATGGGCGTTGTCGCGCCGGTCGCGGCGCTCGGGGTCGTCGTTCCGGTCGTCGTCGGGCTGGCCGGAGGTGACCGGCCGAGCACGACGCAGGCGATCGGGGTGGTCGTCGCCGTCGTCGGTGTCGTGCTGGCGAGTGGACCGGAGATCCGGGGTGGCACCGGCGGTCGGCCGCTGTTGCTCGCGGTCGTGGCAGCCGTCGGATTCGGCGCCGTCATCGTCTGCGTCGCCAAGGGATCGCGGTCCGACGTGACGATGACGCTGCTGGTCATGCGCATGGCAAGCGTCGGCGCGCTCATCGCACTAGCAGCGGCTGGCCGCGCGCACGTGCGCGTCAGCCGGAGCGACCTGCCGGTGCTGGTCGCGGTCGGCGCCGGCGACGTCGGCGCCAACGCGATGTTCGCTGTCGCATCGCGGCACGGCTTGTTGTCGATCGTGTCGGTGCTGTCGTCGCTCTATCCGGCTGTCACGGTGTTGCTCGCAAGGCTGGTGCATGCCGAGCGGATGCGCATGGTGCAGAACGCCGGCGTCGCCGCGGCGCTGGCCGGGGTCGTGCTGATCGCGTCAGGCGGCGCTTGACTTGCGCCGACTCGACGGAGCCGCCTTCGGGTTGACGAGGTCGTCGGTCAGCCAGCCGTAGACGATCGCAGTGCCACACTCCGTGCAGTACCACTCGGGGCACTCGGCATGACCGTCAGGACACGGCGGCTGCTCGACGGGGCGCTCTCCCCGGCAGCCCGGGCAATACCTCGCCTCCATGGTTCGAGGCTCGCACGCGGCTCCGACGAAATGGAGCAGGCGCGCCGCGTGGGACGATCCATTGCGTGCCCGGTTTGACCGACAGCGCGTTCCTTCGCGCATGCCGCCGAGAGCCCGTGCCGCACACGCCGGTGTGGTTCATGCGGCAGGCCGGCCGGGCGCTGCCGGAATACCACAAGGTGCGCGAGGGCGTGGGCATGCTCGAGTCGTGCCTTCGGCCGGACCTCGTCGTCGAGATCACCATGCAGCCGGTGCGCCGTTACGGCGTCGACGCCGCGATCCTCTACTCCGACATCGTCCTGCCGCTCGCAGCGTCCGGGCTCGATCTCGACATCGTCGCCGGGGTCGGTCCTGTCGTTGCGAATCCGGTGCGCACGCTCGACGACGTACGACGGATTCCCGACCTCGACGGTGTCGCGCCCGTCGCCGACGCCGTGCGTGGTCTCGTCGGCGAGCTCGGCGACACACCACTGATCGGCTTTGCGGGTGCGCCGTTCACCCTTGCGTCGTATCTCGTCGAGGGTGGTCCGTCCCGCGACCACGTCAAGACCAAGGCGTTGATGTACGGCGACGAGGACACGTGGCATGCGCTCGCGAGCAAGCTCGCCGATATTGCTGCGGCCCACTTGCGCATGCAGGTCGACGCGGGGGTCAGTGCAGTGCAGCTGTTCGACTCGTGGGTCGGCGCTCTGTCAGCTGAGGACTACGCGCGCTATGTGCTGCCGCACAGTCGCACGGTGTTGGCTGCAGTGCCGGAGGTGCCGCGCATTCATTTCGGTGTGGTCAGTGGCGAGCTGCTGGCGCTGATGGGGGAGGCGGGCGCCGACGTCGTCGGTGTGGACTGGAGGGTGCCGCTCGACGAGGCAGCGAAACGGATCGGCGGCGGGCGGGCAGTGCAGGGCAACCTCGACCCCGCGACGGTGTTCGCTCCCTGGCCGGTGGTGGCAGACCGCGTGCGAGATGTGTTGCGACGCGGTGCGGTCGCAGAAGGGCATGTCTTCAACCTTGGCCACGGTGTCTTCCCGGACACCGATCCCGATGTGCTCAGTCGCATCGTCGAGCTGGTGCACGAGGAGAGCAAGCGGTGACGATCGGCGTGGTCGTCATGGCCTACGGCACGCCGCGCGATCGCGACGACATCGAGACCTACTACACCGACATCCGTCGCGGCCGGCCGCCGACACCCGAGCTGCTTGCGGATCTGGTCCGTCGCTACGACGCACTTGGCGGCACGTTTCCGTTGCGCGAGATCACCGACAAGCAGGTGCGACGCATCACCCAGGCTCTTGGTGACGGCTATCGCGTAATGCTCGGCACGAAGCACTCGGTGCCGAAAGTCGAAGACGCTGTGCACGCATTGGCCGACACTGGTGTCGAACGCATTGTCGGCCTGGTGTTGGCGCCGCACTACTCGCGGTTCAGCATCGGTGAATACGCCGAGCGTGCCGCGAAAGCCGCTGCCGAACACGGGCTCGAAGCTGACACCGTCTCGTCGTGGCACCTGATGCCGGACTATCTGTCCTTCCTGCGGAGAGCGGTCCGCGATGCGGTCGCACAAGTGCCGGACGGCAGCCGTGTCGTGTTCACTGCGCACTCTCTGCCCGAGCGGATCCTGGCCGCCGGCGATCCCTACCCGCAGGAGTTGCACGAGACAGCGCAAGCGGTCGCTGCGTCGTTGTCCTTGAACAACTGGGACGTCGCCTGGCAGTCAGCCGGCCGCACTCCGGAGCCGTGGCTCGGGCCGGACGTGCTGGACGTCGTACGACGATGTGCAGCGGACGGAGTGCCGGGTCTCGTCGTGTCCGCGTGCGGTTTCGTTGCCGATCACCTCGAGGTCGCCTATGACCTCGACATCGAAGCGGCGGCGCTTGCCGGCGAGCTCGGACTACCGTTTGCGCGCACTGCCTCCGTCAACGACGACGCGGGTGTGATGGCGGCATTGGCCGCTCTCGTCGCCGAGCGCTGATGGCGCGCATCGCCGTCGTCGGTGGCGGCATCTCCGGGCTCGCGGCCGCCTACTACCTGCGCGACCACGACGTGACGCTGATCGACGGTGCGGCGGAGCTTGGCGGAAAGCTGCGCACATCGGAGATCGCCGGAGTGCCGGTTGACGAAGGTGCCGAGCAGCTGTTGGTGCGTCGACCGGAAGCCGTTGCGCTTGCTGAAGAACTCGGACTCGGCGACGCGCTCGTCAATCCAGTGACCAGCTCCGCGTCGGTGTGGTCGCGCGGCCGGCTGCGACCGTTGCCGAAGCGCACCTTGATGGGGGTGCCGTCGTCGGTGCGGTCGGTGTCGGGTGTGCTCGCTCCGGCCGAGGTCGCGAGGGTTGCCCTCGATCACGTCTTGCCCGGAGGCGCTCCGGTCGATGACGTGTCGGTTGCGTCGTACGTCGGTCATCGCGTTGGCCGTGCCGTCGTCGACCGGTTGGTGGAGCCGCTGCTCGGCGGGGTCTATGCCGGCCGGGCTGAACTGTTGTCGCTGCAGGCAACGATGCCGCAGCTGCCGCGCGTCGACGGTTCGCTGATCGCGGCGGTGCGCGGTGCGGTGCCGCCACCGAGCGACGCGCCGGTCTTCGCCGCGATGCCTGGTGGCATGGGTCGCTTGGTGCGGGCGATGGAAGAGGCAGTCAGCGCGCAGGTCGTCCGCGGCCGGCTGGTGCGGCGCATCGAGCCCGCGGACGGTGGCTTTCGGGTGGTGCATGGCGCCACCACCGACGAGCAGATGTTGCCCGTCGAGGCACTCGTGCTCGCGACACCGGCGACGGCGACGGCCCGTCTGGTCAGCGACATCGCGCCGGCTGCGGTTGCCGATCTGGCCGCCATCGACTACGCGAGCGTGGCGATCGTCACTCTCGCTTTCGCCGCCGAGGACTGGCGCGACGTCGGCGGCAGCGGCTATCTCGTGCCGGCGTTGCCCGGTCGTCCCGTCAAGGCGGTGACGTTCTCGTCGGCCAAGTGGCCGCACCTCGCCGGCGACGTGACGATCGTGCGGGCGTCGATCGGGCGCTACGGCGACGTGACCGAGTTGCAGCGCGATGACGAGGAGCTCGTCACTGCAGTGCGGGCTGAGCTGCGATCAACGATCGGCGTGGTTGCGACGCCGATCGGCAGCCGGGTGACGCGGTGGGGCGGTGGACTGCCGCAATACACCGTTGGCCACCTCGACCGCGTACGACGGATCAAGGCCGCAGTCGCAGCGGTGCCGGGACTCGCGGTCTGCGGTGCGGCGTACGACGGACTCGGTGTGCCCGCCTGTATCGGCAGCGCGCGACAGGCCGCTGCGCGCGTTGTATCGCAATCAGACAAGGCGTAATCTTCGCGCAGACGTGGTGTGTGCACAGCGCGCGGGGAGGGACCGCCATGCGTCGTCGAGTTGTCGGTTTCGGAGTCGTCACGGCGACGCTGGTGAGCGTCCTCGTCTCGTTGGTGGCAGCGCCCGCGAGTAGCGCTTCGCCGCCTGTCCAGCGGGTGCTCGCGGCCAACCATCACCTTTCCGCCAAACCTGGCGGAGGGCATGGCGGTGGTGGCGGGGGCGGCGGCTCGACCTGGCCGGGTTGGGCGTCGTCGAACTGGTCCGGCTACGCCGTCAGGGCAGGGAGCTACACGGGCGTCACCGGGCAATGGAGCGTGCCGGCCGCCGCGCCGACGCAGTCGAGCACCTATTCGGCGGCGTGGATCGGGATCGGCGGCTTCACCACGGCCGACCTGATCCAGACCGGCACCGAGAGCGACTTCGTCAACGGGCACCCCGAATACGCCGCCTGGTGGACGACGTCCGACCTCGGTTATGCCGAGCAACCCATCGATTCCTTGACGGTCAAGGCCGGAGACGCGATCAGCGCGTCGGTCGTCAACAACGGCGACGGCACCTGGACGATGACGTTGACCGATGGTGGCAACAGCTTCTCCAAGGTGGTGTCCTTCTCCAGTTCCGAGACGTCGGCCGAATGGATCATGGAGGCGCCCGGCATCGGCGGTCGCACCGCTCCGTTGGCCAACTACGGCACCGACACCTTCGACCCGAGCAGCGTGACCGTCACGACGGCGACGAAGAAGGGCACGTCGAGTCAAACCGAGAGCCCTGGCTTCACCGTTGCTGACGGCGGGATCCTGATCCAGAAGCGAGCCATTGTCTCCATTCCGTCGATCCCGGACCCAAAGGCGGACGGCTTCGTCATCTCCTACGGCTCGCAGCAACCGCAGCCGCCCAGCACCTGACCGCAGTCGCGGGCTGATCTTCGCGCCGGCTACCACCTTGACGGCGTGTCGGGGCGAAAAGTGATCGTGACCGCGAAGATCAGCACGGACGGGTGCGGGCGAGCTCAGCGGAAGGAGATGCGGGCGTTCTTGCGCCAGAGGTCGAGCACGTCGCTCTTGCCGACGACGTCAAGCGCGGCTGGGTCGCCTCGGTTCCACATGAGCAGGTAGAGGTCGGTCGCGCTCCCGCTGACCGTGCAATCGGCGTCGCCGTCGCCGTCGCCCTTGCTGGTCGTGCGGCCATTGGGACCGATAGCGACCGTCCACGACTCGCCGACGTCGGTCGCGCGTAGGCCGAGCCGCACCGGCACGTCAGACCGCAGCCGCCCACCTGGCCGTCCGAAGAAGCCCAACAGCAACTCGTCGATGCCGTCGGCGGCGAAGGTCGCGTCGTACGACGGTTGCAGGCCGGCGGCAGTCTCCGCGTCGGCGCGATGGATCGCGGTCTCGTGCGCCTGCCGACGGGCCCAGAACGCTCGCGGCGACGGCGCAGGGAGGAACGCCCAGCAGTCGAGCTGATCCGATGCCGTGCGCAGCGCCGCGACCAGCGCAGCGTGCCCGTCGCCGAACCAGCCGACGAGCTCGTCGTCGGCGGACGGCGGCTCGGCGAGCTCATCGGAGTCGCCGGGTGGCGTCGTGCGTCCCGTCACCACGTATGCCGTCGCCCAGCGGTGCACCTGGCTCAGGTGCGTCAGCAGGTCGCGCATCTGCCAGCCCGGGCACGTCGTGACTGTGGCGTCGAGGCCACCTTGCTCCGCGATCGCAGTTAACCGCCCGCCCTCGGCGGCGAGGTGCTCCAAGTGTTCGGCGATCTGCATAGCGGCGACGCTCTCACGTGGCGGCGACGAAAACGACATGTGAGGTGGTCGCCACAACGACACTGTTGCCCACCGGCACCGGTGTCGTGAACCGCGTCACGTCGCCGACGTGCACGCGGTGGAGCACCCGACCGCTGAGGCTCAGCTCAACGAGAGAGGAGCCGTCGAAGGCGTAGAGGACATCCCGGCACACGATCGGTGAACCCATAGTGCCGCTGGCACGCCACAACCAGTGCATCTGGTTGCCCGAGACCGCCACCGCGCGAAGGCCGTCATTGCACGGCAGCACCACGACGTTGGCCGTGACAGCGGCACCGCCGTAGGCAGCGCAGCCGGAAAGCGTCGCGAGCTGCCCGCCGACACCTCCGAGCGACGAGGACAACAAGTAGACCGTCCCGCGCTTGCCGGCGATGACGAGCTTGTCGCCGACGACCGCCGGCGACATCGAACCGAGGTCCAGGTCGTCGGCGTTGTCCTGGGCCCAGCTCGACGGCGCAAACAACGCGACCTTGTGCAACGACGACGTCAGCCGGATCACGCTGTCGCTGCCGTCGTAGTTGCCGCCCAGCTCTGCGCCGTTGCCGCTCGCCACATAGATGTCGCCGCCGGGGCCGACCACCGGCCCGGGTGCCGCCCACATGCCCGCCTCGCGTGCTGTCGGCACGGCGTACGTCGACACCACACCGTTGCCGGTGACCGGAACAGACGCCAGGTAGCCGACGTAGTTGCCGCAATCGCCGAAGCGGCCGCCGAAGGGCACGTAGACGCGACCGTTTTGGACGAGCAGCGCGCCGCGTTGCTGCTCGGCATGCCGGTCTCGGTTACCGAGGATGTCGAGATCGCGCCGCCATCGCACCGCGCCGCTGCGCGCGTCGACGGCAACCAGAGTGTGGTGCGCATCGCCGCTCTCGGTGACGACGAACACCGAGCCGGTGCTCCCGTCGTACGCCGGTGTGCCGGTGATGCCGGACGGGTCGATGTTGCCGCACGGCAGGTCGGAGCGGCGCGTAGCGGTCGCAAGATGGGTGCGCCACGCGATCGTGTGGCTGGCCGGACGGATGCCGTAGACCGTGTCGTTCTCGGTTGCAACGATCACCAGGCCGACGGCGACGATGGGCTGCGCATAGGCGGCCGCGTCAAGGCGCACCGAAGCAGCCACCCGAAGCTTGGAGAGCACTGGACCGGACGCAACTCCCGCGCGGCTGTTGCTGCCGTGATAGGTCGGCCACTGCGCCACAGCAGACGCCGTCGGTGACGCAGTCGGCGACGCGGACGGCCCGCTGGGCTCCGGCCGATTCGACTGCCCGATCGGCGTCGGCCGGGAGCCGCCGGAGCAGCCCGCTGCGAGAACAGATGCGGCGATCAGGGCCGCGGCGGCGCGGTGCACGACCTCAGTCTTGCCCGAGCGACAATGGACATATGAGCGAGGCCAAGAGCAAGGGCAAGCGGGCTAATGAGCTCAACGAGCTGGTCCGTTACGTCATGTGGAGCGTCTTCCGCGTCAGCAAGGCGGTGCCTCCGGACACTCGCGACGAGCTCTCCGCCGAGGTCGACACCCTGCTCGAGCAGTTGGCCGACAAGGGCGTGGTCACCCGCGGGTTGTACGACGTGAGCGGTCTGCGTGCCGATGCCGACTTCATGTTCTGGTGGGTCGCGCCGACCTCAGAGGACCTCCAGGACGCCTACCAGCGGTTCCGGCAGACCGGCCTCGGCCGCCACTGCGAACCTGTCTGGTCCCAGATGGCGCTGCACCGCCCGGCCGAGTTCAACAAGTCGCACATCCCTGCGTTTCTCGCCGGCGAGGACCCGAAGCGGCACATCTGCGTCTATCCCTTCGTGCGCAGCTACGACTGGTACCTGCTGGAGGACAGTGAGCGGCGCGAGATGCTCGCCGAGCACGGTCACATGGCCCGCGACTATCCGGACGTCAGAGCCAACACGGTGTCGTCGTTCGCCCTTGGTGACTACGAGTGGATCCTCGCCTTCGAGGCGGACGAGCTGCATCGCATCGTCGACCTGATGCGTCACCTGCGCGGTGCTCGGGCTCGGCTGCACGTGCGCGAGGAGATCCCGTTCTATACCGGTGCCCGCAAGCCGGTCGCCGAGCTGGTGGCCACCCTGCCGTAGCAGCACAAACGCCGGGGTAATCTGCGGCGAGCCGGGCGTCGGTCGAGGGGTTCGCATGAAGCTGCCACCGTTTGAATACGTTGTGCCGACCTCGGTCGACGAGGCACTCGCGTTGCTCGCCGAGCACGGCGACGACGCCAACGTGCTCGCCGGCGGGCAGAGTCTGATCCCGCTCTTGGCACTGCGGCTGGCGCGACCCGCAGTGCTCATCGACATCAACCGGGTTGGCGGCCTCGACGGGCTGTCCGCAACCAACGGCCAGGTGTACGCCGGTGCCCTGACCCGCGAATACGCCGCCGAGGAGTCGTCGGTCGTCGCTGACGGCGTGCCGCTGCTAGCCGCTGCCTTGCCTTTCATCGGTCACGAGGCGATCCGCAGCCGCGGCACGATCGGCGGGAGCCTCGCGCACGCCGACCCGGCCGGCGAGCTGCCCGCCGTTGCCTGCGCGCTCGACGCGGAGTTCGTCGTACGGAGCTCGAGTGGCGAGCGGGTGGTGGCATCCGCCGACTGGTTCGAGGGCTACCTGTCGACGGCGCGGCAGGCCGACGAGCTGCTCACCGAGGTGCGGTTCCCGAAGGCGACCGCGGCCACCGGAGTCTCCTTCGACGAGGTTGCCCGTCGGCACGGCGACTTCGCGATCGTCGCGCTGGCCACGTCCCTCACGATCGATGGCGGCGCGATCAGCGACGCGCGGCTGGCGTTCGCCGGTGCCTCGGATGTGCCGGTGCGGGCGAGCAAGGCCGAGCAAATGCTCGCCGGTCAGAAGCCATCGACGGAGTTGTTCGCCGAGGCGGCTCAACAAGCTGCTGCTGATCTCGATCCGCCCGCCGACCTGCACGGCACCGCGGACTACCGGAAGAAGGTCGCGGCCGCACTTGTCCGCCGCGGCCTCGAAGCGGCCGCCGACGCCGCAGGAAGGCGGTGACGGCAACGTGGACATCACGGTGACGGTCAATGGCGCGAAGCGTTCCGGCGCACCGGAGGCGCGCAAGACGCTGGCCGACTACCTCCGCGACGACCTCGAGCTGACCGGCACTCACCTCGGCTGCGAACACGGCGTCTGCGGTGCGTGCACGGTCATCGTCGACGGTCGCGCGGTGCGCTCGTGTCTCATGCTGGCGGTGCAGGCCGACGGGAGCGAGGTGACCACCGTCGAAGGTCTCGCCGCCGACGGTGAGATGGCACCGCTGCAGCAGGCGCTGTGGGACTCGCACGGCTTCCAATGCGGCTTCTGCACTCCGGGATTCCTCATGCAGGCAACGGCATTCCTCGACGGTCATCCGGACGCCGACGAGGCGTCGCTTCGCGAAGCGTTGTCCGGCAACATCTGCCGCTGCACCGGTTACCAGAGCATCGTCGACGGCGTGCTGCTCGCCGCCGAGCGCATGCGTCAAGGCTGAGAGGGCGTTCGATGGCCGAGATCCTTGCCGAGCGCTACACCGGCGCGAGCATCAAGCGGTCCGAGGACCCGCGCATCCTCACCGGTCGCGGCCGCTACGTCGACGACATCAAGCTGCCCGGCATGTTGCACGCGGCTTTCGTCCGCTCACCGCTGGCGCATGGCAAGGTGCTGTCCGTCGACGTGTCGGCAGCCAGAGAGCTGCCCGGCGTCGTCGGTGTCTATACCGGCGCCGACGTCGAGTCGATGACAGTCCCGGGACCGGACCTGCTTGCCTCGATGATGGGCGGCGGCGTGCCGATGCCGGAATTCACGCTGCTGGCGACGGACAAGGTCCGCCTTGTCGGCGACCCGGTCGTGCTCGTCGTCGCCGAGAGCCGCGCCCTCGCCGAAGACGGTGCCGAGCTTGTCGAGGTCGACTACGACGAGCTGCCGGCCGTCGCGAACGCCGCCACAGCGCTCGACCCGAGCAGCACGCCGGTGTTCGACAACCTGGGCAACAACATCGCACGTCCGCACTCGCGCAACGAGTTCGGCGACGTCGCGTCCGCGTTTGCGAACGCCGACCGCACCTACGAGTTCACCGTCAACGTGCACCGGCATCAGAACGTGCCGATGGAAGGCCGGGCGTGCGTCGCTGACTTCGACGCCGCCAGCGGCTCGATGACGATGTACGCCGCAACCCAGAGCGTTCACGTAGCCAAGATGGCGGTCGCGATGCGGCTCGGGCTCGAGCAGGACAAGGTGCGGGTGCTCGCCGGCGACATCGGCGGCTCGTTCGGTCTGAAGATCGGCGCGTCGCGGGAGGAGCTGGCTGTCGCGGCCGCTTCGCGCGTGCTCGGCCGCCCGGTCAAGTGGGTCGAGGACCGCGGCGAGAACCTCACGACGTCAGGGCAGGCACGCGAAGAGAGCTTCGACGTGCGCGTCGCGGTGAGCAACGACGGCGACCTCCTCGCCCTCGACGTCAACATGGTCATCGACACCGGCGCCTACCCAGGCATGGGCGGCATGGTGCCCAACATCATCGAGGGGATGCTGCCCGGGCCCTACAAGATGCAGGCGCTCGGGTTCGAGTCGACCGGCGCCATCACCAACAAGGCGACCTACGTCGCCTACCGGGGTCCATGGGCGTCCGAGACATTCGTCCGCGAGCGGATCATCGACGTGATCGCGAAGGACCTCGGTCTCGACCCGCTCGAGATGCGGCTGCGCAACGTCGTGGACAACACCGACCCGCCGGCCAACATGATCACCGGCCGGCCGCTCGTCGGTGTGACGACCAAGGAGTCGATGCAGCGCGTCGCCGAGCTCGTCGACGTCGAAGCGTTCCGCCGGCGGCAGGAAGCAGAACGCGCCAACGGCCGCTACCTCGGTCTCGGCATGGCGACGTTCATCGAAGCAGCGCCCGGACCGCGCTCGGCCGAGAGCGGACAGGGCCTGATGGGCATGGAGCAGATGCGGCTGCGCCTGGACGACGACGGCATCGTCGTGCTGTTCACCGGCCAGATGCCACACGGCCAGAGCCACCAGACGACGCTCGCGCAGATTGCCGCCGATGAGTTCGGCGTGCCGTTCGAGCAGGTGCGGGTCGTCGTCGGCGACACCGACCAGGTGCCGTTCGGGCTCACCGGCGGCAGCCGCTCGGCGACCATGACCGGCGGCGTCGCACTCCATGGCGCCCGTCAGCTGAAGGCCAAGGTGCTCGACTTCGCCGCCAACCTCATGGAGGCCAACGCCGACGACCTCGACATCGTCGACGGCCGCGTCGAGGTGCGGGGAGACCCGTCGAGCGCGATCACCGTGACCGAGGTCGCGCATCAAGCCGGCGACGTCGACCTCGAGGTCCAGGCGTCGTACGACGGTGGTGAGGGTGGCTGGTCCGGCGGCACGCATTGCGCGATCGTCGAGGTCGACGTGGAGACCGGCCTGGTGAAGATCGAGCGCTACGTCGTCTCCGAGGACTGCGGCGCGTTGATCAACCCCGCGGTCGTCGAGGGCCAGATCCGCGGCGGCGTTGCCCAGGGCATCGGCGCCGTGCTGCTGGAGCGGTCGGCGTACGACGAGAACGGCAACTTCCAGTCAGCGACCTTCATGGACTACCTGCTGCCGACGGCTTGCGACATCCCGCGGATCGAGATCGACCACCTCGAGACGGTGCCACTCGACGCTCACGTCAACTTCCGCGGCGTGGGGGAGGGCGGCATGATCGTCGCGCCTCCGACGTTGGTCAACGCGATCGAGGACGCACTGACGCCGTTCGGTGTGCGGATCTTCGAACAGCACCTGCCGCCGGCGCGCATTCTCGAGCTCATCGAGACACCGACCTAGCCGACGTTTCGCGGTCCACCGTTGTAACGCATGCAGCCGCAGGCGCTGTTGTAGCCCCAGTAGTAGATCGCTGCAACGCCGTCGTGCTGGTTGGGACCGAGGTAGGTTGCTGCGGACGTCGCTGAGGCGAACTGGCCACCGACGCGGTCGAGGCCGTTCAGGAAACTGGTCGCACTGATCGTCGCACCGCCGCCGACCACAGCTTGGCGGAGTAGGTAGAGCTGATTGCACATGAGAAGTGCGTCGCGTTCGGCGTTGGGATCCGAGAACGACTGGCCACCGGCCCGCATCAGCGCCATGCAATGCTTGCGCGCATTGTTTGAGTAAGGGCCGTTGTCCGAGGCTGCCTGGTCGGGCACGTCGATGATCGGGTACCAGCCGATGCCGAGCGCACCGTTGAACTGCGCCTTCGGGTCGTCGCCGGTGCTCGCCAAAACGCCGAACGCCGACTGCGTGTTGATGCCGTACCTCGGCCGGTAGTGCTGCGACTCCGCCGATTGCAGGAAGAACAGGCTCAAAGTGCCGGATGCGTCGAAGATGATCACGTGCGTCACACCGGCGGTGCGAAACTGCAATACGGCGTTCTGCACCTGGGCGGTTTCGTTAGAGAGGTCGGAGAATCGCTGCGGATAGGCAATCCGGGCGATGACCGGTGACGGATAACCGGCCCGGGCGAGAGCCGGCAGCATCACCTTGTCGATCGGGTGCGCAAAGTCGGGATGATCGTAGGTGAGGATGCCCACCTTCGCCGGCGCGGCGCCCGGACCGCCCGCTGTGTCGTCCCACCCGGTGAAGTAGCGCTGCGCGACAAGGGCTTGCAGTTGCAGTGCGGCGGATCGATCCAGGTTGAGTGTGCTCGGTTCGACGTAGTGCGGGAAGCGCTGGAAGGTCTGCGCGTTAGAGATGGTGACGTCCTCGGCGACGTGGACGGCACCGGCCTTCTCGATGCACTCGTTGAAACTGTCGTAGCCGGGGATGCCGATTACGGCGAACACGTGGTGGTCCTGGGTGAAGAACGAGCAGGCTGCCGCCAGCTGCTGGTCGTCGGTCTCGGTCGACTCGGCATCGACGCCGTAGTAGATCGGCATCACCTTGCGGCCCAGGATGCCACCGTGCTTGTTGATGTCGGCGATCACGATCTTGGACAGGTCCCGCGCGTCGCCGAAGGAGACACCAGCTGCGCCGATGGCCTGATTTCCGGCCGCGCCGTTGACCGTGTAGGGGATACCAACGGTGATCGTGGTCGGGGTGACCCCAGGCACCGGGCCGCTGCCTCCTTCCGCCGCGGCTGCGCCGCCGAACTGGCCGTTGCCCACTGGGGATCCGGCCGTGGCCGGCTGGCCCGGACCACCGCCCGGCGCGCTCAGGTCGTTGCCGCTGCTGCTTCCGGCCATTGCACCGGCCGCGGCTTGACCCGCGGATGTCGACCCGGCGCGGCCGGGGCCCCCCGTGCCGGTGCCGTTGCTGCCCGAGATGCTGACGGTTGTCCCGCAGCCGGTGAGGAGCAGCGCCATGGCCGCTCCGACCTTCGTCCCGCGCTTCCCCGTGTGGATCATGCCGGACCTCCGGGTCGAGGGCGCTTTAGCAGCCAGCCTTTCGATGCGGAGCGCGACGTGTCCTTGTCGAAAACGCAGAATTTGTCCCGTTCCGCGTTGGTTCGATCCACCGAAAGTCCGGACTCTGTAGTCACTACGGGTGATATTGCCGGTCTTGGCATGCACCCGTGATCACCGGCTGCCGATCACTCCTTTCAAGGCGAACAGACATGTGTCTGCGGGGGCACGCCTGGCCAACGGAGGCACAGATGAGCGCAGCCACTGCGGTGGCATCGCCCGTGGAGGGTGGTGCGCGCCACACCGACGCGGAAGCGCGTCGGGCTCGCCGCTTCAAGCGCCCCTGGTTCTTGCCTGAGGGCCGTCGCCTGTCCGAAGAGGTGTGGCGCCAACGCCACCGGGGCCTGACGCTCCTGCTCTGGGCGCACATCCCCGCGCTGTTCGTCTTCGGCCTCCTGCGTCATCTCAGCACCGGCTCCGTGGTGGGGCAGGTCTCTGTGCTCGTGCTGCCGGGTGTCGTCGCGTCGCTGTCGTTCCTCGGCCGCAACGTGCGGTCGGCCAGCACGTCCATCGGTCTCGTCGTCGGCGCCTCGGTGCTGGTGCACATGTCCGGCGGGTCGATCGAGGCGCATTTCCAGTTCTTCGTGATTCTCGCGTTCCTGACTCTCTACCAGGCCTGGTTGCCGTTCCTGCTCGCGCTCGCCTACGTCGTGCTCGAGCACGGCGTCGTGGGCGCACTCGACCCGACCGCCGTCTACAACAACTCCGCCGAGATCCACCATCCGTGGAAGTGGGCCGCAGTCCATGGCGGCTTCGTGCTCGCCGCGAGCTTTGCCAACGTCCTCAGCTGGCGGCTCACCGAGCAAGAGGCGCTGCACGACGGGCTGACAGGTCTGCCCAACCGCGTGTTCTTCCTCGATGTCCTCGAGAAAGTTCTTGCCAACCGTGAGCGTTCGACGACAGCTGTGCTGTTCGTCGACCTCGACAACTTCAAAGACGCCAACGACGCGTTCGGCCACCAGGTTGGTGACGAGCTGCTGATCGCACTGTCGCAGCGACTGGAGCGGCAGCTGCGCTCCGGTGACGTGCTCGCCCGGCTGGGCGGCGACGAGTTCGCGATCGTGTTGACCGACCTGCTCGGGCCGGACTGCGCGCAGAGCATCGCGCAGCGGCTGCTCAAGGTCTTCGAGGAGCCGGTGCGCATCGGTGATGTGACGGTCGGCGCGTTCGCCAGCATCGGCATCGCCTTCGCCGACGAGTCGACGACGGCCGCGCACCTCCTCCGCAACGCCGACCTGGCGATGTACGAGGCCAAGCGCGACGGCGGCGGGCGAGTCGTCGAATACAAGCCGATCCTGCACACGGCGGCGATCCGTCGTACCGAGCTTGAAGCCGAGCTGCGGGTCGCGGTCGCCGAAGAACAGTTCGTGCTCGACTACCAGCCGATCGTCGACCTCGCGACCAGCCGCATCATCGGCACCGAGGCTCTCGTGCGCTGGAACCACCCGACTCGCGGCCTGCTCGGCCCGCTTGAGTTCATCAACGCCGCGGAGGTCTCCGGGCTGATCGTGCCGCTGGGTGCCTGGGTGATCCGTACGGCGTGCGAGCAGACCGCCCGCTGGCAGCAGGATGACCCCGACCGCGCTCCCATCACTGTCGCGGTGAACCTGTCGCCCCGCCAGCTCGTCGACCGCACCTTGGTCGCGACCGTTGCGCAGGCGCTGCACGAGAGCGGCCTCGATGCGTCCAGCCTCTGCTTGGAGATCACCGAGGGTTCGGTGATCAAGGACTTCGATGCGACGATGCCGATTCTCAATGCGTTGCGCACGCTCGGCGTCTCGCTGGCGCTGGACGACTTCGGCACCGGCTACTCCTCGCTGAGTTACCTGAAGGAGCTGCCGGTCACTTCCGTGAAGATCGACCGGTCGTTCATCGGTGACCTCGTCCAGGACAGCCCGAACAGCCAGATCGTGCTCGCCATCATCGAGCTCGCCCATGCGCTGGGCATGCGCGTCACGGCTGAAGGCACCGAGACGGAACAGCAGCTCAATGCGCTCAAGTCGATGAAGAGCGACCAGGCGCAGGGTTACCTGCTCGGTCGTCCCATGTCGCCGGTCGCGCTCAGCGCGTTGCTTGCGGCCAGCCTCGGTGGTGCCGACTGCCCGGTGCCGATGCCGCGCCGAACCAGCTACGACGCCATGTCGCCCGCGGCATGGTCAGGAGAAATTGCGTGACTCTCGCTGCTAGCAACATCGTCCAGACGCATCTCGCGCACACGTTGGAGGCAGTCGCCTTCATCGTCGGCACCCTCGGCGTCGCTGCCGTCTTCGACATCCGCGAACGGCGGCGCGCTAACGGGCGCACCGTCGCGGCGAAGACGCAGCGTCCGCTGCTCACATGGGCAGTCCGCACGAGTGCGATCGGTGCTATCGGTGCCTCGGCGATTCACTTCCGGGTGATGCCGGAGCACTTCGGCGAGGCGTTCATCTACGGGTTCTTCTTCCTCGTCGTCGCCAGCACCCAGCTCGCCTGGGCGTTGCTGATGATCGTGCGGCCGCACCGGGTCTTGTTCGCCGCCGGCGTCGCCGGCAATGCGGCAGTCGTCTTGCTTTGGCTCGTGACACGGACCATCGCCATCCCGCTGGGGCCCGACGCCGGCTCGACCGAGGGCGTTGGCGCACTCGACGTCGTTGCCAGCACGAGTGAGCTGATCTGCGTGGTGGCCGGCGTGCTCGCCTTCCGCTCCGGCCGCCAGCAGTCCTACGTGCCTGTGGGCTGACGCTCGCGCAAGAAAGCCTCGACGGCGGCGGCATCCGCCTGCACCTCCGCCATGACCTCGTCCGACAGACCAGCGAACGGCGCGACGGTCACCTCGGTCTTGGCCAGCTTCCAGGTGCCGGCGGCGACACCGTCGACGAGCAGGAACGGGCGAAAGATGCCGTTGTCGGTGACGAGCCGCTGAGCCTGCACAGCGTCCGGGAGGATCCACGACCGGTCGCGCCAGCCCAGCAGCGCCGGCTCGTACGCGCCGAGCAACCGCGGCGGCGGCAAAATGCCCGTCGCCGGCGGTTGAACCGCGCTGCACGACGCCAGTCCGCGCCGCGCCTCGGTGAGCGGCAGGTTCGCCCAGCGAGCGAGGTCACGGTCATCGGCGTACGGATGCCCGCGAAGGTAGCGACGGGCGAGTTCGACGAGCGCGGATTCGCGGTCGTACGCCGGCGCCTCGCCGAGCCAGTCGCGGACGCGAACGATCGCCTGCTCGCCGCCCCGCATCGGACCGCGAACGACAAGGCCGCGGATCGAGGCAAGGAACAAGATGAGCGGGAACGCCGGCCCGGCTTGCACGTGCGCATCGGCAACGTGTTCGCGCAGCTCGGCACGTGTCAACGGCCCACCGTCAAGCGCCCGGTCGATCGCGGTGACGGCTCTATCTGCTGCGGCGGCATCGACACCCGCCCGCTTCAGCCGGTAACGGCAACCCGTCATCAGCTGAGGAGTTGTGAGCGCGTGCAGCCACCAGTAGTCCTCGCGCGCGACCAGGTGCAACGTTCCGCGGTTGAACCAGCTGACGACGACGGTGCCCTCGTTGAGCGCGGCGTTGACGTCGCTCACGTGAACTCCGCGGGCACGGGCGCGGATCGCGAGTCGGAACCCGCGCTGGTCCTGCGCCTGCACGGCGAGCAGCCGCTCGACGACGCTCTGGACGCTGGTCGCCTTCTCCTCGCCCAGCAACTGAGCCGCGAAGCGGGCGCCGGCGACGGACAACGGCTAGGCGTTCGGCTCGAACGTCAGCGCTATGGAGTTCATGCAGTAGCGGTCGCCGGTCGGCGTCTGTGGCGCATCGTCGAAGACGTGCCCCAGATGGGAGCCGCACGTGGCGCAACGCACCTCGGTGCGCACCATCCCGAGCGTGCGGTCGTCCGACAAGGTCACCGCATCCGTCGTCGACGGGTCGAAGAACGACGGCCAGCCGCAATGCGAGTCGAACTTCGTATCCGAACGGAACAATTCGGCGTTGCAGGCGCGGCAGCGGTAGACACCTGTCCGCTTCTCCTCGAGCAGCTCGCCGGTCCACGGCCGCTCGGTCGCGGCTTGCCGGAGCACGGCGTACTCATCGGGTGACAGCTCGCTCCGCCACTCCTCGTCGGTCTTCTCCACGCGTTGCGTCATAGCCCGATCGTGCCATGGCGAGATGAACGGCGACGGTGCGTAATTGCTTTGTCACGTTCGATCCAACTGTCCCGCTCGGGAGGTTCACGATGGTCGACCGGTTCAAGCGACTCGCCCCATTGTCCGGGGTCGTCATGGTCGCTGTCACAGTGCTCGCGCTCGCCCTTGGCACAAGTCCGGACGTCAAGGACAGCGCCGCTCGCGTCGTGCAGTGGTACCACAACCACCACACCGCGGCGATCGCCCAGTCCTACCTGTTCACCTATGCGGGCGCGTTGGCGGTGCTCTTCTTCACCAGCGTCGCCGGCTATCTGCGCCGGTGCGGCGCCCAGGTGCTCGCCATGACGACCGTCATCGGCGGCGGCATCATGGCGGCCGGGTTCATGCTCGGCGCCGGCCTCAGCTACACGCTGACCGACCACACCACGGCTCTGTCACCGGGCGCTGCGCAGGCGCTGAACTACCTGCAGGACGACGCGTTCGGCTTCATGCTCTTCGCCGGCCTGTTGGTGGCAAACGTGAGCATGGGTGCCGCGATGCTGCGCACGAAGTCCTACCCGATGCCGCTCGGTGTCATCACCGTGGTCGTCGGCGTCGCGGCCGGCACAGGCTTCCTGTCCTGGCCCGCGTTCCTCGCGAGCGGGCTGCTGACCCTCGTCATCGCCGGCTACACCTACATCTACCTCGGCCGTCCGGCCGAGATCGTTCTGCCGGCCGAGATCCCGGCCGCCCGCACCTCGGAGGAAACCGCGCCGCGTTCGCGTGCGCGCACCAAGGCCTGAATTTCTCGTCCTCGCAACGCCGGATGCTGGCCCAGCATCCGGCGTTGCTGCGCGAGGTGACGTTGAGATCTCTCAACGCGCTTTGATCACTCCGGGCGATTGTGACGGTTGATCACGAGGTCGACGCTGCGATGCATCTACGCCACGTCGTAGTCGGCATCGTCGGGGGACTACGGCGCCATTCACGGGGACGGGGACGGGGGCATGAGATGCTTTCGCGCACACGACTGACCGCACTGGCGACGGTAGGATTGCTGGTAGGCAGTGTCACGACCGGGCTCCTGCCGCTGGCAGCCGCGGACTCGGGAGCTATCGTCGACTCCGCAGGCTGTAGCGCAAACACACTGCCCGCAAACGACGACGACTCAACCGGTCTCGTCGACATAGGCTTCCCGGTCAACTTCTTCGGCAACACCTACACACAGTTGTACGTCAACAACAACGGCAACGTGACGTTTGACCAAGCATTGTCTACGTTCACACCTTTCCCCCTGCTGAACACGAGCAGCGTGATCATCGCGCCATTCTTTGGCGACGTTGATACGCGCGGAGCTACGTCTGGCGTCGTGACGTATGGCCAGACGACATTCGGCGGCGCTTCGGCGTTCTGTGTCGAGTGGCCTCAGGTCGGCTATTACGACTCGGAGACCGACAAGCTGAACAGCTTCGAGCTGCTTCTGGTCGACAACGGCGCCTCTAACAGCACAGGCGACAACTTCACGATCATCTTCAACTATGGCTCTATCCAGTGGGAGACCGGAGACGTTAGCGGCGGCACTGATGGTCTGGGTGGGAGCTCGGCGCGAGTCGGATACTCCAATGGCTCGGACTCTGACTTCGAACTGACTGGCTCCGGAGTCCCGGGTTCATTCATCGATGGTGGCCCGGATGCTTTGGCCACGAACTCGCTGAACTCAACCCAGCTTGGCCGCTACGTCTTCAGTGTCGTCAACGGCGCCGTCTCGAACACCCCGCCGACGGCTGTTGATGACACAAACACCACGCCTGAGAACACAGAGCTCGACGCGACTGCGCCAGGTGTGTTGGGCAACGATTCGGCGCCGAACGGCGACGCCATGACGGCCGTGAAGGATACCGATCCGAGTCACGGCACTCTGACACTCAACTCCGACGGCTCGTACACCTACACACCCGACGCGGGATACGTCGGCACCGACTCGTTCACCTATCACGCGCACGACACTGTGACTGGTCTCGACTCGACGCCAGCGACGGTGACGATCACCGTAACTGCAGTGAATTCACCGCCGACGGTGGACGCGAACGGGCCGTATCCCGGCCACGAGGGCTCTTCGATCGCCATTGCCGGCACGGCGAGCGACGCCGATCAAGACTCTCTGAACTACTTGTGGTCCGCGCTGGGAGCAGCAGGCAACGACGCGGGCGCCACCTGCTCCTTCGGATCCGCAACGTCGCTCTCGACAACGGTGACCTGCAACGACGAAGGCTCCTGGACCCTCACGCTGAGTGTGAGTGACGGTGTCAACACAGCAGTGACCGACACCGCGAGTCTGACCGTGTCGAACGTGGCGCCTACGGTGTCGATCACGTCGCCGAGCACAGGCACGAGCGTCGCGCCGGGCACGCCGGTGACCGTGAATGCATCGGTCACGGATCCTGGCACCAACGCCGCTGACGCACCAACGTGTTCGGTGGATTGGGGCGACGGCACGGTTGAGGCCGGGACCATGAGTGGCACGGTCTGCTCGGACACCCACAGTTACGCCTCGGTCAACCCGTACAACGTCTCGGTGACGGCGACGGACGGTGATGGAGCAACAGGCAGCGACTCGTCCTCACTGATCGTTGTCGTAGCACCGGCCAACGCCAGCGCTACTGGTGGCGGTTTCATCGTCGACAATGGCCGCGTGTCCTTCGGGTTCAACGCGCTCAGCGTCGACGGAGCCCTGAGCGGCGCCATCCAGGTCAACCTCGCGGGTGGAACCCACTTCCACAGCTCGGCTGTCACGTCCTACAGCCGCACCGGCAACACGGCCACCTGGAGCGGCACCGGCAACTGGAACGGGGTCAGTGGCTACAGCTACACCGTCACTGCGACCGACAACGGGCAAGGCGGAGGCCGCAACAAGACCCCGGACACCATCTCGATCAGCGTCGCCGGCCCCAACGGGTTCTCGTGGTCCGCGTCCGGGCCGCTGAAGGGCGGTAACCTCACCATCGCGTAGTTGCGTCGATTTGACGACGCCATGGCCCGGCGGATCTGACATCGTTAGGCCATGGCGTCGCCGTTCGTCGACCTGGACGTCGCTGGACGCACCGTCCGGATCACCAACCCGGATCGGGTCTATCTTCCGACGCGCGGCGAGACCAAGCTCGACGTCGCCAACTACTACATCGCGGTCGGCGACGGGATTGTGCGCGCGTTGCGTGACCGTCCGTGCATGCTGCACCGCTACCCCGAGGGCGTCGGCGGCGAGAAGATCTACCAGAAGCGGCTGCCGAAGGGCGCCCCCGACTGGGTGCACACAGTCGAGGTGTCGTTCCCGTCCGGGCGCACTGCGGACGAGCTCTGTGTGTCCGAGCTCGGCTGCGTCGTCTGGGCGGTGCAGATGTCGACGGTCGAGTTCCACCCCTGGCACACGCGCAAGTTCGCGGTCGAGCAGCCGGACGAGCTGCGCATCGACCTCGACCCGCAGCCGGGGACCGACTTCTCCGACGCCAAGCGGGTCGCGGTCGTCGTCCACGAAGTGCTCGACGAGCTGGGCTGGACCGGGTGGCCGAAGACGTCGGGCAACCGCGGCGTGCACATCTATGTGCGGATAAAGCCGGACTTCGGTTTCAAGGAGGTGCGGCGGGCGGCGCTCGCGTTTGCTCGCGAGGTCGAGCGGCGCATGCCCGACCAGGCCACGACCGCCTGGTGGAAGGAGGAGCGCGGCGAGAAGGTCTTTCTGGATTTCAACCAGAACGCCAAGGATCGGACGATCGCGGCGGCGTACTCGTTGCGCGGGTTGCCGCACGGGCCGGTGTCGGCGCCGGTCACCTGGGACGAGCTGCCCGATGTCGAGACCGAGGACTTCACGATCGCGACGATGCCGGCGCGCTTCGCGGCGCTTGGTGACCTGCATGCCGGGATCGACGACGTGCACTACGACATCACGCCGTTGCTCGAGTGGTCCGAGCGGGACGAGCGTGAACACGGATTGGGGGAGGCGCCGTACCCGCCGAACTATCCGAAGATGGACGGCGAGCCGATGCGCGTGCAGCCCAGTCGCGCCCGCAAGCAGCCCTGACCGGCAGGACATCGCCTAGCTGATGCCGAACACCTGACCCTGCAGACATCGGGGTCGGGGGTGGGACGTGCGGCGGGCGTTGGTGGTCGGTGCGGCGACTCTAGCCGTGCTCGTCGCGGGTTCGGCGCACGCCGGTCTGGTGCCGCCACTGCATTCTGCCGCCCTGTCTTTTCCGGTCAACTCTGCTTTCAGCGCAGCCCGAATCACCGCCGATCTCGGGCACATCACCGTGACTGCCGGCCAGAAGGCTGCGGTCCAGGCGCACGAGGAGTGGAACCTGCGGCAGCCGACGGTGCATGTCGCCGTCTCCCGCGGTGTGCTGACGGTGACCGCCAGCTGTGATGCGACCGAGACGGTTGGTCCGGCGTCGGTCGATCCTGGCAACACTGTCAACGAGTGCGTCGACGACATCTCGGTGACGCTGCCCGGTGTGGTTTCGGTGAACGCGGACAGCGGCTCTAGCGGTGTGACGGTAGTCAAGACGCACGGCGACCTGCAGCTGCACTCAGGCAATGGCGACATCAACATGCGCGACGTCTTCGCGCCGCACCTCTCCGCTGCCACCGATGTGGGCAACATCGTGGGCACCCGGATCCACGTCGGCCACGCCGCGACGCTGACGACCGGGACCGGCAGCATCACGGCAAGCGCCTACGCCTACCTGCCACACGCGTCGTGGGTGCGGCTCGATGCGTCGACCGATTCCGGTGACATCACCCTCGACGGCCTTTACACGGTGGAGGCCACCGCGAGCACGGGTAAGGGCAACATCAGCGTCAGCGATATGGACGTGCGGGGCATGTCCGTGCGCGCCGGTACGGGCGACATGCGCTTTGCTGACGGCGAGATCGCCCATCTCGTCGCTCATACCGACCAAGGAAACCTCATCAACAACCGTGCCGCGATCACCACCGCGACCTGGGCGACCGGCTCCGGCTCCATCAGCCTCGACGGAGGCAGCTACTTCAATGTCACGGCGACTTCCGGCAACGGCGATGTGACGGTGATCTCGCGTTACGGCAAGTACTCGGGTCTGCCGAGGTACGCCGTCCAGGCCGACACCGACAACGGCACGGTGACGGTCCGCGGCATCAAGGTCGACCCGGACTGGATCTTCCACATTCGTGCGCACTCGGACGACGGCAACGTCAGCGTGCTCGGCGAACCCTGCCCGCCGGGCACCTGCGGCTGACCTCAGCGGCGCGCGGGATCTACCCGTGTGCGCACTGGGCGAAGCCGAGGCGGGTGAGGTCGACCAGGTCGGGTGACTCGGTCTGCAGCCGGCGGCCGTGCGCGGTGAAGGTGATGCGGGCGGTGACGACCGACCCGGCGGGGCAGCTCGGGCCGACATCAAGCGTGAACGCGACGACGACATGACCCGACGGCGGCAGCGTCGGAGTGTTCGGCACGACTGACGCGCCGCAGGGTCCGGTCCAGAACCGTACGGCGGCGAGGTGCAAACCGCTGGGAGACGAGGCGAGCGTCGCGGTGATCAGGCGCAGCCGTGCGGTCGTCAGGTTGGTCACCGCAAGGGCGACCCGAATGTGCCGCCGGTGGTCCGTTTGCAGGCACTGCGCCAAGGGCTCGAGGAACACCGATCCGTAGTCGGCGGTTCGGGCGGCCGGGCTTGTCGAGACTTGGGCGGGTGGCGTCGAGGTTGCGATGGCTGGTGCTGCCTTCGGATGCGGGTGTTGGCGTCCGGCGGTGGGCCAGCCGTGCGCCAAGACGAGTCCGAGGGCGACCACGCCGACAGTCACGGTCAGGAGGCGCCGCGGCGCACGCCGCGACTGCGGCGACTCGATGCGGTCGATCTCGTCGGGCACCGTTCTGGTCTCCGATGCCATCATCGTCCTCGCGGCCCACTGCGTCACGCCCGCGTAATAAACGCCTTCTACCGTTGGCGCATGACCACGACGGCGGTCGCGATCCGGGCGGCCACGACCGCGGACGCGCCGTCGATCGCCGCGATCTACCGGCCGTACGTCGAGGACTCGGTCATCTCGTTCGAGGAGGTCGCACCGTCTGCGGTCGAGATCGCGGCGCGCATGACGGCGGCTGCGTTGCCGTGGCTGGTAGCGGTTGGTGAATCGGGTGTCGTCGGCTACGCCTATGCCGGTCCGCACCGGTCGCGAGCGGCGTACCGATGGGCCGTCGACGTCTCCGTCTACCTCGCGGCAACCGAGAAGCGGCGTGGCACCGGACGGGCGCTCTACACGCAGCTGCTCTCGTTGTTACGTGACCTCGGCTACGTCCGCGCTTACGCCGGCATCACGTTGCCGAACCCCGCCAGCGTCGGTCTGCACGAGGCCATGGGGTTCACCCTCGTCGGCGTCTATCACCGTGTCGGCTTCAAGAACGGCGCTTGGCACGACGTCGGTTGGTGGCAGTTGAGTATTGCCGCGGAAAACGATGGGCCGCCGCATGAGCCAAGGCCGTGGAGTTCGCGCACAGAATCGACCTGAACGCCCGAATTTGTGCCATCAATCCGCTAAACGGACGATCTCGAAGGTCACCGTGTCGGCTGAATGCGCCGGCG
>DASSEQ010000290.1:0-17721 GCA_035695245.1 Mycobacteriales bacterium | reverse complement strand
TCCAGCGGCGGCCGCTGCGAGGGGGCGACCTGCTCAGCCGGACGGAGCCGATCACGACGTCCACGGGCGGCGACACCGACACCGACGGCCAGCAGCACCAGGTAGGGATCCGCGGGCGCCCGGAAGCGAGTGAAGCTCTGCACCGGGATCGTCACCAGAACGAGAAGCAACGGAGCGAGCCAGATCGCGGCCGGCCATCGGCGCAGCGCGCCGCGGGCGATGCCGCACGCGGCCGCAACCAGAAGCATCAGTGTCGTGACTTGTTCAGCACCGTCGAGGACTCCCCCGATGCCGAACTCGCTACGGTTCACGGCCCGCACGAACGACGGATCGGTCAAGTCGGCGAGTCGCAGCGAGTTGTGCGCCGCGACGGTCACGACGTAGCCCGGATGATCGCGCAGGTAGTCCAACGCAGCCGTCTGCAACAAGGTCGACGTCTGCGGCTCCGCCGCGGTCGGGTGCGCCGCGATCAGCGAGGCGTCGTGCGGATCGAACGACGCCGGCAACCACACCCCGGGCTGCTGCTTCTGTGCAGCCGAGGTGGCGTTATAGGTGCCGGCGAGCAGATATCCACTCTGAGTCGTTAGTGGCACGGCCGCGTGCAGGTCGTGCATCGTTCGCACTTCCCAAGCGAGCGCCGGCGCAACGGCAAGCGCCACCGCGAGCCCAGCGGCCGGGAGCTGGCGACGCCATTGCCTGGCCCGGGTCGCCGCGAGAAGCAGCACCGGCACACACAAGACGACCCCTGCCGGCCTCGTGATGACGGCCAAACCGAGAGCGACACCCGCGGCGACCAGCCATCGACCGCGTCCGTCGTGTCGGAACTCCATGGCGGCGACGACGGCTGCGAGCGACAGCGGCACGAAGACTGCCTCACTCATCAGCGACTGCGACACCAGCAACATCTGAGGCAGGACCGCGACGATGGCGCCGGCCGCGAGCGAGACCACGCGCGACCCGCCCAGTCGGCGCGCGAGGATCACGATCAGCGGCACCACCGCCGCTCCGACGATCGCGTCCGCCAACCGCGCCGCAAGCACATGACCACCGGTGACGCCTTCGATGCCGGCAAGCCAGAGCGGAAACCCCGGCGGTCGCAGCGCCGTCGGGCCGCCGGCGGCAGCAAAGTGCGAGACCCCGAAGCCGTGACCGTGCAGCAACGACAACGCCAGCCGCTGATAGTCGATCGCGTCCCCGGACAGCCGGTAGGAGTGACGCGTCATGATGACGACGTCGACCCGCAGCAGCGCGGCACCGACCGTCAACAGCGCGGTCGCCAAGGCGAAGCGATCTCGCAGCCGGGCCGGCATTTGCAGCCGTCGCCGGCTTGGCGATGACTGATGTCCGCCGCGCTCGAAGCGCCGCTTGAGGCGCAGGAACGGCCGCTCGATCAACCAATAACTCGCCGTCGCCGTGGCCAGGATTCCGGCTACCCGCCCGGCCATCGGCAGGTGAGTTGTGGGCAGGAGAAATGGCTCTTGCCAGAGATAGACGCTGTAGGAGATCACTCCGAGCGGTCGCAGCGGCGCGCGGGAAAGCACCCGCGAGAGCACCCACCGCTCGCGGGAGACGAGCGCGTGCACCAGCAGTGCGCCCAGGACCGCCTCGAGACTCAACCCGACGGTGAAGCGCACCCGGCCCGGGATGGTCGTGAAGATGTACGGCGACAACAGATACGGGATCGCCACGAGATAGAGCACGCCGCCGAGTTGATCCAGATGCAGCCGATGCACGATGTGCAGCGCTCGATCGATGCCTCGGCTCTTCAGCGCCGGCAGCAGCGCGAGGAGGCAGCCGACCAGCAAGGCATCCGCGCGCGTATGCGCAGGGTTGCCCGGGTTGATCGACGAGATCGCGCCGTACGTCGTCCAGCGCAACACCGGCGCCGCCACCATGCCAACGACGCACGCGGCAGCGGCGAATCGCGGCCGGCTCCGCGCGAGAAGCAATGGCCAGAGCAGGTAGAACTGCTCCTCCACGGCGAGTGACCAGGTGTGCTGGATCCACGGCACCACGTGCGGCGAGTAGTCCCACAGATAGGCCGCAGACGCGAGCAAGGCGAGCGGCGAGACCGCCGCATGCCCGGTCGCGGCCAGGATCGCGACCGCGACCAAGAAGACATAGAACGCGGGCGCGATGCGCAACACCCGGCGCAGGTAGAACGCCCGAAGGCTCATCCGGCCGCTGCGACCGCGTTCGCGGACGAGGATTGTCGTGATCAGGTAGCCACTCAGCACGAAGAACAGCTCGACGCCGTCGGCCTCGATGACCGGGCTCAGCGCCTTCCGGGTGCCGAAGGGCATGTGCAGCAGGAACCCGATGTGTGCGAGCACGACCATCGAGACCGCGATCGCGCGCAGCCCGTCCAGCTGTGGCAGCCGCGGCAACGGTCGGGGCGCGACGCCTGCCACAACCCTCCTAACGACCGTTCACCACGAGGGTTGCGCCCGCCCCGGCCGCACGGTGCACACTTGACGCGTGACCGAGTCCGAAGGGCTCAGCCCCTACGGCTCCCCGCGCAGTGGCGAGACGCTGCGCCGGGTGCGCATCAACCACCTGCAAGCGCTCAAGGACCGGGGCGAGCGCTGGGCGATGCTGACCGCCTACGACCAGTACGCCGCTGCGATCTTCGACGAGGTCGGCATCCCAGTGCTGCTCGTCGGCGACTCGGCAGCCAACAACGTCTACGGCTATGACAGCACCCTGCCGGTGACCGTGGACGAGCTGTTGCCGCTCGTGCGGGCCGTGACGCGCTCGACCCGGCGGGCGCTGGTCGTCGCCGACCTTCCGTTCGGCTCCTACCAGGAGTCGGCAGGTCAGGCGCTGCACACGGCGGTGCGGTTCATGAAGGAAGGCGACGCGCACGCGGTCAAGCTCGAGGGCGGACGAGCCGTCACCCCGCAGGTGCAGGCAATCGTCAGCGCCGGGGTGCCGGTCATGGCTCACATCGGCTTCACCCCACAAAGTGAACACGGGCTCGGCGGTTATCGCGTGCAAGGACGCGGCGAATCGGCCGAGCGGCTGATCGCCGATGCACTCGCCCTACAAGAGGCGGGAGCGTTCGCCGTCGTACTGGAAATGGTTCCCGCCGACGTCGCCGGCCAAGTGACGAAAGAGCTGCGCATCCCGACCATCGGCATCGGTGCGGGCGCGGACTGTGACGCGCAAGTCATGGTCTGGCAGGACATGGCCGGACTCAACGACGGTCCGGCTCCGAAGTTCGTCAAGCGGTTCGCCAACTTGCGGGCTGCCCTCGCCGACGCTGCCCGCGCCTATGCCGACGAGGTCAACCGCGGGGCCTACCCGGGCCCCGAGCACTCCTACGAGTAGCTGTCCTCGCCGCGCAGCTGCGCGTTCAACAGCTGACGTGCCTCGACCAACGACGGCCCGTACCACGTGAGATGCCGGCCACTCACGCAGCGCACCTCGACATTCGGAAACGCTTCCGGACCATCCGAAGGCGAGAAAGCGTAGGGCTCGTCCGGCAAGACGACGAGGTCATGCGCCGGCAACGTCGCCAGATCGACGCGCGGATAACGATCCGGCGAAGCGGCGAGCACGTTGTCGACCCCGAGGCGGGCCAGCAGGTCTCCGGCGAACGTGTCACGACCGAGGGTCATCCATGGCCGCCGCCAGATCGGTACGACGGCACGGCGGCGGGGTCCGTCGTACGACGAACGCCACACGTCGTCGGCCTCGTCGAGCCAGCGAGGCCGAGCGAGGCCGCACGCCAACCGGAGCATCCGATCCAGCGAGGAGAGCGCGCTCGGAAGTGTCGTCGGCGCGGTGACCCACACCGGCACTCCGGCTGCGCGCAGCAGGTCGAGGTCGGCGACGCGGTTCTCCTCGTCGTTGGCGACGACGATGTCAGGTTGCAGGGCGATGACGAGCTCGACGTCCGGATTCTTGGTGCCGCGCACCCTCGTGACGGACAACTCTGACGGGTGGGTGCACCAGTTGGTCGCGCCGACGAGCAGACCTGGTGCCGTGACCGCGATGGCCTCGGTCAGCGACGGGACCAGCGAAACGACGCGGCCGACGTGCGGCGGCACCCGCACGTCGCGCCCGAGGTCGTCGTCAAACGTCGGTGACACGCAGACCGGCGTGCGCCTTGTATCGGCGGTTGACGGAGATGAGGTTGGCGGTCAGTGCCTCGACCTGGCGGGAGTTGCGCAGCCGGCCGGCGTAGATGCCGCGCATCCCTTTGATGTCGGCCACCAGCGCCTGCACGGTGTCGGTCGCCGCCCGGTCGTCGCCGAGCACGAGCACGTCGGTGTCGACGGTGTCCACGCTCGGGTCGAGCAACAACACGGCGCTCACGTGATGGAAGGCCGCGACGACGGTGCTGTCCGGCAACAGGGCGGCGGCCTGCTCGGCCGCACTGCCTTCGGCCACGTCGAGCGCGTAGGCACCGCGCTCGTCGAACCCCAGTGGATTGACGCAGTCGACCAGGATCTTGCCCGCGAGCGGCGCGACAAGGTCCGCGAGGAGCGCGGCATGGCCTTCATAGGGCACCGCTGCGACGACGATCTCGCCGGCGGCGGCCGCCTCCGCGTTGGTCCCGCCACGCACCGCAGCGGCCTCGGGCACGGTCTCGGCCACGCTGGCCGCTGCGGCGGCGGCCCGCTCGGATGAGCGCGATCCGAGCACGACCTCGTGGCCGGCGAGAGCAAAACGGCGGGCGAGGCCGCGACCTTGGTCGCCGGTGCCGCCGAGGAAGGCAAGGATGGTCACGCCGGGCATGGTGTCAGCCGAGCCTGGGTAGCCGGAAAGCGGGCCGAGAAGCGGCAGGAGTTGGCCTCGCGGTGGCGAAGCACGGTCCCTAGAGGTAGTTCGAGGGGAGCCGACAGTGCACGGGAGATGGTGGCGAACGGCCCACGGCCGTGCGTTGCCCCCGGCCGTGCCGGTCGAACCGGCCCCGACCGAGCCCTACCCCGAGGCGCTGTCGGAGCTGCTCGACGACATGCGCGACCTCCGGCTGACCCTCGCCATGGACCTCACCGCCGCCGCTAGCGCTGCCGACGCGGGCGCGGACGATCTTGCTGCCGACATCATCGAGGCCGACCAGCGCGACGTGGCGGCGTTCGTGCAACTCGCCCGTCGTCGGCTCGCAGCGCTCGGCGACGAGCCGCTGCCGGCGCCGGCCATGCCAGCAGTGGCGGCCGGACCGGTTCGCCACTGGCGCCGCCGGGCACTGGTCTCGCTGCCGGCCATACCTCTTGTTGGTGCGGTTGCGCTGTCGGCCGCTGCGGCTGCCGGTCTCATCTCTGTCCCGGGTCATTCCGGCAACGGCGCGTCGCCGGCGGGCATCCACGCATCCGCTCCGGTGACCTCGACGTTCCATCAGTTCGAGGCGGTGCTCAACGGCGAGCCGAGCGCATCGCAGGTCATCAGCGTCGCCAAGGCACTGCACACACAGATCGCGGCAATGCTCGCCGATTCATCCAATGACCCGAGCCAGGTCGGCGAGGTCGCGCAACTGCTCCAGCTCGAGCAGGCGTTGTTGCTGAAGAAGCAGCCGCCGGGTTCCAGTGTCGTGCTGGCAGAGTCGCGCCAGCTGGCTGCGCAACTCGCGAAGCTCACACCGCCGGTTTCGCCGTCGTCGCAGCCGACGTCGTCACCGTCGTACTGGCAGGCATCAGCACCGCCGCACCATCACACGCAGCCGTCCGCACCGGCCACACCGACGCCGACATCGACGTCGACGAAGGCACCTGCGGCGACGTCACAACCGACGCCAACGTCGTCGCCATCGCCGTCGTCGTCGCCTGACTCATACCCAACGAAGCTTCCAAACCTCGGTAACTGACGCGCGCTGCGCACCTTTTTGCAAATTTTTTTTTCGACGCACTTCCGCTGCGCTTGCGTCGACACAGCGCGACGCATACGTTGCGCGTCGCACGAGAAACCGTTGCGTTGCAAGTGTTTTCATGATGTCGCGCGATCGATGCAACACAAAAGTGCGACCGAAGGGCTTGCAGTGCGTGCGCGACACGCGCAACAAAACATTGCGTCGGATGTGGAAATGCGTGTGGAAGTGGTGTCAGCATTGCGCACAGAACGAGTTCCGTTCCTCGAGTGGCTAGGGGGCCAACGTGGCACCAGCAGCGGCGAAGCGGACCACTGCGCGCAAGTCGACGGCCAAGAAAGCGACCGCAAAGCGGACCACGGCCAAGAAGTCGACAGCGCGTAAGGGCACCGCCAAGAAGACGACTGCTCGCAAGTCAACGGCACGCAAGAGCACCGCCAAGAAGACTGCCAAGCGCGCAACGGCGAAGAAGTCGACCGCGCGCAAGTCGACCGCCAAGAAGACCACTGCACGCAAGTCGACAGCGAAGCGCACAGCAGCAAAGCGCACCGCCAAGAAGACCACTGCACGCAAGTCGACTGCCAAGCGCGCCGGCGCAAAGCGCACAGCTGCAAAGCGCACCGCCAAGAAGACCACTGCACGCAAGTCGACAGCCAAGCGCGCTGGCGCAAAGCGCACCGCCAAGAAGACCACCGCGCGCAAGTCGACCGCCAAGAAGACGGCGGCACGCAAGTCGACCGCCAAGCGGACAACCGCCCGCAAGTCCACCGCGCGCAAGCGCACGGCCAAGCGATCGACCGCCCGGAAGTCGACCGGCGGCTCTCGCGGCCGCAGCGGCTCTCCAGCGGTACCGCCGATCGAGGTCCCGGCGCCCGCTCCAGCACTACCTGCGACCTCGGAGGCTCCGCAGGACGTGTTGATGCCGCCGCCAAACGGTCATCTGTCCTGACGGCACCGTCGACGAAAAACGCCGCCCGACTCCGGTCGGGCGGCGTTTTTACATGCGCGGTAAAGGGCAACGTCTTGCCGTGACAGATGCGGAGTCACTCCAGCGAGTGCTGGGTGGGCGCTGGTCCTGGGTGCGCGAGCAGGTACGCGAGGCGTTGTGCGATCCCCTCTTTGCACCCGTTTTCGACCTGTCTGTCGACGATCACCGCGAACGGGTCCTCGAACAAGCTCGGGCGATCGCGACCACTCCAGGGCCGCGCTTCCTGTTCCCGAAGGAATACGGCGGCGAGCAGGAGGTGGGCGCGGCCATCACGGCGTTCGAGACGCAGGCGCTCGGCGACCTCTCGCTCCTCGTCAAGACCGGCGTGCAGTGGGGCCTGTTCGGCGGCGCGATCAACCATCTCGGCACCGAGCAGCATCGCAGCGCGTACCTCGAACGCATCATGGATCTGGACCTGATCGGCTGCTTCGCCATGACCGAGACCGGTCACGGCTCGGACGTGCAGTCGATCCGCACGACAGCGACGTACGACCCGGGCAGTGAAGAGTTCGTCCTTCACACTCCGGACGACGACGCCCGCAAGGACTACATCGGAAACGCCGCGCGGCACGGTCAGGCCGCCGTCGTGTTCGCCCAGCTGGTCACGCAAGACGAGAGCCGCGGCGTGCACGCGTTCTTCGTGCCGATTCGCGAGGCCGGTGGCAAGCCTTGCGCGGGCGTGAGCATCGAGGACTGCGGCCACAAGGCCGGCCTCAACGGTGTCGACAACGGCCGGCTCGCCTTCAACCAGGTGCGGGTGCCTCGCACCGCGCTGCTCGATCGCTATGGCAGCGTCGACGTCGACGGCACCTACAGCAGCCCGATCGAGAGCGAGACGCGCCGGTTCTTCACGATGCTGGGCACGCTGGTGCAGGGCCGGATCAGCGTCTCCGGCGCAGCCGTGAGCGCGGCGAAGACCGCGCTCACGATCGCAGTGCGTTACGCGTTGACGCGACGACAGTTCAAAGCGCCGGGCAGCGACAACGAAGTGCTTCTGCTGGACTTCCTCCAGCATCAGCGCCGGCTGCTGCCCGCGCTCGCATCGACGTACGCCCTTCATTTCGCGCAGACGGCACTGGTGGCGCGCCTGCATGCAGTGTTCAACGGCGACGAGGAGGATGACGACAGCGAGTTGGCCCGGCGCAAGCTCGAGACGCTCGCTGCCGGCATCAAGTCGACGACGACATGGCACGCAACGCACACGATCCAGACCTGCCGCGAGGCCTGTGGCGGGGCCGGCTACCTGTCCGTCAACCGACTTCCGCAGCTCAAGGCCGACACGGATGTCTTCACGACGTTCGAGGGCGACAACACGGTCCTGTTGCAGCTCGTCGCGAAAACCTTGCTGACCAACTACCAGGCCGAGTTCGGCGAGCTCGACACGATCGGCACAGTGCGCTTCGTCGCCGACCAGGTGGTCGAGACGGTCATCGAACGCACCGGTAGCCGCGCCCTCCTGCAGCGGCTGCTGGACGCCGTGCCCGGACACGACGAGGACGCAAGCCTGCGCGACCGCGGCTACCAGCTGTCGCTCTTCGAGTGGCGCGAGAAGCACATGCTCGAGGGCGCGGCGCGGCGGTTGCGCGCCGGCATCAGCGACGGAGGCGACCCGTTCGAGGTGTTCAACGCGACCCAGGACCACCTGCTGGCAGCGGCCCGGGCGCACATCGACCGCATCGTGCTGGACGAGTTCGCCGCCGCGATCGAGGGCTGCGAGGACGAAGAGGTCAAGGCGCTGCTGGATCTCGTCTGCGACCTGCACGTCATGTCGATGCTCGAGCGGGACCGAGCTTGGTTCCTCGAGCACGGTCGGCTGACGCCGGCCCGTGCGAAGGCGGTCATCTCCACGGTCAACGAGCTGTGCGGCGAACTGCGACCGCACGCGCGCCTGCTCGTCGACGCCTTCGCCATCCCAGATCTCCTCCTCGGTGCCCCGATCGCCGTGGCTTCAGGAAGCGTTCAGGCAGCCGCCGTCCAATAAAGAGGCAGGGCGCGCCGAGCACCCCCGATCCGGTGACAAGCGTCAACCCCCGACGCACCCCCGGCGCGCTCTGCACAATGCTTTCTGGGCGTTGCCAGGGCCGGGTCATAGCCCGATCGAGCCATTTCCGGCCCATTCCCGGGCGAAATCATCTAATCCGGACGCGGCCGCGTCGATAGTTGCCGACATGCGCCGCCTTGCCGGCAGTGTTGCCGCGCGGCTCATCCTGATGGTGGGCGCCACCGTCGCACCGGCGCCGGCCTGGGCCACGCTGACATACGCCCTCCACCACGCCGCCGACCCCTACAGCGGGCGTTCCGTCGTCGTACGGTGGAGTCCCTGCCAGGTCACCAGCACCGGCACGACCACGCACTACATCACCTACCGCGTCAACGCGGCCGGCCACAGCAGCCGCATCACGCTCGTCAAGGAGGCGCTGGCCAAGGTCACCGCCGCGAGCGGCCTTCGCTTCCGCTACCTCGGCACCACCACCTACGTCCCACGCGATGCCGTCATCCACTACCCGAGCGGCGACAAATCCGTCTTCGACGCGGCACAGCAGCGGGCGAAGACCGCCGCGGAGCTCGTCATCGCCTGGGCCCCGAGGTCCGCGACCAATCTGCTCAGCGGCACCGAGGCGGGATCGGGCACGGCGAGCTGGTCGGCCAGCGCCGGCTCAGAGCTGCGCATCGTCGAAGGTGCAGTCGTCATGCGCACCGGCGTGCCGCTGCTGTCGGGCTTCCAGGCCGGCGAGTCGGTCGGAACTCTGCTGTTGCACGAGCTCGGGCACGCGGTCGGCTTGGGTCACGTCAGCTTCCGCTCCCAGGTGATGTATCCGGTCATCGGAAGCTGGAGTCCGGCCGGCTACGGCAGCGGCGACGACGCCGGACTTCGACTGGTCGGTCGCGCCGCGGGCTGCTTCCGCACGCCGGCAGCCGCGCCGGCCAACCCGGCCGCCATCGCCCGAGCCGCGGGCGTCTCCGTCACCGGCTGACATCGGCCAGGTTGTGCGTTGAGATGCACGAACCGCACCCTTCAACCGCACCCCAAAGGTGCGCTTCGTCGATCTCAACGACCTGGGCGCGCCCGATCCCCGGCTACCGCCCGCGTGCATCGAGCTTGACGATCGCGGCCTCATCCCGGCCGCATGAGGCGGCGATCGTCGAGGTCGACGAACCAAAGCGGGCGCCCGCCAGCGGCTGCCGCCCGACGAGCTAGAAGGTCCAGTTGACGGCGGCCGAGCGGTCGGGCAGGTAGCTGAGGACGCCGTGCGGCCGGCGTACGTCGAAGGTGACGGGTCCGCGCACCGACTGACCGGGGTCGAGCTGGGTCGCGTCCAGCTGCTCGGACGCGCCGGAGTACGGCGCGTTGCCCGAGTACGTCGTCACGACACCCTCACCGGCGATGCGCACATGGAAGTTGGTCGGGCCGATGGTCAGCGGCGACGAACCGGTGTTGACCACGGTGACGACGAACGTGACGTAGTAACCCCGCGCCGGGGCATAGCCGTACGACGACGACAGCCGGGTGCGTGACACGCTCGGCCGCGACGCCGTGAGCCGCATGCTGACGCCGGCCTGCGCGGTCAACGAAGTGCCTTGTCCAGCGCGCAACGAGTGCGCCGTTCGCACGATGGTCACCGTCGGATCAGGCGTCGGGGACGCCGTCGCCGTCGCCGGCGGCTCGGTGAACGTGCGCTCGCGGGAGGCACAACCGGTCGCTGCGAGCACGCAGCACACCGCCGCTCCTGCTGCGAGGGTCAGGCGCAACGTCGGCACCCAACCATTCTCACTGCCAAGATTGCGTTTGTGTCGCAGGACTACCGGAAGCTCAATCGCGCCAGCTGGGACGAGCGCGCTCCAGCCCATGCCGCGTCGCCGGACTATCGCATCGCCGAGCTGGTCGCCGATCCGGCGTACCTGTCGGGAGTCGTGCGGTTCGACCTGCCGCGGCTGGGCGACGTGCGCGGACAACGCGGCATCCACCTGCAGTGCCACATCGGCACCGACACGGTGTCGCTCGCGCGCCTCGGCGCACACATGACCGGCCTCGACTTCTCCCCCGCGGCTCTCGCGGAAGGCCGCGCGCTCGCCGAGCGACTAGGCCTGGACGTGACGTTCGTCGAAAGCGATCTGTACGACGCACCCAACGCGGTCGACCCAGGGACCTTCGACTTCGTCTATACCGGCATCGGCGCCCTCTGCTGGCTACCCGACGTCAGCCGTTGGCAACCGTCGTCGCGTCGCTGCTTCGCCCGGGCGGTCGGCTGTTCATTCGCGAGCAACATCCCGTCTTGTGGGCGCTCGACGACACGTGCACCGACCGGCTCGTCATCGGATACAGCTACTTCGAGCAAGCCGAGCCGCTGGTCGTGGACGAGCCCGGCACCTACGTCGCCACTGACACCGTGTTCGAGCACAACGTCACTCATGAGTGGAACCACGGACTCAGCCAGATCGTCACTGCGCTGATGCAAGCGGGGTTGCAACTGACGATGCTCGAGGAGCACGACAGCGTTCCGTGGGAGGCGCTTCCGGGCCAGATGCAGTGCGACGAGCATGGCGAGTGGCGATTGATCGACCGTCCATGGCGCCTGCCGGCGTCATACACGCTGCAGGCGGCCCGCGTCTGACCTGCCAGCGTTGCCAGGCACCTCACAGGTAGCCATCAGTTTCATCCGGTAAGTTTCCGCGCATGCCACCGTCGCAGGGCGTGATCGTCGCAGGGATGCATCGATCGAGCACATCGTTGGTGGCATCGGTGTTCGCGCAGAACGGTTTCTGGTTGGCGCCGGATCAGTTGGAGGCGAAGCCCGACAACCCGAAGGGTTACTTCGAAGACGCCGAGATCCACCGCTTCCATCGACAGCTGCTCGAGCACTACGACACGGCATGGGACTTGTCGCCGCGGTTGCGCGAGCTTCGCGAGCACGTGCTGACCATTCCGGACGAGCTCGCCCCGACGGCCCAGGCGCTCGTCGACAAGTACGAACAACATCGCCCATGGGTCTGGAAGAACCCGCGCGCGACGCTGTTCCTCCAAGAATGGGCGCGGCTCTTTCCCGACACGACGTTCGTGATCTGCGTGCGCTCCCCCGCCGCGGTCGCTGACAGCATGCTGCGGCGCCGGGATCGCATGCGCATCTCCAATCATCGTCGCTTGGCACGCACCCGCCGAGTGTTCCGCGCATTGAGCATCTGGCGGAGCTACAACGTGATGGCTCTGCGCTTCGTGCGCGAACAACCTGATCGCTGCGTCGTCGTCGGCATTCCGCACGACATCGCGGCGCTGCAGGACGGGCCCGAAGGTCAGCTCTTCGAACCCACGCTCCTACGTCGACCACGACTGCGTGTGCGCATCCCGGCCGCGTTCGCCTTCCGATGCCAGCTGCTGCACCGGCAGCTCCTGCGGCACCGCAACGCGGCGGCTGCACTCGATGTGCTCGGCGCGCATGACAGCAAGGACGAGGGCAGCATCCGCATCCGGAACCTCATCGCCGTAAGCGCCGGCATCGCGTCGTCGATCGCCACGCAGTTGGCCGTGAGCGCGGCCAGTTGACGGGGGCGAGCCCTGCACTGGCGCTCGTCGCCGCGCTGGTGTTCGTCTCCGGATGCAGCTCGCACTCGACCACCACCAGCTCGGCCGATTCGGTGCCTCTCTCCAAGCCGCTGCGGGCCCAGCCGGGTTCAGTGTCGATGTCACCCGCTCCGGGCAGCCGCACCGCATCTCCGGACACGCAGATCAGCCTGCGCGGTGCGGATCTCGAGAACGCCACGCTGACCGTCACCGGATCGACCAGCGGCGTGCATTCGGGAACCTACCGGCGGCACTCGGACGACGCGGGGATGAGCTTCATCCCGGACAAGCCGTTCATCGCCGGCGAGACGGTCGCCGTGCAGTCGCCACTTCCGATCTACGGAAGCAGCAACGACATGGTCTCCTTCACGGTGGCGACACCGGCGGTCGAGACCACGCCGCCGAAGAGCCAGAACGCCGGCGCGCCTTCCCCGCCGCCTCCGACCACCGAGCACTTCGCCACCGTGCCGACCATCCACCCGCCTCAGGTGACGATCACCACGTCGACCGATCCCGACCCGGGCTACGTGCTGCTGACGCCCAAGGGCGGCGGCCAGCCGTCGGCATTGGAGATCGTCGACACCTCGGGGCAAGTCGTCTGGTACCAACCGGCGCCCGCAGGCAAGGCGTTGAACGACCTGCAGCTCCAGTCGCTGCACGGACAGCCGGTGCTGACCTACTGGCAGGGCCGGCAAAACTCCGACCACGGCTACGGAGACGGCGACGTCGTGGTGCTCGACTCGTCCTACCACGTCGTTCAGCAGGTGCACGCCGGCAACGGCTACCAGGTCGACCTGCACGACCTGCAGATCGTCGGCGACAGCGCATGGTTCACGGTCTATACACCGATTCGCTGGGACCTCAGGCCGGTTGGCGGCCCGGCCAACGGCATCGTCCTCGACGGTGTCGTGCAACAAGTCGACCTCGCTACCGGCCTGGTCGAGTTCGAATGGCACAGCCTCGATCACGTACCACTGTCTGAATCGATCGTGCATCCCCCGCACGACACCACCACCGCTTGGGACTACGTCCACCTCAACAGCGTCGACGTGCACAGCGACCAGGTCCTCGTTTCCGCGCGACACACCAGCGCGGTGTACGACGTCGACGCGGTCACCGGTGATCTGACCTGGACGCTCGGCGGGAACCACAGCGACTACCGGCTGCCGGCCAATGCGACCTTCGCCTTCCAGCATGACGCGCGGGAACAAGCTGATGGCACCGTGACGGTCTTCGACGACGGCGGCGGCCCGCCACGCGTCGAGAAGGCGTCGCGCGCACTACGTCTCGAGCTCGACACCGCCTCGCACACTGCGACTGTGTTGAGCAGCGAGTCGCATACGCCGGACATCGTGGCCAGCAGTCAAGGCAACGTGCAGCAGCTCGATCGCGGCCACACCTTCGTCGGCTGGGGCAGCGCTTCGAACATCACCGAATACGACGGCAGCGGTCATGTCGTCTGGGATGCTCGCCTCGCGAGCGGCATCACCAGCTATCGCGCCTATCGTGTGACCTGGGTCGGCAAACCGTCGACAGCACCGACGATCACCACGTCTGCCGCGGGCGGCGCGACCCAGGTCTCGGTCAGCTGGAACGGTGATACGCGAACGGCCAGCTGGCGGGTCGTCGCACGATCCGGCGCCGGCACGGTCACACAACGCACGATCGTCCGCACCGGCTACGAAACGCGGCTCACGCTCCCCGGCCACCCGGTCACCGTGACGGTCACGGCCCTCGACAGCCACCACCACGCCTTGGCCACGCGCACGTCGTGATAAGCACTCTCCGTGGCGGCGGAGGAAAACGACTGGCGTAGGCAGCTGTCGCCGGTCGGCGTCTGGACCGGCTCGCTCGACTTCGTGCCGACCGGGCAGATGAAGGAGCTTGCAGCCGAGCTCGAGGAGCTCGGCTACGGCGCGATCTGGATTCCCGAAGTGGCCGGCCGCGACGTCTTCGTCGCCCTCACCCACATTCTCTCGGCCACCCAGCACGTGGTCGGAGCAACCGGCATCGCCAACATCTGGGGGCGTGATGCGGTGGCGATGTCGGGCGGAGTCCGCGCCTTGACCGAGGCGTTTCCCGATCGCATGCTGCTCGGGCTCGGCGTCAGCCATCAGAACCTGGTCGAGGGGCTGCGTGGCCACGACTACCGGCGACCACTCGACGCGATGTCGCACTACCTCGATGCAATGGAGGCCTCGCCGTACACAGGCGAACGCCCGACGACACCGGTCCGTCGCGTGATCGCGGCGCTCGGCCCGAAGATGCTGCAGCTGGCCGGCACGAAGGCCGATGGCGCCCACCCCTACCTGGTGCCGGTCGAGCACACCGCCCTGGCCCGCGAGGTGATGGGCCCGGATCCGCTGCTCTGCCCGGAGCAGATGTTCGTGCTCGACACCGACGCGGAGACGGCGCGGACGACCGCGCGCCGGACACTCGCGGTCTACCTCGCCCAACCCAACTACGCACGCAACCTGCTGCGGCTGGGGTTCACCGACGACGACTTCCCCGGCGGCAACGCGAGCGATCGTCTGGTCGATGCCCTCGTTGCCTGGGGCGACGTCGAAGCCCTGGTCGAGCGGGTGCGGGCACACCTCGACGCAGGGGCTGACCACGTCTGTGTGCAGCCCTTGCTCAACGAGCGGCGCGGCGTGCCGCTGGAAGAGTGGCGCGAGGCGGCACCAGCCCTGCGCGAGCTCGCGGCATCTCGGCGGAGAACGGACTGATCTCACGTGGATTCGACAACGCCTGTCATCGTCGGCGCAGCCCAGCTGGTCCAGCGGGTCGACGACCTCGCCGAGGCACGTGAGGCCGCGGAGCTGATGACCGACGCGGTCCGTGCGGCCGCAGTCGACAGTGGCGCCGACAACATTGCGGCTCGAGCGGGGCTCGTGGTCACGATCAAGGGCGCCTGGAGCTATCGCGACCCGAGCCGCATCGTCGCCGATGCAGTCGGTGCGACCAACGCGCGTACGGCGCTGACGGCAGATGGTGGCAACACGCCGCAGCTCATCGTCGATGTTCTGGCCGAGCGCATCAGTCGCGGCGAGCTCGATGTCGCCATCATCGTCGGCGCCGAGACCATCTGGTCGCGGCGTCGCATGCGTTCGTCCGGCGTTCAGCGCGACGTGACGGCTCAGCCCGAGGACGTGAAACCGGACGAGTTGCTCGGTCGCGATCTCGTGCTCGGCGACGACTTCGAGCACAGCCGGGGTCTCAACCTGCCGGTCGACATCTACCCACTCTTCGAGAGCGCGATCCGGCACCGGCGCGGCGAGACGCCCGATGTTCACCGCGACCGACTGGCGAAGATGTGGGCCGACTTCAACGCTGTCGCCGTCGACAACCCGTATGCATGGTTCCGCACGCCGATGAGCGCGGATGACATCCGAGACCCTTCACCGAGCAACCGGATGGTCGCCTTCCCCTACACGAAGGCCATGTGCAGCAACTGGGACGTCGACCAAGCGGCTGCCATCATCATGTGCTCGGCGGAAGCAGCGTCGGCTGCCGGCGTGCCCCGCGACCGCTGGGTCTACCCGTATGGCGGCGCCGAGGCTGACGACACGGCCCTCGTCTCACATCGCGACGAGCTCGGTCGGTCGCCGGCAATCGCTGCGGCATGGCGCGCGCTCTCGGCGCAATGCCGGCTCGGCATCGACGACATCGCGCACCTCGACGTCTACAGCTGCTTCCCGTCCGCCGTACAGGCCTCGATCGAAGCGATCGGCATCGACGAGTCGCGTCGCCTCACCGTCACCGGCGGGCTGACCTTCGCCGGCGGGCCGCTCAACAACTATGTGTCGCACTCGATCGCAGCCATGGTCGGCGTGCTTCGCGAAGATCCAGCCGCCCGCGGACTGGTCACCGCCAACGGCGGCTTCATCACCAAGCACGCGCTGGGCATCTACTCGGCAACTCCGCCGACGGTGCCGTTTGGTCGCACATCGCTCGGCGACGCCGACGTGCAGCACCAATCACGTGCGGTTGCGCCGGACGCGACTGGCACGCTCGACATCGAGGCTTACACCGTCATGCACGACCACAATGGGCCGAGCCGGGCGCTCGTCGGATTCCGCACTCCGGACGACCGCCGCACCTGGGGCTTCAGTCAGGACAGCGACGTGATGCAGTCGTTGCTGGCGAGTGACCACGTCGGTTCGCCCGCAACGCTCGACGGCGAGGGGCACGTCCACCTCGGATAGAGCGGCTGCTAGCCGGACTGGACCGCGGCGCCACTCGACAGCAGGTCGTCGACGTCCTTGACCCCCCAGTCCGTGAGCACGTCGCGCGTGTCGGCTCCCGGCGCTGGTGGCCGGTTGCCGATCTCGGCGGGAGTCCGCGAGAACCTCGGCGCCGGCGCCGGCTGGACGACGCCGTCGCGTTCGAGCAGTGTGCCGCGCGCGGCGATGTGCGGGTGCTTGGACGCTTCGCTCCAGGTCAGGATCGGGGCAACGCAGGCGTCGGTGCCGTCGAAGACGTCGGCCCATTCCTGCTGAGTGCGCTCCTTGAAGCGGGCGGCAAACCGGGAGCGCTGCTCTTCCCAACGGGACCGATCGTGTTGTGCGGGCAGATCGTCGAGCTCGAGCAACCGCACCAACTCGGCATAGAACTGCGGCTCCAACGCCCCGACGGCCATCCACTTGCCGTCAGAGGTTTCGTAGACGTCGTAGAACGGTGCGCCGGTGTCGAGCAGGTTGACGCCCCGCTGCTCGCTCCAGAAGCCGGTCGTGAGCATGCCGAACAGCATCGAGGTGAGCGACGCCGTGCCGTCGACAATTGCCGCGTCGACGACCTGCCCGCGACCCGACTGGGCGCGCTCGACCAGCGCGGCGAGGATGCCGACGAGCAGGAACATCGAGCCACCGCCGAAGTCGCCGAGCAGGTTGAGTGGCGGCGTGGGTGGACCGTCGGCGCGGCCGATCGCATTCAACGCGCCGGTGATCGCGATATAGGCGATGTCGTGGCCGGCCATCTGCGCCCAGGGACCGTCCTGTCCCCAACCTGTCATGCGCGCATAGACAAGACGGGAGTTGCGCTCCAGGCACACATCGGGTCCGATGCCGAGCCGCTCGGCCACGCCCGGTCGGAACGGTTCGATGAGGACGTCGGCGGCTTCCACGAGCCCGAGCAGCGCATCGACGGCGGTCGGTTTCTTCAGATCGAGCACGACCGAGCGTCGGCCACGCATGGTCACACCGCCGGCGAGGTCAGGACCCTGACCCGGCCGGTCGATCCGCACGACCTCGGCGCCGAGGTCGGCCAGCACCATTCCGGCATAGGGCCCGGGCCCGATCCCGGCAAGTTCGATCACGCGAACGCCTGAGAGCGGGCCGGAGGAGGTCTGCGTCATGGCGTCGAAGCATG
>DASSEQ010000289.1:0-15967 GCA_035695245.1 Mycobacteriales bacterium | reverse complement strand
GGACCCGCGGTGCGGCCCACACATACACGGGCAGCAGCAGCGAGAAGAACACCTCCCACCGCAGCGACCACAGCGGCCCGTTGAGCATGCCGGGCCCGTGGCGCAGGATCAGCCCGGCGTCGTCGGCCGCAGCCCGCGCGGTCAGCGGTACGTCGTGGGCGTTGAGCCACCAGCTGGCCCCGGCGTACGCGTCGCGGGGGACGAGCAGCGCCCACCCGGCCGCGAGCGCGACGGCGGCGAGCACCGGCAGGTACAGGCGGGCGAGCCGCTTGGGGAAGTAGCCGGTCCATGTCGCCGGCCCGGCGCCGGGGCGGAGGAACGGCAGGGTCAGCACGAAGCCGGAGAGCACGAAGAACACCAGCACCGCCTCGCCGCCGGCCCACACCAGGTGCAGCGGGCTGTAGACGAGCCAGCGCGCCGCACCGGTCAGCGGCTGGTGCGGGTCGAGGTACGGCAGCGCGAGCACCGGCGACGTCAGCAGTGTGTGGTGTACGACGACGACGAGGGCGGCGATGCCGCGCAGCCCGTCGAGGGCGTGGAAGCGCCCGGGGGAGTCGCGCTGGTGCACCGGGCCGACGCTACGGCGTACGGCGGGACGCGTCGCCCCCGGTTCCGGCGCGAGACCGTGCGCGGCTGGGATGCGATGTACGTCGTCCTCGCCGAGGCCATTGATGAGGTCCTGCTCACCACTGACCAGCGTCTTGCCACCGCTACCGGCCCGACCTGTCGGGTCAAGGTCCTCGGTTAGCGGCGCTCCGGGCGCTCGCTAACCCGTGAGCGTGCAGGCCAGCGTCTTGTTCCGGCCGTGCCCGCTCCAGGTGCAGGTCACGGTCTTGCTCGCCGTGGAGCCGTCTCCGGCGGTCAGGGTGACCGTGTCGGTGGTCGGGGAGCTGTACCTCGTTGTGGCGGAACCATCGGAGTTCGTCGTCAAGACGTTGGCTGTGTCGCTCCATGTCAGCGGCGATGTGCCGGTGCCGGTGAACGAGCACTGCGCTCCGGTGCAGGACGCGCTGGCGATCGCCGCCGACCCGCCTGTCGTGGGACCGGTCACCGTCACCTGCTGCGAGGTGCTGTCGGTGGCGCCGCCGTTGTCCGTGACGGTCAGGCTGACGGTGTAGGTGCTACCGGCCGCATAGGTGTGGCTCGGGCTCTGCGTCGTTGAGGTGCTGCCGTCGCCGAAGTTCCAGCTCCAGCCGGTGACGGTCCCGTCGGAGTCGGAACTCGCGTCGGTGAAGTTGCACGTCAGACCGGAGCACGACTCGGTGAACGAGGCGACCGGCGGGACATTCGTCGGGCTGCTCCCGACGGCCCCGCCGAAGCCGCTGGCGCCGAAGGGTGTGCCCCACCCAGTCGGACCGTCGTAGCCGACCACCGCATGGCAGAGGTAGCCGGAGCGGCAGCGACGCGTGTTGCTGCCGGAGGTGATGTCCGTCCATCCGCCCGTGTAGTCGTAGGGCGTCTGTGCTGCGGGGCTCGTCGGAGTGCCGGCCAGCGCCCACACTGCGGCGACGAAGGGTGCGGCGACGCTGGTGCCGCCGTAGACGTACCAGTTCGCGCCGCCGCTGCTGCCGTAGCTGTCGTAGACCGCGACCCCGGTGTTGGGGTCAGCGACCGCCGACACGTCGGCGACCGTCCGCCTGCTGCAGCCGGTGTCCTTCTGCCACAAGGGCTTGGTCTCGACCGCCGAGCAGCCGGATCCGGCGCCGCTCCACGCCGTCTCGGCCCAAGCTCCGTTGGACTGGGTCAGGCTGGTGCCGCCGACTGCGGTGACGTTCGGCGAGGCGGCGGGGTACTGCACGCCGTAGCCGTTGTCGCCCGAGCTCACCGTGATCGGGACGCCAGTCGGGAAGTAGCTGTCGTAGGCGTTCTCGCCGGAGAACTCGTTGCCACCCCAGCTGTTGCTGACGAACGAGGCGTGGTTGGTCGCGTACTGCTCCGCGGTCATCAGGTCCGAGAAGTTGTTGCTCGCGGCCTCGACCAGCAGGATGTGGCAACTCGGGCACGCGGCCGAGACCATCTCGACGTCGAGGTCGATCTCGGCGCCCCAGTTGGTGTCGCCACTCGGGTAGCTCGTGCCGCCGTTCTGGTCGACCTTGGAGAAGCAGTCACTGCCACAGACGGGTAGCCCGAACTGATGCCGGTAGGCGGCGAGGTCCGCCTGCACGTTGGGGTTGTCGTAGGCGTCGACGATCGCCACCGTCGGGGACGCCGTCGAGCTGGGCAGCTGGTACGCCGACTGCAGGTCGGCCGGGCTGTAGCCGGACTGGTAGCTGGCGCTTGCTAACGGCGTCACGCCGTCGGTGTAGGTGACGACATGGGCGTCGCAACGGGCCGTGAAAGCGGCCGGGGGAGCGCACACCGGGCGCTCGCTGTGAGCCGGCAGCGGGCGCGGCGCGGCCGGCGTCGGCGGTGGCGCTGCGGACGCGACCTCGGTGCCGACACCGGCGAGCGCGCCGGCAGCCAGCAAGGCAGAAGCAGCGGCGACCAGACGGCGGGATGCGCGCATGAGGATGCCCCCCCGGGGCGACGTGGGCAGTCGAACTCTCGTAGCGTGACACGTCACGGCGGCATTCGTGCGTGAACTCGGCTTTGTGGTTAGTAGGCGCCAACACGACGTCGTGGACAAGTAGCCGCTTCTCTGGTCACCACAGCAGGGGGATCAACGTCCCGGCGATCGCGACCGTCGTCACGGTCAGGATCGACCCGAGCGGCAGGAAGTCGGCGAAGCGGTAGCCGCCGAGACCGGAAACGATCATGTTGGTCTGGTAGCCGATCGGCGTCAGGAACGAGCACGACGCCCCGATCGTGACCGCGATCGCGAACGCCCGCGGGTCGGTGTGCAGCGACGCCGCGACCGACAGCGCGACCGGGAACATGATGATCGCCGCCGCGTTGTTCGTCACTACCTGCGTCAGGATCACCGTGGCGATGAGCACGGCAAGCAGCGTCCAGCCGCGCCCGGAGGGTGCCATGGAGACGAGGGCCGAGGCGATGTGCGACGCGAGCCCGCTGGCCGCGATCGCCGCGCCGATGCCGAAGCTGCCGGCGAGCACGATCAGCACGTCGAGGTCGATGGACCGCCGGGCCTCGGTCGGCGTCACCACCCCGAGCCCCACCACCGCCAAAGCGGCGATCAGTGCCGCCTCCAGCACCGACAGCACGCCGGTCGCCGCGGTCACCAGGAAGCCCACCAAGATCAGTCCCACGAGCCAGGACCGGGAACGCCGCGGGGGAGGTGCGGCCCCGTCCAGCGGCGCCACCAGCCCGAAGTCGCTGGCGTCGCGCCACCGCAGCAGGAAGTCGTCCCCCGCCAGCACGAGCAGCAGGTCACCCGTCCGCAGCCGGACCGTGCCGAGCTTGCCGCTGACCCGCTCGCCGGCCCGGTGGATCGCGACGACGGCGGCGTCGTACCGTCCGCGGAACTCCGCCTCTTGCAGCGTCTGCCCGACCAGCGGCGAGTTCGCGCCGACGACGGCCTCGTAGAAGCGCCCCTGCGGCTCGAAGTGCCGCTCCTCTGCGGAGACCAGCCCCTCCATCCGCTGCAGGTCGACGACCCGCGCGACGTTGCCGGCGAACGTCAGTTGCGCCCCCACCGTCAGCGCGTCGGTCGGCGACACCGGCGCGATCACGCGATCGCCGCTGGCGATCTGCACGAGGAACACGCCTTCGAGACTGCGCAGCCCGGCCTGTTCGACGGTCAGTCCGGCCAGCGGCGAGCCGGCGGGCACGGTCATCTCGACGGTGTATTCGCGTGTCCCGCCGGCCGCGCTTTCGTTCGGCGTACGCCGAGACCGCGCGACTAGCCCGCCGACACCGATCAGCACCGCCAACCCGACAAAGAGCACCGGCAGTCCGACGGGCGCGAGCTCGAACAGCCCCAGCGGGTGCTGATGAGCCGCCCGCAGCAAGCCCGACGTCACGACATTGGTCGTCGTGCCGATCGCGGTGATCATGCCTGCGAGGAGCACGGCGTAGTTGAGCGCGAGCAGGTACCACGACGCGCTGCGCCCGCTGCGCCGCGCCCAGGCGGCGGTCTGCGGGGCGAGCAGCGCGACGGTGGGGGTGTTGTAGACGAACAGCGACATGCCCGAGGCCGGCAGCACGACGCGGGCCAGCTCGGCGGGGCGGGCCCGAGCCTGGCCGGGATGCATCGGCCGGGTGCCGGTGGTGCGCCGGCTGAACGAGTCGAGAGCCCCGGTGCGTTTGACGGCACCGGTGACGACGTAGAGCGCGGCGATCGTCAGCGGCGCCTCGTTGGAGAAGCCGGACAATGCCTGGTCGACGTCGACCACGCCGGTCGCGAGCAGCAGGGTGACCGCACCCATGACGACCAGCGGAGCGGCGAGGCGCTCGCTGGCGAGCACCGCGATGAGCGCGACGACGACCGCGAGCGTCCACCAGGCGTCGATGCTCACCGGGGGAGGGTAGCGACAGTCATTCGCTGACGACGCCCGACGAGGCGGCGGTTCGGTGACCCGTCCTGCACCTGCCCGTTGTCGGGCACCACAGCTAGGTCGCCGTGGTCGACGGCAGCGCCGGACGCATCAGCGCGAGATAGGCGTCTCCGACGGCCTTCCATGAGTAGTGCTGGGCTGCGTATGCACGGGTGCGCAGGCGCAGGCTCGTCAACTCCTCGCAGCCGAGAGCGGCCACGCGACGCAGACATTCGATCAGTTCATCTTCGTCCGCGAACATCCACGCGACCTCGCCGGCCACTTCTCGATTTTCGGGGGTGTCGAGCACAAGGCAGAGGTTCCCTGCCCCCATCGCCTCGATCAGCGCTGGATGAGTACCACCGACTTCGGTCGCATGGATGTAGGCGAGAGCGTTGCTCTGAAGGCCAAGGTAGCCGTCGCCGTAGATCGCGCCGGGCAACAACGTGTGATCGCTTGCAGCCGACCGGACGGCGCGATCGAGCTCATCGTCATACGTCGCTCGGCCGAGCATGACCAGTGGGATCGCCACATCTGATGCATGGTGCGCCCGAGCAACCAAGACGGGGTTGTTCTCGGGTTCCCACCTCGAAACGTAGAGCAGAAAGTTGTCTGGTCGCACGTGCACCTCGTCGGGCAGGGGCAATCCGCGTGGTGGCGTATCCGCACCGTAGGGGATCATCACCGAGTCGGTGTCGTGACGGATGCGGTAGTAGGTGCGGACCTCATTGGCGTCGGTGACGAGCACGGATGCGAACCGCACCGACATCCACTCACCGAGCCGGTACCACGACCGGCCCGCGATGCCCCACTTGCCGCGGCGCCACTCCAGCCCGTCCACGTTCATCACCACGCGGCATCCGACGAGACGCAGAAGCGGCAGCACCGGCGCGTTGGCCGCGTTGCAGAGGACGACATCGCGGACGCGAGAGGTCAGGACCAGATGTAGTGCCGACAGCGCGGTGTGGGCGGGCGTGTCCAGGTGCTTGCTGCGGATGGTCGGCAGGGTGACGAGATGTACGCCGTGCCACTGCTTCTCACCCGTGGCGTAGTGGCTGCGGCAGTAGACGGTGACGGCGATCTCGCTGTTGGCGAGGTGCAGTGCGAGGCGCTCGGCGAAGGTCTCGAATCCGCCGTAGTTGGCAGGGATCCCCCGCGTCCCCAGGATTGCCACGCCCCTGCTGAGATCCCTGTGTGCAGGTTGCCGCGCCGCGCGCCGCCTCGGGCTCACACCGGCCACCCGCAGCAGCGGCACGCCGTGGAACGTGGTCAGGCTCGCCACCCGCAGGTCCAGCTGGCCGAGCCCCGGCGCGAGCAGGACCTCGATCCCGAGGCCGGAGAGGTGTCCAGCCAGTCGGCCCACGTCGGTCGGCTCATGACCGGCCGGGACGATCAGCCCGTCCAACCGGGCGTTCATGGCACGTCGGGCGATCTCGTCAGGGGGCAGCTGGTCGCTGATCAGCTCCGTGATGACGAACGGCGCGCCCGGAGCCCGGGTCAGGTCGGCCTGTAGCCGGCGGGCGGCCGCGTCGTCGCCGTAGATGGCGTAGCGCTCGAGAGCGATCCCGAACGGGACGAGCATCCGCCGGGTGCGCTGCAGCACGACTCGCGCGGCGACGCCGATCAGCAACAGCCCGAGCACCACGAGCGCGATCCACGCGCGGGAGACCTTCCCGCCGAGTCCGACGGCGTTGACGAGGTAGAGAACGACCCCCGCCGCGATCGATGCTTCGAACGCCGCCTCGACCACGCTTTCGCCGGGCCGCAGCACCGCGCGCCGGTACAGACCGAACGTCCGCCCTGCCACTACCCACACCGGGGCGAGGCCGATGGTCAGGATCTCGTAGCGCGCCAGGTAGTGGTGCGGGATGGTCTCGCCTTCGAAGCGAAGGACGAAGGCGACGTACGCCGTCAGCAGCGCAACCGCCACGTCGACCACGGCCAGCACGAAGTCGGCACGTCGGCGGAACCGCAGGCGGGTCACGGGGCGACGATAATGGGCGGGATCCCTCTCCTACTGCTGCCGCACCGGGTGACGGCTACGTTGCAGCGCCAGCGGGACGCCCCGCCGCAGATGCCGCCTGACGAGGCGTCGATGACGCCACCAGATGCGCAGCCGCAGCGCCCGTCGTTGCGCCAGGCCGAGGCGGTTGCGCGTCACGCCATGCCGACGCCAGGCGTAGAGCTCCTCGTCGACGAGGACGCCCTCGTAGCCCGCGTCGAGAAACCGCAACCACAGGTCCCAGTCCTCCCAAGCCGGAAGGTCCGCCAGGCCACCGACCTCGAGGAAGACAGCGCGGCGCATGAGCGCGCCGGCGCACACGAAGTTGCCCTCGAAGACCAGCGCCGCGGCGTCGAAGGCGCGCACGTGGTAGCGCCCTGTCGCCTCCCCGAACATGACCATCGCTGGATAGGCGTAACCGGCGGCCGGATTCTCGGCGAGGGCGGCAGCCAACATCTGGAGGAATCGACGGTCGACGCGGTCGTCCGCGTCCACTCGCACCACGAGGGGCATCCCTGTCTCGGCCACACCGCGATTGACCGCCGCAGCGACGCCGAGAGGTCCCTGCCGGATGACCCGAACGTCGAATGGCAGCCGTGGGTGCGCCGCCGTCCACTCCACCACCACGTCGGCAGAACCGTCCGTGCTGCCGTCGTCGACGACGAGCACCTCGCGAGGCGCCAAATGCTGGTCGGCGAGCGAGTCGAGGGCCTCCGCCACCCACGGCGCGGCGTTGCGACAGGGCACAACGACCGCGATCTCCGCGCTCACAGGCACATGCTGCTCGCTCACGTACGCTCCCTTCGTGTCTCGGAGGCTGGACGGCGGATCCCTTCGGGTCATCCTGGTCAACTATCGATGCCTCGACGGCATCGCCGAGCACCTGAGGTCACCGGTATTCCACGACTGCGACGTGATCCTCGTCGACAACGCCAGCGATCCGCAGCAGGTTGCCGAGCTGGCCCGATCGACGGGGGCGCGGGCGCTCTACATGGACCGGAACGTCGGCTTCGCCGCGGCCGTCAACGCTGCAGCGCGATTACCCGCGCGCGAGGGATCGGCCCATTCGGCGACCCTCCTGCTCAACCCTGACGTCGAGATCGACGAGCAACAGCTGGCCGCGCTGCTACGCCACCTACAGCAGTCGGATGCCGACGCCGTGGGCCCTGTCCTCGTCGACGAGCACGGCAGGGTCTGGGTCAGCTCCGCTGGCGGGCCGATCACGCTGCGCAGCGTCGCCTGGTACTTCCTTTTCCTCAGCCACTTGGTCCCCCGCCTCTCCGGGTTCTTTTGGACGAGACGCCAGGTGACCCGGGGACCGGTCGAGGTGCCGCGCTGGCTGTGCGGCGCCTGCCTGCTGGTGCGGGCCGACGCATTCGAACGATTCGGCTACCTGCCGACCGACGAGATCGTGTACGGCGAGGACGTCGGCTGGGGGGTGGCCGCGACCGCCCGTGGAGCACGCCTCGTGCTGGCGCGCGACGTCGTCGTGCGGCACGTCGGCGGCCAGTCCGGCGGCTCCGACGCGTGGGTCGACGCCACCATCAGGACCATGCGCCGCCATCTCGGACCGGTCCGGGGACCGGTGGCCTCACTCGTCGTGCGAGCCGGACTCGGCCTTCGCCGGATCGCCCACCGGGTGCGCGGTTGAGGCGGTTGAGGGTCGTCGTTGTGGCCCCGTGGGTGCCCTCCCTCCCGTCGCCGCACGCCGGCGGCGAGCACGTCTACCGGCACCTCGAGGCGCTGGCGGGCCACCACGACGTCACGCTGCTGGCACCGTCGAGCGATCCCACTGTGGCGGCCCCGCCCGGCGTCGAGACCGTCATCATTCCGTTCCGCCCCGCGGCCGGACCGGTCCAGCGCGTCGGCGACTACCTTCGCTGGCTGCTGGCCGGAGTCGGCTGGGAGCCGCGCGCTGAGACCGCTGCTCGTCGCTCGTTGGCCGAAGGACGGCACGACCGGGTCCTGGCCGGCGCTCACGTCGTCGAGGCGCAGTACGTCGAGTCGCTGCGCCTGGCGCAGAGGGTCGCCGAGCGCGCGGCGGCGCCGGTCGTCCTGTGGAGCCACGACATCGTGACCGCGGAGCTGCGCCGCCAGGTGCGCGCGGCCGACTCGTTCCGCAGACGCGCGGAAGGCATCGCCCGGATGCCCGGCGCGTGGGCAGCGGAGCGTCGCCGCGTCCGCCACGTCCGCGGGATCGTCGTCTTCAACCCCCGCGAGTCCGTTCGCTGGCGTCAGCGACTGGACGTCGAGGTCAAGGTCGTATCGCCGGCGTCAGCAGCGGCCATCACCGAGCCGGTGAGCGAGCTGGGCACCAACGCGCTGCTGGTGGGGTCGTTCCGGCGTCCGGCCAACCGAGAGGGGCTCGATTGGCTGGCCCACCGGGTGTGGCCTCTGGTCCGGGCCCGCGTGCCGACCGCACGCCTGCTGCTCGTCGGGTCAGGTGCACCACAGCTGACCGATGAGGGAGTGGAGACCGTCGGGTTCGTGCCCGACCTGGCGCCCTACTACGGCAGGGCCCGGGTCGCCGTCGTGCCCATCTTCGCCGGCGCCGGACTGAAGTTCCGGGTTGCGCAGGCGCTGGCGTCCGGGGTGCCCGTCGTCGCCACGCACAACGCCGCTGACGGCTACGCCGCACCAGCGGGCAGTGGCTTCGCCGCCGTCACCGACTCCCCGGTCGAGTTCGCCGATGCGGTGGTCCGGATGCTGACTTCGCCGGACGAGGCTGCAGGCATCGGTCGACGGGGGCTGCGCTGGTGGCAGGACTACGTGAGCCAAACCAGCAGCGAGCACGAGCTCGCGCAGTGGTACGAGTCACTTGCCGACGGTAAGCAGGTCTGAGGCGTCGACCAGGCGCCGCTGCACCTCTTGCCGCTGGTCGGCCGTCAGGATCGAGTCGAACTTCGCCAGCCCGGAGTCGCCGATGGCATCCGACACGTTCGCCTTCCACGGCTCCCGGTCAGCCACGATCCGTCCCACCGCGACCTGCCTCTCGGTCAGCATCTCGCGCCTATAGGGCAAGCCGATGAAGGCCGCCAGTCGTCGCGCGACCCGCTCGGGGTCCTCGACCACCTCCGGATAGCCGACAACGAGGTGAGACGGGTGGCCGCGACGACTCCGCGTGACCTCGATGGCGCGGTTCCACGCCCCGATGCACCGCTCGAGGTCCCAGGGGCCGTGCCAGACGTCGGGGTGCGCGTGCGTGACCTCGTACAGCGACGCGACCACGGCCCGGCCGTCCCGGACCACGTGCACGAACCGTGCGCCAGGCGCCTGCCGGGTGATGGCATCGATGACCAGGAGGTGGTCCGGGGTCTTCTCGACCCAGTGCTGCCGACCCTGGTACGCCGCGGTCTCGTCCATCGCTCGGATGAACGCCGCCGCAGCAGCGGCAGGCGAACGAAATGGCGGCCGGGCGAGCCGGCGGCTCGGGGCTCCGATGGTGACCAGGGTGTCACGAAGGAGCGTCGTAGCAGCTCGCCGACGGTGGCGGCGACCGAGGTGCCGCACGTGGTCCAGACGCGTGAAGAAGTGCGTCTCGGGAGGCGACCACACGTCCGGATGCGCCGCGAGTAGCGACTGCACCAGCGTGGTGCCCGACCGCGGGCAGCCGACCACGAAGCACCGACCGACTCTGGGCTTCTCAGTCATGTTCTGCGATCCGCAGGAGATCACCTTCGAGCGCCGCACCAATGCTCTGCCAGTCGTAACTGCACGACACGAGATCGCGTCCGCTACGGATCATTCGCCTGCGGAGCGCAACGTCCCCCAGCACCGTGTCGAGAGCTGCCGCGAAGCTCGGTGGGTCGTCCGCGACGAGCACCGGCGGATCGCTTCCGAGCTCGATGCCGGCGACTCCCATCGTCGTGCTGACGGTCGGCAGCCCGACGGCGAGAGCCTCGAGGGCCTTGAGACGGGTGCCGCCACCGCTGTGCACCGGCACGACAAACGCGTCCGCCGCCGCCAGGTAGGGCCGTACGTCCGGCACGCGACCGGTGACCACCACACCGGCGGAAGGGTCGTGCAGGGCCAGCACCTCAGCGGTCGGCTCGATTCCCACGAGCGTCACCGTGGTCTCCGGCCGCCTGCGCTTCAACAGGGGCAAGACCTGGTGCACGAACCAGACCGCTCCCCGGGCGTTGGGCGCGTAGCCGAAGTGCCCGGTCATGACCAAACGGTCGCCGGCAGGAGCCTCGTGCTGCTGAAGGGAGAAGTAAGCAAGGTCGACGCCGTTGGGGCGAACGCTGACCGTGGCCTGAGCCACCTCCCGCCTGACCTCTGCCGCGTCGTCCTCCGATACCGTCACCACCCGGGCGGCGTGGGCGAACAGCCATCGTTCCTCCCGCCGCATGTGCGCAGTGTCGAGCCAGCGGGTCATTGCGGACAGCCCCTGACCGGTGCTACCCACGGAGGCGGTGATCGCGGTCTCCACGTTGTGAGCGTCGAGCACCCATGGCACCCGGCCGTGCAGCGCCCGCGCGTACGTGGCAAGCGCGGACTGGCTGACGACGGCGACGTCGTAGTCAGCCGACGCCGAGCGCACCGCACGGAGGGCGTGAAACGAAAACAGGTAGAGATTCCAGCGTGGCGCCCACGGCACCCGCCTCACGACCCGGTCCACGACCGCCGGATGCGGCCGATACAGGGTCCGAAGGCTAGTGCCGGGCGGCCCGTCGGCCCCCGACGGCAACGGCTCGCCCACTGCCCACACATCGACGGTGTGACCGCGCTCGGCAAGTACGCGAATGAGGTTGGCATTTCTGATCCGACCTCCGCTGTGTGCAGGCCACACGGCGTAGGGCGAGAGCCAGAGCACCCTCATGCTGCCGGCCTTAGCGCGACACGCCCATGCGCCAGCATCTCTGACACCGCCGGCCGGTCCACCAGGGTGAGCACGCCCACGTAGCCGACCGTGAGGGTGACCAGGCCCAGGGCAAGGCCGAGTCGTGCAGGCAGGAGCACGACCGGCACAACCGTCGCTCCTGCGGCGATCGCCGCGGCCAGCAACGCGCGCCACCACTGCTGCAGCCACGTGGTGACGTCCAGGTCGAACGTTCGTCGGCCGGCCCACAGGTACAGCGGCGCGAGCAGGTAGCCACGACACACGTAGGCGACCGCTACGGCGACGTAGCCCCAGTGGACGGCGATCACGAATGCGATGACGTTGCCGATGGCGTTGACCGCAGTCAGCCGGACGGTGATGCCGGGCCGGCCCATACCGTTGAAGACCGGGTTGAACTGGTAGAGCACGGCGTGCAGCAAGCCGATGAACATCAACACGCGTATCACCGAGACCGCCGGCGTCCATGTGCTGCCATAGAGGACGGAGACGGCTGGCTGCGCGATGACCACCAGCGCCAGGAAGCCGGGGAATCCCACGACCGCCACCGCTCTCGTCGCACGGTAGAAGGCAGACCGGACCTTGCTGAGATCCTCCTGGATCTCCGCGATCACGGGCATGGCAACCGACGAGACTGTTCCGACGAGCAGGTCGGTCAGCAGGAGCAGCAGGCGGTACGCGAGGCTGTAATAGCCCAGGGCCACCGGACCCAGGACGATGCCGACCAAGAGGTCGTCGAGTCGACGGTTGGCGAAGTTCAGCACGTCGAGAGCAAGCATGCTGACGCCGAAGCCGATGAGCTCACGAAAGTGCCGGGTCGAGACGCGCCAGGCCGGTCGATAGTCCGACACGATCCAGAGCAGCAGTGTGGAGGTCGCCGAGGCGGTCAGCGCCTGCGCCACCAGGGCCCAGACACCGAAACCATTCAGAGCGAGCCCTATCGACAGGCCTGAAGCGGTCAAGGTTGCGATGACGCTGACGACCGTCAAGGTCTGAATACGCAACGACTTCTGCAGCAGCGCCGCGGGCACGGCCCCGACTGCAGTGATGACGAGAGACAGGCTCAGCGCCCGCAAGACGCCGGCGAGCTGCGGTTCGTGCAGAGGTCCCGCGAGCCACGGAGCGGTCACCACCACGACGGCGGCGAGACCGGTCGAGACGAGAGTGCCGACCCAGAACGCCGAGTCGAGGTGCTCACGCTGCAAATCGCGACGCTGCACGATCGCGAGGCTCAGCCCCTGCTCCTGGAAGATGGACACGAAGCTCAGGAACACCGTGGCATAAGCAACGACACCGAAGTCGGCCGGTCGCAGAACCTGAGCCAGCACGGCGAGGGTCGCCAGTGCGGAGATGCGGGTGCCCGCTGTCTGAATCAAGGACCATAGAACGCCCTTGGTCGCACGTACCTGCAGAGAGACCGCGGAGCCGAACTCAGGCGGCTCCTGCTCACGCACTGGGCTCATCCTCGTTGCTCTCGGCCGGCCCGGGCAGCATAAGACCAACCGACCTCGGCCGAGGCCAGCCACGCCGCCCCGGCCCGCCGACGCAGGCGTCCACTGCCTCCAGCACCAGGGGCGTCGTGATGAGGATGAACGCTCCTGGCATTCAGCTAACAACCCTGGAGACCAAGACGACGACTCTCCTGCCACACAAGGGGATACTCGTTCTCCGGCACGCCAACAACCGAAGAGCATTGGTGGATCAGGGTGCAGCCGCTTGCGGGACTAACGTGGCAGGGTCACGCCTACGGTCAGTACGCCCCCCGGCCCTTGGCTACGGCAAACAGTGTCTTCCAGATCACCATGGCGTCGAGCGCGAGCGACCAGTTCTCCACGTAGTAGAGGTCTAGACGCACCGACTCCTCCCACGACAGGTCGGACCGACCCGATACCTGCCAGAGGCCGGTGAGCCCTGGCTTTACCAGGAGCCGGCGGCGTACGTCATGCTCGTAGTGGCCGACCTCGGTCGGCAGCGGCGGCCGCGGTCCCACCAAGGCCATGTCGCCGCGGACCACGTTCCAGAGCTGGGGAAGTTCGTCGAGCGAGAAGCGACGCAGCAACCGACCCAGCGCGGTGATGCGGGGGTCCCTGCGCATCTTGAACAGCGGCCCGTCGCACTCGTTGTGCGCGAGCAAGGATGTCAGCAACGCTTCTGCGTCGGCGTACATGGTGCGGAACTTGTAGACGGTGAACTCCCGGCCGTACCGTCCGACCCTGCGTTGTGAGAAGAGCGCCGGCCCGCGGCTGCCAAGGCTGATCGCCACCGCGAAAATCACCAGCAAGGGGAGCAGCATTACGAGCGCACCGAGGGCCAAGCTACGCTCCACACAGTCTTTGAGCACTTGGCGACCGCCGGACAGTTCCGGCTCCTCGACATGAAGCAACGGCAGGCCGGCGACCGGGCGGATCGACAGGCGCGGGCCGGCCACGTCGGTGAGTCCGGGCGCGACCACGAGTGAGATGCCCGTCCCCTCCAGGGACCAGGCAAGCCGGCGCAACGCATCACGATCGGTGGAGCCGGCCACTGCGATCGTGTCCGCCGCCAGCGCGTCAGCCGCCAGCAGCACGACAAGGGGATCGAACACACCATCTCCCGCGGCGTCACTGCGGCAGGAACCGGCGACGTGGAACCCGGCGAACGAGTCGCGACGCACCAGTGCCGTGAACTCGGCGATGTCACGACCGCCCCCGATGACCAGGACCCGGTGAGACCATCGGCCGTCCCGCCGCCGCCGGTGCAACGCTTTGCGAGCCGTGTAGCGCCCGACGAGCAGGAAGACGGTGCCTGCGGGCAGCGCAATGGCGATGTAGCCGCGGGCCACCTCGAGCTTCAAGGCGTAGGAAGCGAACGCCACCACCGCCACGAGGTAGAGGGACGCGTGGAAGACCCGCCGGAACTCCTCGGAGCCGGTGCCGAGGAACCGTGACTCGTATGCGCGACTGGCGGCGAGCACGAACAGCCACACGCCCGCGAGGACGGCCCCTACCTCGTAATAGGACAATCCGAGCAGGCGGCCGGGCGAGTCGCCGAAGCGGAGTCGGGTAGCGAGTAGCAGCGCCGCCACGACGGCGAGTAGATCAGTGCCTCGCAGCACGCGGCCGTACGAGCGCAGCCAACCGGGCGTCGGCACGTGGATGTCAGGCCGAGCCCGCGCCGTGGCATTCGTCCTCGCGGACGGTGTCATGGCGACCATGCGAGCCCCCTTTGTGCCTTTCATTGACTCGATGGAGCGACCGCTGCCCTGCAGATCGGTTGTCTGGTCGATCAATCGACTCATCCGATCGGAGGCTTGAGCGCCAGAGGGCTACGTCTGAGTTTCAGCAGCGGGGCGATCTTCTCGGTGCCGGTCTGATGATCGCGTGACTGCTCGGCGGCGCCGGCTGCCCCGGCCTGCAGCTGCGCACGTCGACGGATCTCGGCGCCAAGTCCGGTCAGGCGGCCAGGCGTTCCGCGCCGACCGCCGCGACCGACTCCGCCGTGCCGCATTCCAGGTGCGAGGCGATCGCCTCGGCGCGGGGGCCCTACCGGTGGCCGGCGAGCACCCTGAGGATCGCGTCGACCGGGCCGGCGACGGCGTCCGCGCAGACGGCGAAGACCTCGCGGGAGCGGCCGTAGGGGTCTTTCACGTCGTCGTCGTCCGGGGTCTGCGGCCGCACCAGGCCGCGCTTGGTGGCGGCGGCGCTGACGAGGGCGGGGAAGCGTTCGGCGAGCGGAGCCGGCAGGGCGGCCGGGTCGACGGCGGTGGCCAGCCGGGCGAACTCCGGCAGCGTGAACGTCCACGCCGAGGCCCGCGGCACCATCGTCACGGCGGCGGCCCGGTGGTCGCGGGTGGCTCCGAGCACCAGCCCGGCGTCTTCGACGTGGTGCTCGCGCAGCTCGCGGGCCGCGAACCCGGTCGGGTCGCCGCCGCGCTCGATGACCGCGTCGGCGGCGTAGTCCTCCATCGGCGCACCGTCGCGGCCCCACGTGCCGGCGCTGCGGACGTCGATGGCTCTGGCCTCGTCGCCGAAGTGCTTGCGCAGGCCGGCGGCGAGCAGCCGCTCGCCCATGGGGGAGCGGCAGATGTTGCCCGTGCACACGAACAGCACGCCGAACTGCGCCTCGCCCATGCCGTCCAGCCTGCCACGTGGCCGGCCGTCACCGCTTCGGATCGCCCTCAGTGCGGCCGTGACCATCAAGGTGCGGGGGTGAGCGAGGGACAGGGCGCACGACGGATCTGTGGATCGCGTCGCGTGTCTACAACGGTGGGGCGACGCGGACGATCGTTCTCTTGGTGATCTCCTGCCGGCGCCGGAACCGCTTGCCGGCCTCGGCCTGCTCGCCGCTCTCGGCGGCGATCGCGTGGCGCGAGCGCTCCCACTCGGCCGGCGACGCGTAGCGGGTGGCGAGCAGCGCCCGGGCCACGTCCGTGTCGGGGGCGCGGAAGAGCCCGACGCCCAGCAGCTCGAGCCAGGGCTTCAGCGTGCCCAACTCATCGACCGCGGTGAGGAGGCGGTCACGGGACGAGCGCAGCACTCCGAACTCGAACTGATTGTTCATGGCCCGAGATTCTCTGCTCACAACCTTGGGGCGCCATAAGGGCTTGGGGACGGGGCGTCGTAGCCCCGCCCCGAAGCCGCGCGCTTACTGACCGAGATAGGTGATCGTGTAGCTGAGAGATCCGGTGTTGTCCTCGTACCAGCTCGGGACCGG
>DASSEQ010000288.1:0-5193 GCA_035695245.1 Mycobacteriales bacterium | reverse complement strand
GCCGGACGAGTGCGCCTCCGATTCCGCTGCGCTGCTCGGTCGGCGCGACGCCGAGCGGGCTCAGCACCTGCACGTCGACCAGTCGCTTCGGCGCGTCGAGGATGTTGCGGGTGAACATCACCGAGCCGACGATGTGACCGTCGTCCTCCGCGACGAGAGACAGCCCGGGCTCGTTGACCAACGATGCTCGTAGGTCGTCGACGAGCCGCACGATCACGTCACCCTCGCTGCCGAACGCCTGCCGCTGCATCTCGTTGACCGCATCGCGATCCTCGGGCCGCTCTTCGCGAATCAGCACGCCGCCGATACTGCCCGGCTGATCTTCGCCGCCGCGACCAGTTTTCGGCGCGACTCGCCGTACGAGTGGTCCTGGCGCCGAAGATCAGCCGGCGGACGCGGTGCTGGCGGGGGCGCCGTAGCGCAGGCCGTCCATGAGCAGCTTCGCGATGCGGAGCGGCTGCTCCTGCGAGACCGACATGTCGCTGGTCATGCAGACGCCGGCGAGAGCGCGGGTGAGGTCGTCGGCGTCGGTGTCCGGCCGCACTTCGCCGGACGCGATGGCGGCGTCGACCATCCGATGCACGATCGCGTGCAAGCGTTGCTGGCTATCGACGAAGAGCTCTGACTCCGAGCCGAGCACCGTCTTGAGGTGCATGGCCAGGCCCTTCTTGGTCGCGACGTAGGCGACGAAGCGCTGCATGAACTCGTCCAGCGCGGCACCCGGCGTGTTGTTGGCGGCGATCTTCTCGGCGTCGACCTCGAGCGCGTCGACGTTGTGCCGGTAGACCGCTTCCATCAGGCAGTCGCGGTTGGCGAAGTTGCGGTAGAGCGTGCCGATGCCGACGCCGGCGTCCTTGGCGATCCGCTCCAGCGAGGCGTCGATGCCGTCGCGGGAGAAGGCGGCGGACGCGCACTCGAGGAGCCGGTCGCGGTTGCGACACGCGTCAGCGCGCGGCGCCCTGCCCATCCGAACCTCCTACGACGCCATCCCGGTCGCCCCGAAGATTTCCGGAGTCTGCCTCCGAAAACTGTTGACAAACCGGAGGGTCCCTCCGGTAAGTTATCGGAGGCAGCTTCCGCTTAGGGCCCAAGCGTAAGCCGCAGGGGCGGGATCCGCAAGGCTCCGCCTCTTGTTGGGCCGCAAGACGTAGGGGACTCGAAGAGAAGAGAGACGACGGATGTCCGCAACCACCACCCTCGAACCGGCAGTCGCCGGCGGCCGGCCGGCCGGACGCGACCGCCGCTGGCTCGCACTTGCCGTCATCGGCATCGCGCAGCTGATGATCATTCTTGACGCGTCGATCGTGAACATCGCCCTGCCGCACGCGCAGGCTGCGCTGCACATCTCCGACGCCGACCGGCAGTGGGCGCTCACCGCCTACACCCTCACCTTCGGCGGCCTGCTGCTCCTCGGCGGCCGCGTCGCCGACTATCTCGGCCGCAAGCGCACGTTCCTGATCGGCCTGTTCGGCTTCGCCGCCGCCTCCGCCTTCGGCGGCGCCGCGCAGTCGGCCGCCTGGCTGTTCAGCGCCCGCGCCGTGCAAGGCGCCTTCGCCGCGATCCTCGCGCCGGCGGTGCTGTCACTCATCACCACGACCTTCACCGAAGCGCACGAACGCGCGAAGGCTTTCGCTGTGTACGGCGCCATCAGTGGCACCGGTGGTGCCGTCGGCCTGATCGCCGGCGGTGCGCTGACCGAGTACCTGTCATGGCGCTGGACGATGTTCGTCAACGTGCCGATCGCGATCGCTGTTGCCATCGCGTCGTTGCCGTTGGTGCAGGAGAGCCGCGCGACCGGTAACCGTCACTTCGACATCCCGGGCGCGATCGTCGCGACCTCCGGACTCGCGCTGCTCGTGTATGGGTTCAGTGAGGCGTCGATCCACGGTTGGAGCGCGCCACTCACCCTCACGCTGATCGCCGTCGCCGTTGTCCTGCTGGTCGGCTTCGTCGCGTGGGAACGTCGCGCCGCCAACCCGATGCTGCCGCTGCGCATCATCCTCGACCGCAACCGCGGTGGTTCTTACGCCGCGTTCCTGCTGACGACGCTGGCACTGTTCGGAACGTTCCTGTTCCTCGGCTACTACTTCCAGACCGTGCTGCACTATTCGCCGCTCATGGCGGGTGTCGCGTTCCTGCCGTTCCCGGCAAGCGTTATCACGTCGTCGACGATCGCGTCGCGCACCTTGCCGCGCTTCGGCCCCCGGGTGCTCGCAGCGATCGGCCTCGTCTCGGCAACGCTCGGCATGCTGTGGCTGACGCAGCTGACGCCGACGTCGTCGTACGCCTTGCATGTCGTGCCCGCCGAGGTGCTCATCGCGATGGGCATGGGGCAGGTGTTCGTGCCGCTGTCGTCGACAGCGTTGCTCGGCGTGCCCAACCACGACGCCGGTGCGGCATCGGCGCTGGTCAACACGATGCAGCAGGTCGGCGGGTCGCTCGGTGTCGCGTTCCTCAACACGATCGCGACGTCCGCAACCGCCTCGTACGCCGCGGCTCACGGCGGCTTGTCTCCCGACGCGATCGTCCACGGCTTCACGAGTGCGTTCGGAGTCAGCGTCGGCTTGTTCGTCGCGGCCTTCGTGGTCGTCGTCTCGCTGGTGCGGTTCGGTGGCGGATCGTCCCGGCCGCGCCTGCCCGAGCAAGCGCACGACGATCCGTATCCGACCTTGGAGCCGGTCGCAGTCTGAGGAAACGCGGATGGCCACCTGAACCGCTCCCCGCGGCTCAGGTGGCCATCCGCTTGTCTGCAGTCAGCCAGCGGCCCGAGTGAGCCGTTGGTCGAGCGACTGGATCGCGTGGCGCAGTTCCCGAATCTCGCCGCTCAGTTCACTGCCGAGCGCGTCCAGCCGTGCGCCGAGCGCGTCGAGGCGACCGTCCGTGCGGCCCGGCTCACCATTGATCTTCGCGGCCGCGACCACCTCGACGGCGTGTCGCGGCCGAAAGCGGTCACAGCGGCGAAGATCAGTGCCCGAGGCGCAAACGCGACATGCAACGATCCGGCCATGCGTGTCACCGTCCCGGGAGTCATCGCCCGAACCAAGGGCGCAAAGGTCGAGGTCGTCGATGTCGTCGTACCGGATCCCGGGCCGGGCGAGGCACGCGTCACCGTGCAGGCGTGCGGCGTCTGTCATACGGACTTGCACTACCGAGAAGGTGGCATCAACGACGAGTTCCCGTTCCTGCTGGGGCATGAGGCGGCCGGTGTCGTCGAGTCAGTCGGTGACGGCGTCACCGAGGTCGCTCCCGGCGACTTCGTGATCCTCAACTGGCGCGCGGTCTGCGGCGACTGCCGCGCGTGCCGTCGCGGCGAGCCTTGGTATTGCTTCTCCACGTTCAACGCGACGCAGAAGATGACGCTGACCGACGGCACTGTGCTGTCGCCGGCTCTCGGCATCGGCGCATTCATCAGCCAGACACTCGTCGCTGCCGGACAGTGCACGAAGGTCGATCCGAAGGTCGCGCCTCAGGTCGCCGGCCTCCTTGGATGTGGCGTGATGGCCGGCCTCGGTGCGGCACTGAACACAGCCGCAGTACGACGGGGCGAGACCGTCGCTGTCATCGGATGCGGCGGTGTCGGGGACGCTGCAGTTCTTGGTGCGAAGTTCGCGGGCGCGTCGACTGTCATCGCGGTCGACGTCGACGACCGCAAGCTCGAGTGGGCCAAGGACTTCGGCGCAACACACACGGTCAACTCGAAGAACGACGATCCGGTCGACGCGATCCGCTCGCTGACGGACGGCTTCGGCGCTGACGTCGTCATCGAAGCAGTGGGAAGGCCGGACACCTTCAACCAAGCGTTCTACGCGCGCGATCTTGCCGGACGGGTGGTGCTGGTCGGCGTACCGACGCCCAACATGCGTCTCGAGCTGCCGCTGATCGATGTTTTCGGGCGCGGTGGGTCGGTGAAGTCGTCGTGGTATGGCGACTGCCTGCCGAGCCGTGACTTCCCGATGCTCGTCGACCTGCATCTGCAAGGCCGGCTACCGCTGGACAAGTTCGTCAGTGAGACGATCGGTCTCGACGACGTCGAAGCCGCGTTCGACAAGATGCACCGCGGGGACGTGCTGCGGTCAGTGGTGTTGCTGTAGCTCACACTTCGGAGCGGTCGACGTGCTCCTCGACGCCGCTGGCTTGCGCGGCGTCCGGCAACGCGACGACGACAACCGTCGCGTCGGTCGCGTGCTCGAGCAGATGCTCGACGGTGTGACCGAGGAACGGCCGACCGGCGACGCGGCGCACTGTCGCACCGACGACAATCAGGTCGATGTCTGACTCGCCGGCATAGTCGACGATCGCCTCGCCGGCGGACTGGCCGCGCAGCAACACCGTGCCCGGCTCGACGCTCTGGTCGCGCGAGGTGTTATGCGCATGGTCGAGGACGTCTTCGGCAGTGTCGGCGTGCGACTCGGGACGGGTGCCGACATGCACGAGGGTCACGTCGGCGCCGGTGTTGCGACTGATCTGATGTGCAACCTCTTGGCCGGCGCGGCTCGGGGCATTAGCGGTGACAGGCACCAGCAGTCGCCGCGGCCGCAGGACCGGCCGGTCGTCGTCGATTTCTACGGCGCTGCCACGCTTGACGATGAGCAGCGGAATGGGACTGCGGTTGGCCAGATCCTCGATGACCGGTGAGAGGAGCCGGCCCGTCGTACGGCGGTCATCGGCGCCGACGGCGATCACGCCGTAGCCGAGGTTTGCCTCGGCGAGGATCGCATCGACGGCTTCGGCGTCGTCGACATGTTGCTCGGCCGTCTCGCGGTTGGCCAGCATCTCCCGCGCGACGCTGAGATCAGGGCCCTTGCCGTTGCCGTTGCTGCCGATCGACAGCAGCGTGACCTCGCTCGACGGTGGCCAGGCGAGGTCGAGGATGCGCGCCGCGGTGAACGAGTTGCGGCTGCCACGGCTCGGCAACAGCAGGCGTTGGCCGCGAACGATGACGTTGCTGTTGAGCTCGCGTTCCTCACGAAGACGTCGCTGCTCCTCCTCGGTGCCTTCCCATCGATGCAGCGACCGGCGCAGCAGCGGCGGCACGATCACCGACGAGACGATCGACATGAGGATGACGATCGTGTACGCCGACTGGCTCAGCAGACCTGCGGTCAGACCGGCCGACCCGAGGATGACCTGCATTGCGCCGCGGCCGTTGAGCCCGATGCCCAGCGCGATTGCTTCGCGTCGCGGCAGTCGTGC
>DASSEQ010000287.1:0-8152 GCA_035695245.1 Mycobacteriales bacterium | reverse complement strand
CGGCTTCGGCGTCACCTTCAAGACGATGCTCAAGAAGGTGGTCACCGAGGAGTACCCGGAGGACAAACGGCCGACGGCCCCTCGCTACCACGGCCGGCACGTGCTCAACCGCCACCCGGACGGCCTGGAGAAGTGTGTCGGTTGTGAGCTGTGCGCGTGGGCGTGTCCGGCGGATGCGATCTACGTCGAGGGCGCGGACAACACCGAGGAGGAGCGCTTTTCTCCCGGCGAGCGATACGGCCGCGTCTACCAGATCAACTACCTGCGCTGCATCTTCTGCGGTCTCTGCATCGAGGCGTGCCCGACGCGTGCATTGACGATGACCAATGAGTACGAGCTCGCCGACGACAGCCGCGACGACCTCATCTTCACCAAGGATCAGCTCTTGTCGCCGCTGCTTGCGGGCATGGAGGCGCCGCCGCACCCGATGCGGCTCGGTGACAACGAGAAGGACTACTACGTCGGGGGGGCCGGCGGGCCCGTGCAGACGACGCCGGTGCCCGGCGACGCCGCCGTCGAGGGCCGGATCAACCCCGCGCAGGACGAGATATGAGGGCAGCGTTGGTTCTCGCGGCCGGCGGCACGTCGCTGCACGAGGCGGTTGTCTTCTGGATTCTCGCGCCGATCGCGGTCTTGGCCGCCCTCGGATTGGTCCTTGTCCGCAGCGCGGTGCACGCCGCGGTGCTGCTCGCCGTGGTCATGCTCTCGCTGGCCGCGTTCTACACGACCGAGGCGGCGCCGTTCCTCGCCGTCGTGCAGGTCGTGGTCTACACCGGCGCTGTCCTGATGCTGTTCCTGTTCGTGCTGATGCTGATCGGGGTGGACTCCACCGATTCGCTGGTGGAGACGTTGCGTGGTCAGCGGATCGCGGCCAGCGTCGTCGCGCTCGGGTTTGCGGTCTTGCTGGTGCTCGCGCTGGCGGGCACCCTCGGCAGCTTCCACCCGAAGGGAGTGGCCGGCGCCGAGGCCGATCAGGGCAACGTCGTCGCGATCGCGGAGCTGCTCTTCAGTCGCTACGTCTTCGCGTTCGAGGCCACGAGCGCGCTGCTCATCACCGCGGGTCTGGGCGCGATGGTGCTCGCGCACCGCGAGCGCACGACTCCGCGCCGCACGCAGGCAGAGCGTATGCGCGAACGCGTTGCCGCGGGTGGGGCCGCGATGGCACCGTTGCCAGGTCCCGGTGTCTATGCCGACCACGACGCGATCGACACCCCCGCCCTGCTTCCGGATGGCAGTGTCGCGGCCAACAGCGTGCCGGAATACCTCGAGGTGACCGGGGCCCGACCGGTGGACACCAACGCGCTCGCACGCGAGCTCGGCTCACCCGACGCAATCGCGGGTGGTGACCAATGAGCCCCGACTACTACCTCTACCTGTCCGCGGTGCTGTTCACGATCGGCGCGCTCGGCGTGCTCATCCGCAGTAACGCCATCGTGGTGTTCATGTGCATCGAGCTGATGCTCAACGCCGTGAACCTGACCCTCGTCACCTTCTCCCGGATCGATGGCACCCTCGACGGCCAGATCATGGCCTTCTTCGTGATGGTGGTGGCAGCAGCCGAGGTTGTCGTCGGTCTCGCGATCATCATGTCGATCTTCCGCTCTCGTCGGTCGGCTTCCGTCGACGACGCCAACCTGCTGAAGTACTGAGGCCGTCTCGATGACCCCTGTGCACTATGCGGCGGCCAGCGGCGTGTTTGACCTCACGTTCCTGCTGGTCTTGCTTCCCGCCGCTTCCGCTGCCGTCCTCTTCCTGGGTGGCAGGCGCACGAACGCCTGGGGACACCTCCTCGGCTGCGCCGCCCCGATCGCGTCCTTCGTCATCGGCGTCATCCTGTTCGTCTCGATGACCGGTCGCGACGGCGGGCAGAGTCGCCAGCTCGACCAGCACCTGTTCTCGTGGGTGCCGGTGAACGGCTTCCACGCGAACGCGAGCCTGCTCATCGATCCGCTGTCGAGCGTCTTCGTGCTGCTCATTACGGGCGTCGGCTCGCTGATTCACATCTATTCGGTCGGCTACATGTCGCACGACCCCGATCGCCGCCGCTTCTTCGCCGAGCTGAACCTGTTCGTCGCGGCGATGTTGCTGCTGGTGCTCGCCGACAACTACTTGTTGCTCTACGTCGGTTGGGAAGGGGTCGGCCTGGCGTCGTACCTCCTGATCGGCTTCTGGTCCTACAAGCCGAGCGCTGCGGTCGCGGCGAAGAAGGCCTTTCTGGTCAACCGTGTCGGCGACATGGGCTTGTCGCTCGCGATCATGCTGATGTTCGCGACCTTCGGCACCTTCAGCTTCACCGGCGTCTTCAGCGGAGCGGGGCACGCGCACGGCGGCACGATGACGGCGGTCGGTCTGCTGCTGCTCCTGGGCGCTTGCGGCAAGAGCGCGCAGGCGCCGTTGCAGTCGTGGTTGCTCGACGCGATGGAAGGCCCGACACCGGTTTCGGCGCTCATCCACGCCGCGACGATGGTGACCGCCGGGGTATATCTCGTCGCGCGGTCGCACCCGATCTTTGACGTGTCAGCCGACGCTCGTACGGCGGTCGAGGTGGTGGGCGCCGTCACGCTCGTGATGGGCGCGATCATCGGCTGCGCTTACGACGACATCAAGAAGGTCTTGGCCGCTTCGACGATGAGCCAGATCGGCTACATGATGCTCGCCGTCGGTCTCGGTCCGACGGCGTACGCGATCGGCATCATGCACCTGCTCACGCACGGCTTCTTCAAGGCCAACATGTTCCTCGGTGCCGGCTCGGTGATGCACGGCATGAATGACGAGGTCAACATGCGTCGCTACGGCGGTCTGTGGAACGTCATGCCGGTGACGTTCGTGACGTTCGCGTTCGGCTACCTCGCGATCATCGGCTTTCCCCCGTTTGCAGGGTTCTTCTCCAAGGACAAGATCATCGAAGCGGCGCTCGACAAGGGCGGGCCGGAGGGGTGGATCCTCGGCATCGTCGCCCTCGCGGGCGCCGGCCTCACCGCGTTCTACATGTCACGACTCATGATCATGACCTTCTTCGGGCGTCGCCGATGGGCCAAGGACGTGCACCCGCACGAGTCACCGTCGGTGATGACCGGGCCGATGGCGGTGTTGGCGCTGGGCTCGCTTGTTGCCGGCTTCCTGTTCGTGCTGGGCGCATCGCTGCAGCACTACCTCACGCCATCGGTCGGCCGGAGCGTCGAGGAGGGCGCGCACACGATCGCGCCGGCTGTCCTCACCGCTTTGACCCTCGTCGTGGTCGCAGGTGGCGTCGCTGCTGCGTGGTGGCTCGTGTGGCGCAAGCCAGTGCCGGTCGAGCAGCCGCTCAACGTCACCCCGGTCACCTGGGCGGCGCGCCGGTCGCTCTACGGTGACGCGCTCAACGAGTCGTTGCTCATGCGCCCTGGCGCCTACCTGACCCGCGCACTCGTGTTCTTCGACGGGCGCGGCGTCGACGGAGTGGTCAACGGCTTGGCGGCTCTCGTCGGCGGCACCAGCGCTCGAGTGCGACGGTTCCAGACCGGCTTCGCCCGCTCCTATGCCTTGTCGATGCTGGCCGGCGCGCTGCTGCTCTCAGCCGCCCTGATCGCCGTACGGGCCGGGTAGGGGCGCCGCGATGAACCACGGATTCCCCTGGGTCAGCGTCCTCGGCGCTATTCCTCTGCTCGGGCTGCTCGGCGTCGCCGCGCTGCCGTCGGGTCGTGACGAGGATGCAAAGCGCGTCGCGCTGGGTGCGTCACTCCTCACCTTGGTCGCGTCGATCGTCATGGCCGCGCAGTTCTCCACCACGGGCAAGCGGTTCCAGTTCACCCAGGACTACGACTGGATCAAGGCGTTCGGCGCGCACTACGCGGTCGGTGTCGACGGCATCGCACTCGTCCTCATCCTGATGACGACGGTGTTGACGCCGGTCATCGTGCTGGCGTCGTGGCACGAGGCGGCCGAAGGCAGTCGCTCGGTCAAGACGTTTTTCGCGCTGTTGCTCGCGACCGAGACCATCGTCATCGGCGTGTTCGGCTCACTGGACGTGTTCCTCTTCTACGTCTTGTTCGAGGCGATGCTCATCCCGATCTACTTCTTGATCGGTTCGTACGGCGGCGCGCGGCGCAGCTACGCCGCGGTGAAGTTCCTTCTCTACTCACTGGCCGGCGGCCTGTTGATGTTGGTCGCCGTGATCGCGCTCTACTTCGCCGGCAAGCACACCTTCGACTACCGGTCCCTCGTGGCGGGTGACCTGCACCTGAGCCACGGCGAGCAGGTGGCGTTGTTCCTCGGCTTCTTCATCGCGTTCGCGATCAAGGCGCCGCTGTGGCCGTTCCACACGTGGTTGCCTGATGCCGCAGCCGAAGCTCCGACCGGCGTTGCCGTCATGCTTGTCGGCGTGCTCGACAAGGTCGGCACGTTCGGGTTCCTGCGCTTCTGCCTGCCGCTTTTCCCCTATGCCGCCCGCACCCTCGCGCCGTACGTTCTCGGTCTCTGCGTCGCCGGCATCTTGTACGGCGCACTTCTCGCCATCGGCCAACGCGACATGAAGCGCCTCGTCGCCTACTCGTCGGTGTCACACTTCGGTTTCATCGCGCTCGGCGTCTTCGCGTTCACGAGCCAGGGCGGTTCCGGCGCGACGCTCTACATGGTCAACCATGCCTTCTCGACCGGCGCACTGTTCCTCGTCGTCGGCTTCCTCGCGAGTCGCCGCGGCTCGCGTGTCATCGACGACTTCGGCGGAGCGGCGAAGGTCGCGCCGTGGCTCGGTGCGATGGTGCTGCTGGCCGGGCTCTCCGCTCTGTCGCTGCCGGGTCTGTCCACCTTCGTGAGCGAGTTCCTGGTGCTGGTCGGGACCTTCACCACGCACCGTTGGTTCGCCGTGGTCGCGACCTTCGGGATCGTCCTGGGCGCCGTCTACGTGCTGTGGCTGGTCCAGCGGACCATCCACGGTCCGGTCCGCGAAGGCGTGCAAGGGTTCCGCGATCTCGGCGCGCGCGAGGCGTGGGTGATTGCGCCGGTGATGGCCGTCATCGTCGTCCTCGGCATCTACCCGAAGCCGATCCTCGACGCGATTAACCCGGCTGTGAAGAGCACCATCGCGCCGGTCCGAGCTCATGACCCGGCGCCGACCGTCTCGACGAACGGCCCGCTGCTGATTGCGAGAAACAAGTGACGGTTCTGGCGGCGGACTTCACCGCGCCCTCCATCGACTACGCCGGCCTTGCCCCGGTCATCATCGTGGCGCTCGCCTCGGTCGCCGCGGTGCTGGTCGACGCGTTCCTGCCCCGCCGGCTGCGGTGGAACGCGCAGGTTGCCGTCAGCGTCATCGGCCTCCTGGGCGCGTTCATCGCCGCATGTGCGCTCGCACATCACCGCTCGGTCACCGCGGCCGGGGCGCTGTCCGTCGACGGCCCGACACTCTTCATCCAAGGCACGGTCGCGATCCTCGGATTGGCGAGCGTGCTGCTCGTGGCGGACCGGACTCCGGGAGCCGGCAGCACGATCGTTGCCCAAGCCTCGACGGTGCCGGGATCGGCCGACGAGCGCAGCGTGTCCAGCGCCGGCGTCGCCCAGACCGAGATCTTCCCGTTGATGCTGTTTGCCGTGGCGGGCATGTTGCTGTTCCCGGCCGCGAACGACCTCCTGATGCTCTTCGTCGCGCTGGAAGTGCTCTCGTTGCCGCTGTATCTCCTGTGCGGGCTGGCGCGGCGGCGGCGGCTGCTTTCGCAAGAGGCCGCAGTCAAGTACTTCTTGCTTGGCGCGTTCTCATCCGCGTTCTTCCTCTACGGGCTCGCATTGCTCTACGGCTACAGCGGCGGCATCTCGCTCGACGGCATCCGTGCGGCGGCCGTTTCCGGCACCCACAACGACACCTTGTTGTTCCTCGGGCTCGGCCTGCTCGCGGTCGGGCTGCTGTTCAAGATCGGCGCCGCGCCGTTCCAGTCATGGATCCCCGACGTCTACCAAGGCGCGCCGACGCCGATCACAGCGTTCATGGCTGCCGCCACCAAGGTCGCGGCATTCGGTGCGCTGCTGCGCGTCTTCTACGTTGCGTTCGGCGGGCTCGGCTGGGACTGGCGCCCGGTGGCGTGGGCGGTCGCGATCCTGACGATGGCTGTCGGCTCGATCTTCGCGGTGACGCAGACCGACGTGAAGCGGATGCTCGCCTACTCCTCGATCGCCCATGCGGGTTTCATCCTGGTCGGTGTCATTGCGTTGAACCGCGCCGGACTCTCCGGCTCGCTGTTCTACCTATTGGTCTACGGCCTGACGACCATCGGCGCGTTCGGCATCCTCACGCTCGTCCGCGACCCCGACGGCGAAGCGACCCACCTCTCCCGGTGGGCCGGTCTTGGTCGCCAGTCGCCGCTCGTGGCGGGCGTCTTTGCGTTGTTCTTGTTGGCACTCGCAGGGATCCCGCTGACGTCCGGCTTCACCGGGAAGTTCGCCGTCTTCTCCGCCGCTGTCTCCGGCGGCGCGACACCTCTCGTCGTCGTCGGCGCGGTCGCGAGCGCGATGGCGGCGTTCTTCTATGTGCGCGTGATCGTCATGATGTTCTTCGCTGAGCCGGTGGCGGACGGTCCCGTGGTCGTCGCGCCGGGTGGTGGAGCGGCCACGGCACTCTCGCTCGCCGCGGCCGCGACCGTGGTGCTCGGAGTCTTCCCGCAGCCCGTCCTCGACCTGGCCAACCACGCGGTACCGTTCCTGCGGTGACGACCGGGCTGGAGTTCGTCGGTCCCGAGCTCGAGGCCGACATTCGCACTGGCCTCGATGCGGTGGAGGCGTTGCTTCGTGCCTCGGTGAAAAGCGACTACCCGTTCGTCACCGAGACGTCCGCGCACCTCCTCACCGCAGGCGGCAAGCGCTTCCGGCCGCTCGTTGCGCTGCTCGCGGCGCAGTTCGGCGACCCGCACGCGACCGGCGTTGTTCCCGCCGGTGTCGTCGTCGAGCTGACCCATCTCGCGACGCTCTACCACGACGACGTGATGGATGAAGCCGTCCTGCGCCGCGGCGCATCGTCGGCCAACTCCCGCTGGGGCAACACGGTGGCGATCCTGACCGGCGATTTCCTTTTTGCCCGCGCGTCGGACATCCTCGCCGACCTGGGCCCGGAAGCGGTCCGGCTGCAGGCGCGAACCTTCGAGCGGCTGGTGCAAGGCCAGATCCGGGAAACCGTGGGCCCTGACGACGGCGAGGACGCGCTGGCCCACTACCTGCGCGTGCTCGGCGACAAGACCGGTTCGCTCATCGGCACGTCGTGCCGGTTCGGCGCGATGCTGGCCGGCGCCGACGACTCCGTGATCGAGATCGTCACGCGCTACGGCGAGCGGATCGGCGTGGCGTTCCAGCTCTCCGACGACCTGCTTGACGTGACGGCGGACAGCGAGGAGCTGGGCAAGACACCGGGGACGGATCTGCGCGAGGGCGTGGCGACGCTGCCGGTCTTGTTGCTGCGGCAGGTGGGTCGTCCGGAAGACGCGGATCTGTTGGCCCGGCTCGACGGTGACCTCGACGACGACGCAGAGCTCGCCGCCGCCGTCGCGACACTTCGCGAGCACCCGATTCTTGAAGCCGCGCGGCGTGAGGTGCAGCGGTGGGCCGACGACGCCCGCGCCACTCTCGGCCCGCTCCCGGACGTTCCGGCGAAGGCTGCTCTCGAGGCGCTCTGCGACTACGTCGTACGCCGGAGCGGTTAGGTGAACAGATGACGGAGGCGACCGATCCAGCACCCGCGATGCGGGCGTGGTCAACCCGCGAACCCGGGCGCGTGATCGGCCGCGGACATCCGGCCGGTGACTTCCTCGAGGCCTACGAGTGGAAGCTGCTCGAGGAGGCGCCGGGACGGCTGCGGATCGAAGCCGGCCTGCCGGCGCACGTGCGCAACCCGCGCGGTCAGTTGTTCGGCGGCTTCACCCCGACCTACGTCGACATGATTGCGCTGATGACCGTCAACGCCGGTGTCGAGCGCGCGTCGCGGCCGCACCGCTGGCTCGCGACGACGAACATGCGGGTCGACTACTTCGAACCCATCGTCGGCCCGACCTTCGTCATCGACAGCGAGCTGGAGAAGCGGCGTGGCCGCACCTGCTTCGTGCTCACCCGCTTCTACCAGGATGACGAGCTCGCCGCTCATGCTGTGACCACGATGCGGGAGGTCGCGCTCGACCGGCCGCTCGGCGACGCGTGA
>DASSEQ010000286.1:0-7052 GCA_035695245.1 Mycobacteriales bacterium | reverse complement strand
TTGTCGGTCAGGCACTCGACCAAGACCGCGACACCGCCAGGGCCGTAGCCCTCGTACATGATCGACTCGTAGTCGGCGCCGCCGGCGTCGAGACCGGCTCCCCGGCGTACGGCGCGGTCGATGTTGTCGTTGGGCACCGAGTTGGACTTGGCCTTGGCAATCGCGTCCGCGAGCGTCGGGTTGCCGGCCGGGTCACCGCCGCCGGTGCGGGCTGCGACTTCGACGTTCTTGATGAGCTTCGCGAAGAGCTTGCCGCGCCGCGCGTCGACGACCGCCTTCTTGTGCTTGGTGGTCGCCCACTTCGAATGGCCACTCACAGCACGGACTCCTTGACCAGGTCGACGAACAACGCATGCATCCGCAGGTCCGCGGTCAGCTCCGGGTGGAATGCCGTGGCCAGCAGCGGCCCTTGTCGGACGGCCACGATTCTATTTGCGGTCTGGGCGAGCGACACCACTCCGTCCCCGACGTCCTCGACCCACGGCGCCCGGATGAAAACCGCGTGCAGCGGGCCGCCGTCGAGACCTGCGACGTCGAGGTCGGACTCCCACGAGTCGACCTGCCGACCGAAAGCGTTGCGCCGCACGGTCATGTCGATGCCACCGATGCTGACCTGGTCCGTCGTGCCGTCCAGGACCCGGTCCGCGAGCAGGATCATCCCGGCACACGAGCCGAAGGCGGGCATGCCGTCGCGCACCCGCTTCTGCAACGGCTCGAGCAGGGCGAACGTCACCAGCAGCTTGCCGATCGTCGTCGACTCGCCACCAGGGATGACAAGCGCATCGACGGCGTCGAGCTCTTCGGGTCGGCGGACGCGAGACGCGGAAGCGCCGACCGATTCCAATGCCCGGACGTGCTCGCGCACGTCCCCCTGCAGCGCGAGCACCCCGATCTGCGGGGCGCGCACGCCTACCAGCCGCGCTCGGCCAGGCGGTGACCGACAGGCAGCTGCTCGACGTTGATGCCAACCATCGCTTCGCCGAGGCCGCGCGAGACCTTCGCGACGACGTCGGGGTCGTCGTACATCGTCGTCGCCTCGACGATCGCGCGGGCCCGCTTGGCCGGGTCACCCGACTTGAAGATGCCGCTGCCGACGAAGACGCCGTCCGCACCGAGCTGCATCATCATCGCCGCGTCAGCCGGTGTCGCGATGCCGCCGGCGGTGAAGAGCACGACCGGCAGCGACCCGCGTGCGGCTACCTCTGCGACCAGGTCATACGGGGCCTGCAGCTCTTTGGCCGCAACGAAAAGCTCATCAGCGGGCAACGACGACAGCCGCGCGATCTGCGAACGGATCGACCGCATGTGCGTCACAGCGTTGGACACATCGCCGGTGCCGGCTTCGCCCTTCGAGCGGATCATCGCTGCGCCCTCGGCGATGCGCCGCAGCGCCTCGCCCAGGTTGGTCGCGCCGCAGACGAACGGCACCGTGAACTGCCACTTGTCGACGTGGTTGGTGTAGTCGGCCGGCGTGAGCACCTCGGACTCGTCGATGTAGTCGACCCCGAGCGCCTGCAACACCTGCGCCTCGACGAAGTGCCCGATCCGGCACTTCGCCATCACCGGGATGGAAACCGTCTCGATGATCCCCTGGATCATGTCCGGGTCGCTCATGCGCGAGACGCCGCCCTCGGCGCGGATGTCGGCCGGCACGCGCTCCAGCGCCATCACGGCCACAGCGCCCGCATCCTCGGCAATCTTCGCCTGCTCGGGCGTGACGACATCCATGATGACGCCGCCCTTGAGCATCTCCGCCATGCCGCGCTTGACCCGCGCCGTACCAACCTCTGGTGCTGTCACACCTCAATCGTACGGCGCTGCGGCGCGGTGTCGTCCATCTCAAAAAACGACGGCATGCGCGCGGATCCGGCCAGGTGAAATAGGCGTACGACGCGACGACGGCGCACGACCAGCGCGTCCCGAACGGTGTCGTTGTGGAAGCGGCGGGCAAAGGCCGTGCGCATCGTCACATCGGTGAGCGAGGCGTCGCCCGCAATTTGCAGGGCGCGGCTCAGGGCGCTTTCGACGACCTCGCGGTCGTGACCGAGGCCAGGCACGGCAAGGGCCTCGCGCGCCGCGAGCCCCAACTCGCGCCCGGCCGGCGTGCGTGTGGTCGTGGCGTAGGCCGACGCAGCTTCGGCCCGTTGGCGCAGCTGCTGGTCGAGCGCCGCACGGGCCGCGTCGACCCGCTGATGGAGTCGGTCGAGCCGTTTCGCCGTCCAGGTCGAGTAGGCGACGTGGAGCACCGCGAGCGTTCCGAGCATCGCCCACAGCACGTCCACGACGCGGACGCTACGTCACCTGGGCGGGCAACGCGTGCGCATTCGCGCACGCATTTGCTCACTCTTCCCTGCTCACCCTGCCTTGCTCACTCGTCGGTGCGTCCGTGGCGGGCGAGGATGCTGGTCAGCTCGTCGTCACCGGACATCTCGCCCGGCGGGATGCGGCGGACCGTCGACGAAGGGCGGTCGGCGGGCGTCTCGGCCGGGTACGCCGCGCCTCGGCGCATGAAGTGCTGGCAGGCGCCCCACGCGTAGGCAGCGACCGCGACGATCAGCAAGCCGGTGCCGTAGTGGAAGCCCAGCGGGCGAGCCGCCTGGTGCAGCGAAGCCGAGGCGAGCTGCGTCTCGCTGTTGGCGCCGAGCCAGAGCGAGGCAAACAACGGGCCGACGATGAGCCACGCGCCGCCGGCCATCGCAAGGATCGCGCCGAGGCGAGCGATGATCCGCGGGGCGGCGAGAAGCACCAGCAGGCCGCCGACGACGACCGCTGCGCCCGGTGCCGCGTGCAGCTCCCAATGGGATGTGGTCCAGTTCCAGGCCGGGCCGGGCGTCATCCGGTAGCCGAACAGGGGCCCGACGTAGGCAACGATGCCGCCCCAGGCGCCGAGCAGGACGAGAAGCAGGCCTAGCAGTCTGAGCCGGATCCGCATGATGACCTCCGTAGCCCCCGCGAGACAACTACGGGCGGTATACCCCCGGACACCCGGATTTACGTCTCGAACGGTCACGCGCACGGTCGGGCGGCCAATTTTTGTCCGCTTGGACGTAGCCACCGTGGGTACTCAGTCGTTGACTACAGGTAACCCCGCCGTGGGGTGGCCCGAAACGCCGCATGAGCCCAGCCATGAGACGACCCCTGAGAGCAACTCGCCGCCAGCTCGAGATCCTCGTGCTCGAGCTGGTCGACCGCACCCTTCGCCTGGCCGGCCGGGTGCGTTTGCCCCGCAGGGTGCGCCTCTCCGGAATGGTGCGCCAGCCCCGCTGGCTGGTCGCCGCGGCAGCTCTGCTCGTGCCCGTCGTCGCGGCCGGCGCTCTGCTGGTGCAGCGCGCGTCCGCTCATCCGGGCGCGGCACGCGTCATTTCGGCGCCCGACGGAGTGCAAACCGAGCCGGCTCCGCCGACCCCGGCAGCCACGATCGACCCCGCGTTGTTCGCGGCGGCGGCCAAGCGTCCGGCGGCGGCGCCGGCGCTCACGCGCTTGCCGCAGGTCGACCTCAACGGCCTGTCCGTCGCCGGCATCCCGAAGGCGGCGCTCGCCGCCTATGTCACCGGCGCGCGCATGGCCGACCAGGAAGACCAGTCCTGTCACCTGCGCTGGTGGGTGCTCGCCGGCATCGGCCTCGTCGAGTCCGGCCACGCTCACGACGGCGGATCCACGGCGCCCAAGTGGAACGGCATCGCGAAGCCGCCGATCTTCGGCCCCGAGCTGGACGGCAAGCACGGCTTCGCCGCGATCAAGGACACCGATCAGGGCAAGCTCGACGGTGACAAGAAATGGGACCGCGCGGTCGGGCCGATGCAGTTCCTGCCGTCGACATGGGTCAGCTGGGGCGGCACCAACCACGGCAAGATGCGCAACCCGCAGGACATCCGCGCGGCAGCCCTCGCCGCCGCCCGCTATCTCTGCGCCGGCTCGGCCGACCTCTCGCAAGCACAGGGCATGCAGACCGCGGTCTACAGCTACAACCACTCGTTCGACTACGTGCGCCTCGTGCTGACCGTCGCTGCCCGCTACGCCGGCATCGACCCCAACTCGCTCGGCGTCAACAAGCTCCCGCACGACAAGAAGGCGAAGCCTGCGGCCAAGAAGGCGTCGCCCACACCGACGTCGTCGGCATCGAGCAGCAGCACCGGGAGCACGTCGCCGGCTCCGGCTCCGTCATCAACCAGCAGCGGCGGGTCCTCGCCGGCGCCGACATCGACGCAACAGCCGATCCTCCCGCTCCCAACTCCCAGCGGCACCCCCTTCGGCATCGGCTCCGGCTGACGGATCCAGCACACAAACGTGGCGCGTGAGGCGTAACTCGGCCCGGCGCCCACCACAGAGCCAAGCAGGCGCAACGTTTGTGTGCAGGAAGCCATCGGCCGATCGCTTCCTGCACAACCCGCGATGGCCTCGGGTTGTGCACGAGCGCTCGTTTCGCCGTCCTCGAGCGCGGCTGACCGCCCGATTCTGCGCGGATGGAAGCCATCCTGGAACTGGCCCGCCGCAACGGCGGCCTCCTCACCCGAAAGCAGATCAAGGCCGAAGGCATTCTGGTCGGCAAGCTGGAACGCCTTGCGCGCGTCGGGGCAGTCGCCCGCGTTGCCCGCGGCGTCTATGCGGTCGCCGGCGCTGTCGTGGCGCACGAGCCGTGGGCCGTCACGCGCGCTCACAACGTGGTGCTGAGCCGGCTCTCTGCTGCTGCCTGGTGGGGCATCGACATGCCAATTCGCGTCGTCCTGATGCAAGTGACCGCCCCTCGCAACCGCGGTCGCCGCAAAGACGCCATGCCCGGAATCGACCTGCGTCGGGCCGCCCTCCGACATCACCACATCACGACCCATCGGGGTGTGCGCATAACGACGCCGCTGCGTACGGCGCTCGATATTGCACGTCACGAGCCGCTCGAGATCGCCGTACCAATCGTCGACGCCTTCTTTCGCGCCCGATTGCTCAGCTTCTATGAGTGGCAGCAAGCCACGGCGCTAGCCGGAGGACCGGGCCGACTGCGGATTCAAACGGTCGCTTCTCTCGTCGACCCGCAGAGCGGGAGCATCCTCGAGTCACTCGTTCGAGTGCTCCTTTGGCGTCACGGCTTCTTGCCGACGGAGAGCCAGTACCAACTGGAGCACGCGCCAACCGGGTGGCGCGGCCGGCTCGACTTCGCGTGGCCCGAACTGCGCGTCGCCCTCGAGTGCGACGGTTACGAGTTCCACACCGACCGCGCGGCTTTCCAGGGCGACCGCCGCCGGTGGAGCACGCTAAGTCGCATGCACTGGACGGTCGGCGTCGTCACCTGGTTCGACGTCACGAGCGACCCCTGCTACGTCGTGGAACTCGTTGCCGACCTGCTCGGCCGGCCAGCCCCGACGATGGCTTCAGCACACAAACGTGGCGCGTGAGGCGCATCCTGGCCCGGCGCACACCCCAAAGCTAAGCAGGCGCAACGTTTGTGTGCTGGATCCGTCAGCCATCCGCGAGGTCGGGCGTCACGGCTTCGGGTTCTTCGACGACACCGCCGGCGTGCATCGCGATCGCGGTCTCGTAGACGCGCAGCACTTCGACCGCGACCACCGACCAGTCGTAGCGCTCGACCAACGACCGGCCTGCTGCGGCCAACGACTCGCGACGAGCCGGTGAGTCGAGCAACGAACCGATCGCGTAGGCAAACGATGCTGCGTCGCCGACCGTCGCAAGCTGGCCGGCGGCACCGTCGCCCAACACCCGGCGAAACGCATCGAGATCCGACGCGACGATAGGTGTGCCGGCCGCCATCGCCTCGAGCAGGATGATGCCGAACGACTCTCCCCCGGTGTTGGGTGCGACGAAGACGTCGACGCTGCGACAGACCGACGCCTTCACGGCATCCGACACCTGGCCGAGCATCGTCACACCGGGCGGCACAACATCGATCGAACCTGGCCCGGCAACGAGAAGTCGTAGTCCAGGGCGGGTCGTTCGCAGCTCGGCGAAAGCCGACAGCAGCACGTCGAGTCCCTTGCGCGGCTCGTCGACACGACCCACAAAGCCAATGGCGCCGCCATTTCCCGGCCACTCCTGCAAGGCAGCGGCAGACGCAAAACGCGAGACATGCACGCCGTTGGGAATCAACACTGCGTCGCCACCGAGATGTTCGACGATCGTCTTGCGCGCGGCCGGTGACACCGCGATCGCACCGTTGAGCTTCTCCAGCTGCACCTGCAAAGGCGACTGCAACATCGCCAGCACCCGCGAGCGCGGGTTGGCCGCATGAAACGTCGCCACGATCGGTCCGCGCGCGTTGAACAGAGCCAGCAACGACAACGACAACGTCTCCGGGGAGTGCAGATGCAGCACGTCGAACCCGCCGTCGTGGATCCACCGCCGCACCCGCGCTGCCGACACCGGGCCGAAGACCAACCGCGACACCGACCCGTTGAACGGGATCGGCACCGTGCGGCCGGCTCGCACGACGTACGGCGGCAACACCGCGTCCTCGTCGTCGACCGGTGAGATGACCGACACGTCGTGACCCATCGAAAGCAACGACGACGCAAGGTCGGCGATGTGCGCGACGACTCCGCCCGGGACGTCCCAGGGATACGGCGAGACGAGACCGATGCGCATCAACAACGCAATCAGACAGCCACCGGCGGCGACGTGCCCGATGGGAGCCTCGACTGGTCCAGATCCTCGACCCACACCCGTTGGAGCATGTGCCAGTCCGCCGGATGTTCGGCGATCCCGACGGCGAACGCGTCCGCGACGGCTTGGGTCATCGCATGAATCTTGGTCGCCCGATCGCCTGCCCCGCTAGGTACGTCGACGGCGGGGTGGATGCGCGCCGACCAGTCGTAACGCGTCGGGTAGTGCAACGTCACCGGCAGCAACACCGCGCCGGTGTCGTAGGCAAGTGCAGCCGGTCCCGCCGGCATGCGGGCCGCAGAGCCGAAGAACGACACCGACACTCCGGTGGCAGTCAGGTCACGATCGCCCAGCAAGCACAAGGTGCCGCCGGCGCGGAGCCGCTCGGCGAGCAGCTCGAACGGCGGGCGATCCCCGCCGGTCAACGGGATGACCTCCATGCC
>DASSEQ010000285.1:0-24431 GCA_035695245.1 Mycobacteriales bacterium | reverse complement strand
TCGTCGTACTTCTGTTGGTCTTGTCCCAGCGGCCTATCCATGGCTGCGGCGAGCGTCGATCTGACCGGGTGTGGTCGCCACGGGGACCGGTCAGGGAGCTAGAGGCGAAACCGGCGCCCCGTCCCGACAAACGGGGGAACGCGTTATGCGCATGACCAACAGGGTGGCGGTTGCCATTGTCGCCACTATGACCGCGTCACTGGCGTCGGCAGGCGTCGCGTACGCCGGCCATGGCACCGGCATTACGGCTGTGCCGTCCGGCTCCGGCTCGTGGGGGGATTGCACCGGCACCTTCGTGCGCTCGGCGAGTGGAATCGTCAACGAAACGAGCCGTGTCTGCGGCGTCGCCGACTCGGACGATCTGACCACATTCGGGGCGCCAGTATATGTCCAGTTCCGTCCGCAGAACGGAACTCCCGACTCGGCGTGCGACCCGGACGGCCTCATCCAGTTGGTGGTCTACCCCGGGAACACCGACGGCTCCCTGAGCAAATGGTTCCTTGCCGGAACGACCTACAACGCCTGCTTCTACTACGTAAACCCGCAGCTGGTGACTGGCAGCGTCGAGGCTGCAGCGCAAACTCCCACTACCACATCATTGGCCTGGGCGGGTCGCTACCGAATTGACGTCAGCGGCACCTGGAACAACACCTCGCACGGGGCAGTGGACGCCCAATACAACAATGGGGACGACCCGACGTTCTCCAACTGGAGCTTCGATCAGGAGGGCTGGCCTGGTCTCGGTGCCGAATGGGGCCGCCTTCTCGTCAACGGCCAGGCGGTGGATTGGGGCGCCTTCAACCCGAGCCACACCTACTCATGGAGCACTGCGAGCGGCACCAGCAGCATTCAGCTCAATGTGTTCGATGGGACGGCAGATGACAGCGTCGTCCCGCCGACACTGACGCCGAACCCGTCCTGGTACACCGACAATCGCGGCTCGCTGTCCTACACGATCACCTATCTCGGCCAGTAATACCGCTTCACGGGGGAGCCAGGGGGCCGCGCCGCGAGGCGCGGTCCCTTCGGCGTACGCCGCCAGTAGGCTGGAGGCATCGCCCCGGCCATCCGCAGGAGCCCGCCCGCAATGAGCGCCCGAATCGGCGTCGTGACGTTTCCTGGGTCACTCGACGACCGTGACGCGCTGCGCGCGGTGCGCGCCGCCGGGGGCGAGCCCGTCGCCCTGTGGCACGGTCATCACGACCTGCGCGACGTCGACGCCGTCGTGCTGCCCGGCGGGTTTTCGTACGGCGACTACCTGCGGGCCGGCGCCATCGCGCGCTTCGCGCCCGTGATGACGGAAGTGATCGCGGCCGCGCAACGCGGCCTTCCTGTGTTGGGGATCTGCAACGGGTTCCAGGTGCTCTGTGAGTCGCACCTCCTCCCCGGGGCGCTCATCCGAAACGCCGGGTTGCACTTCACCTGTCTCGACCAGCGGCTACGCGTCGACAACGCCTCCACCGCATGGACCGGCGAGTTCGGCCAGGGCCAACAGATCGCCATCCCGCTCAAGAACGGCGAAGGTCAGTACGTCGCTGACGAGCACGTGCTCGACGAGCTGGAGGGGTCGGGCCGTGTCGTTTTCCGCTACCTCGACGGCAACCCCAACGGCAGCCGGCGCGACATCGCCGGCATCTGCAACGAACGCGGCAACGTCGTGGGGCTCATGCCGCATCCCGAGCACGCCATCGACCCGCTCACCGGGCCGGGCACCGACGGCCTCGGCGTGTTCGGTTCCGTGCTGAAGACGCTTGTCGCAACATGACTGCTCCCGATCCCGCGGTCTCGTCCGTTGACACCGTCGAAGCCGCCAGCTCCGATCCGGATCGTCTCCAACCGTTCGCCGAACTCGGCCTGAAGGACGACGAGTACGAGCGGATCAAGCACATCCTTGGACGTCGTCCCACCGACACCGAGCTGGCGATGTATTCGGTGATGTGGAGCGAACACTGCTCCTACAAGTCCAGCAAGGTTCACTTGCGACAGTTCGGCACCAAGGCACCGGACACAGATGTCCTGCTCGTTGGCATGGGCGAGAACGCTGGTGTTGTCGACGTGGGTGACGGTCTCGCCGTCACGTTCAAGGTGGAGAGCCACAACCACCCGTCGTACGTCGAGCCCTACCAAGGCGCAGCGACCGGTGTCGGCGGAATCGTCCGCGACATCCTGACGATGGGCGCGCGACCGATCGCCGTCATGGACTCACTGCGCTTCGGTGCGCCGGAGCATCCGGACACGAAGCGGCTCGTCGCCGGTGTTGTCGCCGGCGTCGGCGGTTACGGCAACTGTCTCGGCCTTCCGAACATCGGCGGCGAGGTCGTCTTCGACCCGACCTACAACGGCAACCCGCTCGTCAACGCGTTGTGCCTTGGTGTGCTTCGCCACGACGACATCCAGCTTGCACGCGCCGAAGGCATTGGCAACAAGGTCGTCCTTCTCGGTGCCAAAACCGGGCGTGACGGCATCGGTGGCGCGTCGGTGCTTGCCAGCGCGACGTTCAACGAAGCGGGTGGCCCGAGCAAGCGACCGGCAGTGCAGGTGGGCGACCCCTTCACCGAGAAGCTGCTCATTGAGTGCTGCCTCGAGCTCTATCAACGCGGCTTGGTCACTGGCATCCAGGACCTCGGCGCGGCCGGAATCGCTTGTGCCGTAAGCGAAACGGCCGCGCACGGTGTCGGCGGGATGCATGTAGACCTCGATGCCGTGCCGCTGCGCGAGCCAAGCATGCCGCCGGTGGAAGTGGCCATCAGCGAGTCACAGGAGCGGATGCTCGCGATTGTCGAGCCGAGCAGGGTCGACGACGTGCTCGAGGCGTGTGCACGGTGGGGAGTGCTGGCGACGGTCATCGGCGACGTCACCGAATCGGGGCGGCTTGTCATCAGCTGGCACGGTGAGACCGTCGTCGACGTGCCGCCGGCCTCGCTCGCCGACGAGGGTCCGATCTACGAGCGGCCGATCGCACACCCCCATGACCTGTCCGCGGTGCAGTCCGACACCAGTGGGCGGCTGGCGCGCCCCAGCTCGGCGGACGAGCTCCGGGCAACACTCTTGCGGCTGGCCGGATCGGCGAACCTGTGTTCACGCAGTTGGGTGACAGAGCAGTACGACCGCTACGTGCTCGGCGGCACTGTGTTGGCCATGCCACACGACGCTGGTGTCGTCCGGCTCGCCGACGACAGTGACCGCGGCGTCGCGCTTGCGCTCGACGGTAACGGTCGCTTCGCCCGGCTCGACCCGTACGCCGGTGCACAGCTTGCATTGGCCGAGGCCTATCGCAACGTCGCAGCGACCGGCTCCCGGCCGCTGGCCGTGACGAACTGTCTGAACTTCGGTTCGCCGGAGGACCCCGAGGTGATGTGGCAGTTTGCCGAGGCGACGCGCGGACTGGCGGATGCGTGCCTCGAGCTGGGCGTCCCCGTGACCGGCGGCAATGTCAGCTTCTACAACCAGACCGGCGCGACGGCCGTCAACCCGACGCCGGTCGTGGGTGTCCTCGGCGTGATCGACGACGTGACGCGACGGCTGCCGAGCGGGTTCACCGCGACCGGCGATGTCGTGCTGCTCCTCGGCGAGACGGATGACGAGCTGGACGGGTCGGAGTGGGCGTGGGTCGTGCACGGTCATCTTGGCGGCCGGCCGCCTCGCGTTCGGCTGGCCCAGGAGCGAGCGCTCGGCCGGCTGATCGCCGACGCTGCTGCAGAACAGTTGCTCACCGGCACGCACGACATCTCTGATGGTGGTCTCGCTCAGGCCTTGGTCGAAGCAACCCTCTTGCAGGGGATCGGCGTCGATGTTGCGCTTGGCACGGATCCGTTCATCGCGTTGTTCAGCGAGTCGGCCGCACGCGCGATCGTCAGTTGCCAGGACTCTGATGTCGACCAAGTGCTGGAACTTGCCGCGGAGCACGACGTGCCGCTGATGCGTCTGGGCCGTACCGGCGGTGACGCGCTCACGGTCGCCGACCTCTTCGAGATACCGATCGGTGAGCTTCGCGCCACTCACGCAGCGACGTTGCCAACGCTGTTCGGCTGATGTCGCTGCGTTTCGAGCTGCACGACGCCAGAGCCGGCGTCATCGGACAGCTTGCTGTCCTCGACGCACTGGTTGCGACCATCGATGTGCCGATGTTCGACCGACCGACGCGACTAGGCGACTGGCGCATCGCTGAACTCGTCGCTCACATCGGTTCGTCGAACCTGTCGCGTTACCTCAGCGGTGAACCGGCAGCGGAGGCCGAGCTCGACACCGTTGCCTGGGCCCTCAGCTGTGCGGACGCCGCACAGACGGTCGATGAGCGCGCGCGCGGTCTCACCGAGGAGGCGCGACCCGCCGAGCTCCGCGGCCTTGTTCATGAGACGCGGTTAGCGGTGGAGCAGGCGCTCGCCGACGTCGACGCGAGGTTCGTCGTGCCCGCACGGTTCGGTGCGATCGCGCTCACCGACTACCTAGCAACGCGGTGTGTCGAGCTGACCGTGCACTCGCTCGACCTCACGGCAGCGCTCGACGTGCCGCCAGCTCTCGACGCGACCGCGCTGGGTGTGGCGACGCGCCTCCTTACCCTCGTGCTGGCCGAGACCGCACCAGGTCGATCGGTCGAGGTGCGGGTCCCGCCGTACGCCGCCGTGCAGTGCGTCGAAGGGCCGCGCCACACCCGCGGCACACCGCCGAATGTCGTCGAGATGGACGCCCCGACGTGGCTCGAGTTGGCGACCGGCCGCCTTGAGTGGCGCGCGGCCGTTGCTGACGGCCGGGTGCGTGCCAGTGGTGAGCGCGCGGACATCTCGGCCAGGTTGCCGATTCTGCAATGAGCGCCACTCAGTTGCGGGTCACAGTTGTCGCCCCGGAACTATGCGCGACCCGCGGCATGTGGGGCGATGGCTCGGGCGGATGGCAACCAAAAGCGGTTGCCTGGGTGAGCCGGTTGGCCGAGCTGGGCGTCCCCTATGACGTGACTGACGCGCCCACTGGTCAGCCGGGAGTCGTGATCGATGCGGAAGATCTCGGCGTCGACGGGGAAGATGTCATCAGTCTTGCCACACCTGCGTCCCCGGATGACACGCTGCAGATGCTCGCGGAACATCTCGGTGCGGTCGTCGTGCCGGACTTGCGGGGTGTGCTGGTGCTGCGGCTCGACGACCCCGGCGCGGCCGTCAAAGAGCATCTCAACGGTTGGGCTCATCCCCCGGTCACCGAAGAGACATGGGAAGCGCTCTGGCGCGCGCTCGACGGCTTCGGACGCGTGTCGGTGTTCTGCTGCCCGGGTTACGTGCGAGCCGACGGCAGGGTGGTCGACTCCCGCGATGTTCTTCCGCGGGAGTGGGCCGCGCTGGATGCCGGCGTGCGACGCGGAGTTGCCGACCTCGAATGTCATGGCTTCACTCATATGGATCCCGAAGTCGAGGCCTGGGCGAGCGCTGACGATCGGCTTGACAACGCCGAATGGTTCCGCGAACTGTGGCCGTCTCGTCGCTCGAGAGAGCCCGAGGTCGAGAGCCAGCAACGGATCCTCAGCGCTTGGCAGAAGGCGATCGGCACAACAGGGACGGCCGTCGTCGCGCCCGGCGAACGCTGGGGCCTCAACACACTCGAGGCGGCTCGTCGGTGCGGCTTCCGGCTCTTCAACTCGTGGGGCCTGTGCTTTCTGGACCGCGTCGTGCCGACGTGGAGCGCGGGGGTGGGCTCGCCCTACCTAGACGAAGTCGACGGTGATGCCATTGCGACCGGCCTGCCCCAGGTGGGCTACTGGCACGATCGCGACATGGCTCTGCGCGGAGCGCAATGGGTTCCCGAACAGCTCGAGCGCTGGCGCGACGCTGGTGTTCACCGCGTTCATTCGTTCGCTGAACTGCTCAGCGCCTATGAGCCACTCGATGCATGGCTCGAGAACGGCAACGTTCAGCTTCGGTCGGCTCCGAGCGGACCGTTGCGTGTGATCCGACGATGACGGCCGCGCTGGCCATCTTCGTTCCTGTCGTCGGGCAAGCATCGGAGATCTTTCTCCGGCGACATGTCGAGGGGTTGGCGCCTGGGCGCACGGTTGTCATCGCCCGACGAGCGGCCGCCGAGGAGACAGCGACGTGGGGCACGAGCACCCCGGTGCTCTGGCTAGACCCGCTGCTCGACGAGTGGGGCGGCGTGAGGGAACGCGAGGCAGTGCGACAGTTCCTCGTCGGTCACGACGTCCGTGCCGCGCTGCTCGAATACCTCGACATCTGGCTGCCGTTCTTGCCGATCTTGCGAGAGAGACACGCCGTCACCGTCGTACATGGCCACGGATATGACCTGTCGGCACGGCTTCGCCACGAGGAGTGGCGTCGGGCCTATCGCGCGTATAACGAGGTCGACGTGGTGGTCGTGCCGTCGGCGCATTCCGCGTCGAGACTGTTTGCGATCGGGTTGTCGCGCGAACGCCTGCGCGTCGTGCCGTACGGCGTGGAATCGCTACCGGCCTTGCCCGACCGCCGACCGGGACCCGCCCTGCGGGTTTTGATGGTTGGGCGCCTGGTCGCCAAGAAGAATCCGCTTGCGACGTTGCGTGCCTGCTCTGTCGCCGCTGACGCCGGTGCCCAGATTGACCTCAGCGTGGTCGGCGATGGCCCCCTGCGGGAAGAGATGGCGAGTGCAGCACGTCGGGCGTCCTTTCCGATGACGATGCGCGGCCCGCTGCCGAACGCGGAGGTGCTCGCGGCGATGGGCGCGGCGGACATCTTCTGTCAGCACAGCGTGGTCGATCCGCAAACCGGCGACGAGGAAGGGTTGCCGGTGGCGATCCTCGAGGCAATGGCCAACGGTCTGCCAGTGGTCAGCACCCGCCATGCCGGGATTCCCGAAGCGGTGGTCGACGGGGTTACCGGTTGTCTCGTCGAGGAGGGCGACGTCGAGGCAATGGCCGAAGGGATTGTTCGGCTTGCGGCCGATGTCGTCCTCCGAAAACGTATGGCGGACGCGGCGCGTGACCGCGTGGCGGAGCGCTTCGGGCTGGAGCAGGAGCTTCACTCGTTGCGGCAACTTTTACGGGTGTCGACAGTGGGCTGAGCCTGCCTCGCGCCAGGCTGAGAGAATGCGCGGCATGCGCGCGCTCGTGACCGGCGCGGGCGGCTTCATCGGCAGTCACTTGACCGAGTCGCTCGTCCGTGCAGGATGGGATGTCCGAGCGCTTGTTCGTTACTCCTCACACGATCAGATTGGCGCGTTGGCACACGCCGAGCCGGACCTCGTAGCAGCAGTCGAGGTCCTTGCGGGAGACCTTCGCGACGATGGCTCAGTCCGTCATGCCGTGCAGGGTTGTGACGTGGTTCTGCATCTTGGCGCCGTCATCTCGATCCCGTACTCGTATCAAGCCCCGCGAGAGGTGGTCGAGACCAATGTCATCGGTACCCTCAACGTCTTGAGTGCGGCCAGGGACTTCGGCGTGAGTCGAATCGTCCACACCTCCACCTCCGAGGTGTATGGATCGGCACGCGCCGAGCGCATCGCTGAGGATCATGTCCTGCAGGCTCAGTCGCCTTACTCTGCTTCGAAGATCGGCGCCGACAAGCTGGCCGAAGCCTTTCATCGCTCTTACGACGTGCCCGTGGTGACGCTCCGCCCGTTCAACACCTACGGTCCGCGCCAGTCGCCGCGCGCAGTCATCCCCACAATCTTGACCGCGGCCCTCGCGCATCGTCCGATCAAGCTCGGTTCGCTGAGTCCCACCCGCGATTTCACCTTCGTCACCGATACGGCGGACGCCTTTCTGCGGGCCGCGACGGCGGACGGAGTGGTCGGCGAAACCCTGCATCTGGGCGTCGGGGTAGAGGTGTCAATCGGCGACGTGGTCAGTCTCGTCGGCGAGATGCTCGGGCGGAATCTCGAGACCGAAGTGGACGAGCAGCGCCTCAGACCACCCGACAGTGAGGTCATGCGGCTGCGTTCAGACCCGAGTCGTGCACGAGAGCGACTGGGCTGGGTACCGGCCGTCTCGCTATCCGATGGTCTGCGGCGCACGGCTGACTGGTTGGCTGCGGGTGGCGCCGAATGGTTCCGGCTCCCGGACTATGCGACGTGACCATGGACGCGTTGGTGATGGCAGGCGGCCGCGGCACCCGCCTGCAGCCGCTGACGTTCTCGCTTCCAAAGCCACTGTTGCCGGTCGGCGAACGGCCGATCGTCGAGATCCTCGTTCGGCAGTTGGCGGCGCAGGAGTTCTCGCGAGTCTTCGTTTCGGTCGGTCACAAGGGGCACCTCATCAAGACCTACTTCGCGGGCGCCGCCGAGCCCGCCACCGAGGTGGTCTTCCTCGAGGAGCAGGAGCCCCTTGGCACGGCCGGGGCTCTTCAGCTGCTGCCCAACGACGTGCAAGACGTGTTCGTCGTCAACGGAGACATTCTCACGGACGTCAATTTCGCGACTGTGCTCAGCGGGCATCGCGGTTCCGGCTTCGCGGCCACCGTTGTCGTGCATCGTCACCCGGTGCCGTTGCCTTACGGCGTCATCACACTTGACGACCACGCGGTAATCCGGATCAAGGAGAAGCCGACGATCCAGCTGCCAGTCGCCACCGGGATGTACGCCCTGTCCGTTCCTGCTCTCGACGCCTTCCCTGCGGGCCGCGTCGAGATGCCTGACCTGCTGAACGCCTTGGCCGCCCGCAGACAGGTGCGGGCCCACTTCATGGACGGATTCTGGACTGACGTTGCCGACCTCGCTGCCTACGAGGCCGTCAATCTTGATGCGCAACGCTGGGCCGACCTGTGAACTGGAAGGTGGCGCTGTCAGACCTGCGGGTCTCCGACCGCCAACGCGCGGCCGTCAACGACGTTCTCGACAGTGGTTGGTTGTCGATGGGGCCGCGGACGGCGGCTTTCGAGTCGGCTTTTGCTGAGGCCGCTGCAGTCGAACACGCCGTCGCGGTTTCCAGCGGCACGACGGGGCTCCTTCTCGCCCTCCAAGCGGTCGGAGTAGGGCCAAAAGATGAAGTGGTTCTGCCCTCGCTCACATTCGTCGCGGACGCGAACGTGGTGCGCCAGCTGGGTGCCACGCCGGTGTTCGCCGACATCATGGCCGTTGATCGCCCCGTTGCTGATCCGCAGAGCATCCTTTCCCGTGTCACGCGTCGCACTAAAGCGGTGATCGTTGTGCACTACGCCGGCGCTTCCGCAGAGGTCGAGCCTCTTCTCGGTCACGGCTTCGCCGTCATCGAGGACGCTGCCCATGCGGTAGGACCGGTCGATGACTCGGCGTGGCTTCGGCTGCGTGGCGACCTGGCAGTGTTCTCCTTCTTCGCCAACAAGAACCTCGCGCTCGGCGAGGGCGGCATGGTCAGCGCCAATCGTGGTGACCTCGATGCAGCGCTACGCCTGCTGCGCGCACACGGCATGACGGCGTCGACCTGGGACCGGCACCAGGGCCATGCCAGCGACTACGACGTTGTGACCGTCGGCACCAACGGTCGGATCACCGAGGTCCAAGCGGCTTTGGGCGAGGCAGGTTTGCCGGACCTGCCGGCGCACAACGCAACGCGCCGTCGCCTGCTACGGAAATACGCCGAGATGTTCGAGGGGTCTGCGGTGTCGCTCGCGCTGCGCGGGGATCCGTCGACGGGGCATCTGGCGGTGGCGGTGTTGCCCGGGACGGGGCAGCGGCCGCGAATTCGCGCCGCGCTTGCGGACGCAGGAATTCAGACCTCGTTCCACTACCCACCCATCCACAAGTTCGCCGCCTTCGGCGAGTTCGCTACTGTCCGGCTTCCGGCAACGGAAGAGGCGGAGAAGCGGCTGATGACACTGCCGCTGCATCCCTACCTTTCGGAGGATGGCGTCGAGCTCGTTGCTTCTACATTGCTGGACGCGTTGTGAGTGACCAGTCGAGTGGTTGGGCCGATGGCCGTGTCCCATCGAACGTCCGAGTTGGCCGGGGCAGCGTGATCACTGGACCGGACGCGTTCAAGCGGTTCCGCACGACCCGAGACCCGGGCCTTGTCATCGGCGCCAACTGCACGATGGACCTCACCCATTTCTCGTTTCAGCCGGATGGTGAAGTGACCATCGGAGACTGGTGCGTCTTCGCGAGCGTCGTGCTGATGTGCGAAGAGCGCATCACGATCGGAAGCCACGTCGCGATCGGTTGGAACACCTATGTAATGGACGCGGATTTTCACCCTCTCGAGCCCGTACAACGACTGGCAGATGTGTTCGCCATTTCACCGGTCGGTGCAGCGCAGCAACTGCCTCGTCCCGTGGTGCCGACCGGGCCGGTTGTCATCGAGGACGACGTGTGGATCGGTCCGGGGTGCATGGTCTTCAAGGGCGTGCGGATCGGGGCTGGCTCCTTCGTTGAGCCAGGCTCGGTTCTGACTGCCAGCGTTCCGCCCCGGTCACGTGTCGTCGGCAATCCGGCGCAAGTTGTTGGCGCTGTGTAGATGCCACTGCCTCGAAGGCTGCCGTGGGACTGGTGGGATGGCCTGGTCCCAGAATCGGCGGTGCTCGATGACGAGTGCCATGTTGAATCGAGCTATCAGTTCCTTCTGGACCGCAGTGAACCGCCGTACGGAGTGCGCGTTCATCGCGGCGCGAGCGTTCACGGCCTGACGGCCTTCGACGTCGGCCCGGAAGGCGTCGTCACCTTCGGGGCATACTCCGTGACGAACGGCACTCAGTTCGTCTGCGATGAGGAGATCTCCGTCGGCTGCTGCTCGATGCTGGGTTGGAACGCCGTGATCATGGATAACCGTCGGGTGCCAACTGACCCGCTGCTGCGTCGCGCAGTGTTGGAGAGCGTTGCGTTTTCACGGCCGCGTCGGTTGCTCGGGAACGCAGAAACTGCGCCGGTGCACATCGGCAGCAACGTCTGGATCGGCTTCGATGCGGTGGTCATGCCGGGAGTCACGGTGGGCGACGGCGCAGTGGTTGGGGCACGATCGGTGGTCTGGGCAGACGTAGAGCCCTATTCCGTCGTCGTGGGCAACCCCGCTCGACTGGTGCGACACCTGTCCGTCGACGAGCGCGCCGGGGTGCTTACCCCGTTCGGTCGCCGTCCCTACTCGCAGGCGCTGCAGCCGCTCCGATGAAGGCGGCCACACTGCTCGCAGAGTGACGCCGCAGAACCAGCTGCCTGCCAGCAGCACCGTACCGATCCGCGCGCTCGCGGTCGGCCAGTGCCGCGTGGAGCGCAGCAGCGAGGGCGCCGCGGTCGCGGGGCGGCACCAACCAACCGGTCTCGTCGTTCCTGACGACCTCGGGGACACCGCCCGCTGCGGTTGCTACGACCCCTCGGGCACACGCAAACGCCTCCAGCACCGCGACCGGCTGGCCCTCGTGGTTCGATGAAAGACCCACGACGTCAGCCGCGGCGTACCAGTCCACGACATCGGCAATGTCCAACCAGCCCGGCAACGCGACGTGGCTCGACTCCATTGCTTCTATCCGGCGGCGCTCGGGGCCGTCGCCCGTGATGACGAGGCGCGCCTCCGCATCGCGGCACGCGTCGACGAGCAACGGCAGATTTTTCACCGGGTGCAACCGGGAGGCTGCGAAGACGAGACGCTCATCGTCTCTGATGCCGAGCCTTTGTCTCGCCGCCGTCCGGTCACCCGGCGCGAAGACGTCAGTCCGCACGGGGACCGGCCAGGCATCGACATTGACATGGCCGAGAGAGCGAAGCCGTTCGGCTTCGCGATAATTGACCGCGAGCAGCATCTGCGCCGTGTTGCGGGTCAAGCGCTTCCACGGTGCGCGGGATGGACGCGCCGACGCGCCGGTATCGAGACCGATGACGCGGACGCCCATGGCGGTGAGCAGTGGTGCGGCGACGTCGAATCGAAGTGTCTCGTAATCCTGGATGATCACCGCGTCCGCGCGAAGCCTGTGGAGCGCCCGCAACAACACGGGCGATGCAGTGGAGACGAGCGGTGCCAGAACCCACAGCCACTGGGTTCGTTCCCAGGCCGAATGACCCCAAGTGATCCGGCGCAAGGCTCGGTAAGCAATCGATGCCGGCACGAAGTGCGCCGTGGCGCCGGAGGGAATCTGCGTCGCTTGTGCGGTCGCACCGAGCGTTGAGTGAACGAGGTCGACCACGGTGCCCGCTTCAACCAGCGCACGGGCGAGCGAGATCGACCATTCTCGGTCGTAGGTGTTGAGGTAGTCGTCCCGCGACACGTGAAGCGCGTCGTACCAGTCCTCGAAGGTGTCCGGCCACAAGAGGAAGGCGAGACGCGTCACGGCAGCGAGACGTCGCAGCTGCGCAACAAGTCTGCTACCACCGTATCTGCCGCGAAGTGCTCTTCGGCCAGACGTCGAGCGGCGGCACCGTGGTGTTGCGGGTCATCCTCGACAAGCCTGATTGCGCGCGCAGCCCCTTCCACGTCTGAAAACGGCAGGACACCTTCACCTGTGGGAAGCCAGTCCAATCCCGTGTCGGAACACACGACCGGCCTTCCCATTGCGGCGTACATCAGCGTGCGATCGTTGAAGGCGCCGGTTCGTGCCTTCACATACGCCTGTTTGGCGACGCCGAGTTCGCCGCGACTGCCCCGGAGGTAATCGCCGAAGCGCTCCGGCGTCCGTGACACGGAGATCGGATCTAAGATCCGCCAGCCCCGGCGTTCGAGTTGGCGGCGTGGTCCTTCGCCGGACAGTGCGATTTCGAGGCGCACCCCGGCCGGGACGAGTTGCGGCAGATCGCCGATCTCCATGTATGCCACGTCTTTTTGGCGGTACTCCTCGAGCTCCCACCATGCCGCGCCATAGGCCGACCACGATGTAACGCTCGTCCAGTGGCCGTCGGGCACGGGCGTCGCAGGCACGTCCGGGAGGTGCACAGGCGGTCTGGTGGGCAGCCAACTGCGGCCGCCGTTCGGGGTTCGGGCATTGCCTTTCGCGACGTGGACTGCGTAGGTAGCGAGGGTGTCGTGTTGGTCCACCAGCGCGGTCCAGCCCTCGTCCTGGTCGGCCAACCGCAGCTGCGTGAACGGTGCATCGGTGTCGACGAAGATGCGTCGGGGCGCCTTACCGAACTCGGGTGCCCAGCACGAACCGCCGATATTGACCAGGACGCTTGCCTCCTCCAGGGCGGCGACGGCCTCGCCGTAGCTCATCCCTGTACCGCCGCCGGGCAGGGCGGGGTCGGCGTACCACCAGCGCAGGTTTCCGAGAGCTGACTGCATGTAGCGCGACCCATAACTCGGGTCGTCGGTCATTCGCTGCGCGTCGACGTCGTAGCAGCACGGTTGCGGACCGGCAGCCTCCATGAAGACGGGCTCGAAGCCGAGCGCCGCCAGACCGCCGAGCCAGTTGCGAAAAACCCATGTCATTCCGCCAACTGGATAGCGGACGACGTAGCCGACGACGACCGCGATGGGTTTGGCGGTGCTCACAGCGCGGCCAGCAACTTCTGACAAACATCGATGGCTTCGAAATGCTCCTCAACAATCTTCCGCGCAGCCCGCGCGTGCCGCTCCGGATCTGCTCGGATGGCGTCGATGGAGCAGGCCGCCTCGGCAGCGGTGTTGTAGGCGAAAACCCCCTCGCCACTCGGAAGCCACTCGGGCCAGCCAGTGTCGGAAACGACAGCCGGCCGACCACTGGCGAGATAGCAGCAAGTGCGCTCGGAGAACCATCCGGAGCGAGCGGCAACGTATCCATGTTTGGCGATGCCGATCTCGCCAGCGCTCGCTGCCAGAAAATGCCGGAACCGGTCGGACGTTCCGTTGGCTTCCATCGGATCGGTGATCTCCCATCCGTTGTCGCCGAACAGATGGCGGGCGGTCCAATGGTTGTCGCCGCCACCGAGCGCAACAGAAAGTCGAGCTGTCGTTCGTCGGGGGAGATCCAGCAGCTCTAACGACGTCTTGTCTTTCGCGCCGTACTCAACTCCTTCGTGCACGACAGGCGCATATGCCTGCCATGACATGATCGTCGTGAAGGGTGCGTCCGCGATCGGACGCGGCTGAACTGGCCACATCCGCGACACAACGGGTTGGCGGGTGGGCAGCCAGTCGTGTTGCTGTCCGGGCAACGGAGGACGACCGTAAGTGAACAATCGGGTGTGCGACTCCGCCACGTCAGCGAGAAGCCAGTCCCCCTGCGAGATGCGCACCTGGGTGAACACCGGGTCGGTGTCGATGGCAAGTCGGTGCGGGATCCGCCGGTACTCCTCGCGCATCGGCGTCGTCAGTGAAACGTTGACAAAGACGTCCGCCTCGTTGAGAACGTCGGCCGTCTCCTCTTCGGACATCCCATCGTGCCGCCCCGTCGGCCCATGGCGAAAGACCCAACGCCCCGTCATACCTACGGCGGCCATCTCGTCGGCCACGAATCGAACGCCGTAGCGTGCGGAAGGGTCCAGTTCCTCGGTCTCCGGGTCGTAACACCATGGGTAGTCACCGCTGTCCTCGAGGAACCACACGTCGTGGCCGGCCTCGCGGAAGCCAAGAGCAAAACTCACCGAGTGCCAGAAGAACGACGCAGTCGGTAGTCCGGTGACCCACCCACCGACGACGATCCGCGCCATCAGTCGACGCCCGCATCGGAAAGCAAGCGCCCGAGCACTGTGGTGGCTTCGAAATATGTGGACGCAAGGGCTCGAGCCGCGTCGCCATGGCCTATGGGATCGGCCTCGACGTCGCGGACGGCAGCCTCAGCTTCCTCCGCCGTGACGAAGGGCAAGGCGCCCTTGCCTGCGTGCGGCACGTGCAAGGACCAGCCCGTGTCCTGTGCCACGACCGGACGTCCGGCCGCGAGGTAATTGGCGCTGCGTTCGGAGAACCATCCAGATCCTGACCGCACATAGCACTGTTTGGCGATCGTCAGCTCGGCTCGGCTGTCCCGGATGTAATCCCGAAAGCGCCAGATTGTTCGCGTTGCCTCAAGGGGATCGGTGACGCGCCACCCGTCGGCGGCGAGCTCGTCCCGGGGAACGTCTCGGCCCCCTACCGCCAGCTCGAGGTCGAGGCTGGGCATGCGGCTCGGAAGGTTTCGCACGACGGGGAATTCGGCGTCCTTCTGCCCCCACGCTTCTCCTTGCCATTCCACGGGCTCGTAGGCGCGCCAATTCATGACCGTGGTGTACGCCGTCGCCGGCGGCGTCGTCACCTCCTGCCAGAAGGGGAGATGCACTGGCTGTCGCGTGGTCTTCCAGTGGTAGCCGGCGTTCGGGATGCGGCAGGCGTCCGAGCCCATCGACTCGGCGAACGTGAACAGAAGATCGTGGCCCTCGAGCCACGATCTCACCGTTGGATCACGCGTTGCTTTGACCTGTACGAACCCCGGGTCGGTATCGATATAGGCGAGGGTCTTCGCCGCTCGATGGTGGGCGATCGGATTGTGCGCTCCACTGACGTTCAGTACAAGGTCCGCGCTCGTGCACCGGCCCACCGCTTCTGGTTCGGACGAACCGTGATAGCGGCCCAGTGGGTCTCTGTAAGCCCATGGGAGATCGAACGCCTCGAACATCTGCCTCAACCACGGGACGGTGTATGTGGCTTCCTGATCAGGCTCATTGCGGTCCGGGTGGTAGGGCCAGTAGTCGGTGATCTCTTCGAGGTACGAAACGTCGACGCCCATGTCGCGCAGCCCGAGACAGAACTGCAGGTAATGAAGGCCGACGCCTGCGAGAGGCAGCGCGCCGGCACAGCCGCAGACCACCACGGACGTCATCGCCACACCTCACCCAACTGGGCCTGATAGTCCTCCCAGGAGATTTCGCCCCGTTGCGCAGCGTCGAGCAACTGCTTCACCGCGCGTGTCTGCGCTGGGTCGACGCCACCGTAGGTGAGATTGTCCTCGTGAAAACGGTAAGTGACCGTGACCTCGGGAACATGGACGAACCGAGCTCCTGCAGCGGCCATCCGTTTCCAGGTCTGCCAGTCTTCGAGCGCGCCTGAACTGAAGCCGCCGACCGCGAGCAAGGCGGATGTTCGCACCAACGTCGCAGGGACGCAGATGAAGTTCTCCCGCTGCAGCAGTTCGAAATCGAAGTCGGCTACGCGCGTGGCGTATCCGTCGCGGCGCCCGACCTCCAGGCAGTCCGAGTAGACGACGTCGGCACCCGTCATTCTCATCTGCTCCCACAGTGTTGCCAAGTGATGGGGATGCCACAGATCGTCGTCGTCGAGCAAAGCCACCGCATCACCTCGAGCGCTCGCAAGCCCCGCGTTGCGGGCAGGTCCGAGACCGGCGTGCTCGATGGACAAGAGCGTCACGCCTTCCATCGGTGCGACGCTGAAGGAGCCGTCATCAACCACGATGTGCTCCAGCGGTTGCAAGGTCTGCCCACGCACCGAGCGCGCCGCCTCAGCCAGCATGTCGGGGCGGCGACCGAGAGTGGCGGTGAGCGCTGTGATCGGCGCGGTCACGACCATTCCCCCTGAGGTTGTGGCCTGCGAACCAGCATGGGCAGGAGGCGAAGCGAACGATGCAGCGGCAGCCGCGATGCGCACTGCCAGGCTTCGTGCGGCGCACCGAGCGCCAAGAACTCTCGCGACCACCATGCGTTGAGCTCGTCTTCTTCAGCGCTGTGTTCGGCGATGCCGGTGAAGTCTTCCAGCGGGTCCTTTTCGCCGTCGAGTCGTGCTCTGGCGCTTGCCTGGGCAAGTCGAGCGAAAGCGGCCTGCCGCGTTGCGCTGCGGATCGTCGACATCTGCGCGGTCAGCCGGTAGCGGTAGCCGACCACCGGCAGTATGGCGATGCCGCTGACGGCGACGCACCGCAACCACATGTCGTAGTCGCTTGCCAGCGCGAACTCTGCACGATATCCGCGCACCGAGTCGAAGACGCTGCGGCGAAGAACCGTACTTCCTGCACAGACTGGGTTCTTCGTCAGCATGCCACCGGGAAGGGGGAGCAGTGTTGAGATCGCCTGCTCTCCGACGACAACCTCAAAGCCGGTAGCTACTAGCCCGATTCCTTCGTGGTCTGCCAAATACTCGACCTGTGTCCGAAGCCGGCCGGGTGTCGACTCGTCATCGGCATCCTGGCGGGCCACGAAGGGAGAGCTGCCCGCCTCCGTGCCGGCGTTGAGCGCGGTCGGGATACCTCGCCGCAATCCGCGAAGCACCGACAGGCGCGGGTCGTTTGGGAGGCGATCGACAGCCCGATCCGTCGAGCCGTCGTCGACCACGATCACGTGCACCCGGACTCCGTCTTGAGCAAGCACGCTCTCGACCGCGCTCCGGAGCAGTCGCCCGCCGTTGCGCACGGGAATAACGACATCGACGTCGGCAATCACGAAGGATCCCAGGAGATCGCGAGTGGTTTTGCGCCGCGTTGCCGTCCGAACCGCGCCTGATGGAGGCTGCGGTAGAGACCTGCCTGCCGCGACAACTGCGCGTGTGTCCCCTGCTGCACGATGCTGCCCCCACGAACGACGAGAACCTGACTCGCCCGGTAAACCGTCGAAAGCCGGTGCGCGATGACGATCGCCGTGCGGTCGGCGAACAACTGCTCGAGCGCGTCCATCACGAGCACCTCTGTTGCCGCGTCCAAGGCCGAGGTTGGCTCATCGAGAATCAGGACAGGAGCGTTCTTGAGATATGCACGGGCGATGGCGACGCGCTGGCGCTGACCACCGCTGAGGGTGCTGCCCCGCCCTCCTACCACGAGATCGAGCCCGCGCGGATCGTCGAGCAACTCGTCGAGGTTCGCCGCCATAGCGGCTGCCAACACCTCGTCGTCACTTGCGTCGAGTCGGCCGTAACGGATGTTCTCGCGCAGAGAGGCGTTGAAAAGCGCAGGCTCTTGAGGCACGAACGCGATCTGTTCTCGCAGCCAGCCGAGCGGCAGTTGGCGTAGGTCGGATCCGTCGAGCGTGATGACTCCGTTCTGCGGATCGTAGAGGCGCAGGACCAGGCTCGCGATCGTCGACTTTCCTGCGCCTGTCGGCCCGACGAGGGCCACCAGCTGTCCCGGCTCGACGCGGAAGGAGATGTCCTCGAGCACGCGCCGCCCGGCGGCGTACTCGAACGACACGTTGTCGAAGGACAGCCGTCCCTCGGCTCGTACGGCCGGAGGGGTGGCATGCCGTGGCGCGACTACGTGTGGCTGGTCGAGGACTTCGAAAACACGCTCGGCGGCTGCCGACGCAGCCCTGAGCTCGCCGATCGTCGAGGCGATGCCCGACATCGGCTGATAGACCGTGCCGGCGTAAGCGATGACCACAAGCACCTCGCCGGGTGTGATGGCGCCCGACAAAGCGCGCTCTGCCGCCACGTAAGTCACCAGCCCGAGCCCGGCAGCGAGGACGAAGTCGATGGCCAGACCAAATAGCGTCTGGTCCGTGACTAGTCGCATCATCGCCGTGCGGCTGGCTCCGGTCCTCGTGGTGAAGCGCGCCGTTTCGTGGGCTTCCCGACCGAGCGCCTGAACAGTCTTGATTCCACCCAGCGTCTGTTCTGCCTGCGAGTAAACCTCGCTTTCACGCTGCTGAAGAGTCGCGGCTGATCTGTTTATACGTGTGGTGAACCGTTTGCTGAGCAGGAATGCGAACGGCGCGCTGACTGCGGAAAGCAAAGCAAAGAACGGGTCGAACACGAGAAGCACGATCACGGCTCCGGCCAGCGACAAGAACGCCGACGCCAGGGGAACCAGGCCGTCGAGAAGAACGCTTTGTACGGCGTAAGTGTCGTTGGTGACCCGGAAGATGCTGTCGCCTGTGCTTCGCTCGTCGTGATAACGCAGGGAAACGCGCGTCAGATGTTCGAAGGTGCGCTCTCGCAGGTCGGCGATGAGCCGCTGTGACAAACCGAACAGCAAGGCGGTCTGGAGCAATCCGAGTCCGCCGGAGATGAGGAACAGAGCGATGGTTGCGAAGACAGACAGCAGTAGGGCGCCCTGTGCGTGCAATCCCAGGAAGGTGTGCGAGCCGAGCGCGTCGTCGATGAGAATCTTCGTCGGCCACGGCTTCGCGAGTCCGGTCAGGGTCATGAGCACGGTGACAATCAGTCCGGTGGCGACCGTGCGCGAGTAGGGCCGCGCAAACCCGAGAAGACGGCGCTCGACCCGGAACACCTCTGTGGCCACAGCGCGTTGACGGGCAGACCAACGCAGGAATCGATCATCCAGTCGGACGAGCGTCGTGCTGACGTCGCTCACGGCGTTTCCGCGAGCTCCGCCCCGAACTCCGCCCACGTCCGCTGCAGCCCTTCCTCGAGGCCGACCGTAGGCGTCCAACCGAGGACGCGCGCGGCCTTGTCATAGCTTCCGACATAGTCGCCGGTCTCGACCGATGCGGCGTCATCGGGCCACTCAACGTCCACTACCGCACCTGATCCGACGACTTTGACGACTGCTTCGGCCATCTCGCGAAGCGTGGTCCCGCAGGGGCCGCTGGCGTTGAAGACCTGTCCGATCGCAGCCGGATGTGTCGCAGCCCGCTCCAACAGCTCGGTCAAGTCGTTGACGTAGAGGAAGTCGCGCATCTGACTGCCTCCGCCGAACACGGGAAGTGGTTCGCCCCTGGCGGCGCGAGCAAGGAAGTTGCCGACGATTCCGTAGCGGCCACCGCGCCGATCCTGATGCGGTCCGTATGGGTTGGAGATGCGCAACGCTGTGGTGGCCAGGCCGTAAGCGCGCGCGTAAAGCTGGTGATACTGCTCGCCGAGCAGCTTGTGGATGCCGTAGATGCTGGTTGGTTGCTGCGGTTGGTCTTCGGTGACCGGAACCGACTGGGGGCGGCCGTATTGCAGTCGCGAACCGGGAAACACGACACGGGCCTCGGGGCGCAGTGTGCGAACGAGTTCGAGGACGACCAGTTGACCGTGGCCGTTGGCATCCAGGTCGGCTTCGGGTGTGAGCATCGAGTCGGCTGCTCCTGAGCGACCCGCGAAAGGGAACACGGCATCGGCGGTCGCCACGAGGGGCGCGATCACGTCAGCGCGGGTGGCGTCGCCGGACACGAGTCGCATGTCAGCGGCGACCGGCGCGAGCCGTCGGCTGGCTTGGGCGTCATCAGCATCGCGAACGACGCCGGTGACTTCCCATCCGCGGCCCACCAGGTGCCTGCAGAGATGGCTCCCGAGGAACCCGCCTGCGCCGAGCACGACGGCCGATCTCATGGCGCGGTCCCCTCGACGGCGGTGCGCACGCTGCGCCGCAGCCGCTGGTGACCCAGCAGGAGATCGATGGCCACGAGTGCCGCACCGCCTGCAGCGGCGGGCACGCTGGCGAGACCGACCAAGGCCAGCAGCGCGACTGCCGCCCAAAGGCGCCCGGCGCGCACTCGTCGCCGCGCCCGGATCTGCACACAACCGATAGGAGCGGCGCTTGTCACGAGCTCACCGACGAGGAAGAAGCCGCTGACGAGTCGAGCGTCGTAGTCCTCCCAGCCAGTTGGCACCGCGACCGTCAGACCGGCTCGGCGGAGGTTACCGATCAGATCGGAGGCTAGCTGCGCCCGATCACGGTCGTGTGGCACGAGGAACACGCCGCGGCCGAGCCGCTGGACCGGCCCGGGTGGCGCCGCGTGTGTGGGGAGCAGTCGTCGGGACAGACGGTTTTCGCGCCACCGTGCGGTGAATCGCACGACCGGCTGCGCGAGGTGGAGGAACGCCACCCCCAAGCGGAAGCGGAGTCGGCCCCGCCGAAGGTCGCGCGGAGGGTTGGTGCCGACCGCGTCGTAGGCGAACAACGAGAGCAAGAAGGCGACCGCGACTGCTGGGAACAGTGCGAGCCATTGCGAGGCCAGAGCAAGTGGTGTGACCGCAATCGCGGCGATGGCCAGCGGCGTGCCCAGTTGATGAGCGACGTCCATGCCGTGACCGCCACCCCGATAGACCGACTGGTACGCCGCGGCGCCGTACAGGCCGCGGTAGACCCGCTGTCGCAACAGGGTCGGCGCGAACGAGTCGTAGATCAAGCCGTGCCAGCGCGCGGTCCCGAGAGATGTGAAGCGGTCCGGATGCCGTTGCGCGACAAGGGCCTCGGAACGCCCGTAGCCGCGCTGCTGTCTCAGGTAGGCCCGCACCGACTGACGCCGGTGATGCCAGACCAGCGCCGCCGGATGGAAGCCGATCTCCCAGTCGCGATCGAGGACCTTCCAACACAAGTCGACGTCGTCACCGGCGGCGGTATAGACGAGGTCGAAGCCACCCACTTCTTCCAGGACCTGCCGCCAGAACGCCATGTTGGCTCCGGGTATGTGCTCGGCCCGGTCATCCGACGACAGCACGTGGACCGGGCCACCAGGCGCACGCGCAACCATATGCGCGACCCTGCTGTCGGTCACCGGGGGAAGGTTCGGTCCGCCGACACCACCGACCATCGGTTCGTCGAGGCCCAGCGCAAGGTAGTAGGGCCACTCCGGTGTCGGGTAGGCATCGGAGTCGAGATAGGCGACGAGATCGCCGCGGGCCTGCTGCCAGCCGATGTTGCGCGCTCCGGAGAGTCCTTGGTGTTCTGCGCGTACGACGCGCATGCGCGGGTCGCCGGCGCAGATCCTCTCCGCGATGTCTGCGGTCGCGTCGGTCGAGCCATCGTCAACGACCAGGACTTCGAGCCCGGGGTAGTCGAGCGCCCGCGCGTGCGTCAGGCATTCCTCGATCGTCTCGGCCGCGTTGTAGGCACAGACAACGACGCTTGTGTGCGGCCAGTCGAACTCGAGGTCGCGAACGGTCTTCTGGTTCCACGCCTGGCAGATCTGCAAGGCCGGGCGTGGTTCGCGATCGACCGTCGTCAACCCGAACCGCCAGTCCGTCACCGGGTGCTCGCCGACATGCCACTCGTCGGTCCACGCGAAAACGCAGCTCCCGGCGACCCCGCGCTCCAAAGCGACCTCGAGTTGAGCATCGAGCATCTGTGCTTGCAGCGCCTCGCCGTCTGCGCCCTCCACGTGGCGGCCGAGCTCTCCGAGCACCAGGGGTCGGTCACCGGCGAGATGGTGAAGTCGAGTGAGGTAGCGCCGCAGGTCGCGGTCGTTGTCCAGAAAGACGTTGAACGTGAGGAAGTCGACTCCCGGCAGAGGCAGGTACTCGGCGGTCGGGTAGTTGGCGTAGGTGACCGGCAGGTCGGGGTCCTCGTCGTGCGCGACGTCGACGAGATCGTCGATCACCCCGGCGATCGCTTTGGTGCCGAACCAACGCAGCACATCAGCGGGAACCTCGTTGCCGAGCGTGACCGCCAACACTTCCTCGTGGCCGGCCAGCTGCCGCACTTGGCTGCGGACGGCGTTGCGGGCGTCACGGGCGAGGCGGCGCAACTCCGACTTGCCGGCGCCGAGCACGTAGCGCCAGTCCGGCCAGAACACTCCGGCGAGGACTCGCAGGCCCCAGTCGGCGGCGAGTTCGAGCACGTCCTCAGGCGGTGCCGTGTAGGTCCGGACGGTGGTGAAGCCGGCCTCGGCTATCGCGGCGAAGTCGCTCTTGACCACCTCACGCGCCGGGAACAGGGCCCCGTCGTCACGGGGGGCGAAGGTGCCGTACGTGACCCCGCGCAGGTGGAAGCGCTCGTTGCCGACGGCAAAAAACTTGCCGTCGATGCGCACTCGAGCGATGGGAACCGCCTCCCCCGGGCTCCGGCGGAGGCAGCCGGGAGCCATCCGGCACCAGTCGCATCTCCACTTTCCAACCAAGCAAACATCGCTATTTGCCGGTGCGGCATTACAGCCGCTTTGAACCGGTTTGCGGCGGGCGGCTGGAGCCACCCGCCGGAATGGGTCTTTGGGCCGGAACGCGCCGCTACACTGGGCTACGACGGCTTCCCCGTGACAGCCAGCGCATTGGAGTGCCGCCCGGTGATCGTCGACGACGAGCAGCCACCCGACGAGCAGCCACCCAGGGACGCGTGTGGCGTCTTCGGCGTCTGGGCGCCGGGCGAGGACGTCGCCAAACTCACCTACTTCGGGCTCTACGCACTGCAGCACCGCGGCCAGGAAGCCGCCGGGATGGCGGTCTCCGACGGCACCACCGTCGTCGTCTACAAAGAGCTCGGCCTGGTGGCGCAGGTGTTCGACGAAGCCACGTTGTCAGCGCTCACCGGGCATCTCGCCATCGGGCACTGCCGTTACTCGACGACCGGGTCCTGCACATGGGAGAACGCGCAGCCGTCGTACCGCCCAGTGGCACACGGCGGCGGCATCGCGTTGGGCCACAACGGCAACCTGACCAACACCTCGGAGTTGGCAGCCAAAGCCTCCGGCCCTATCGATCCATCGCGACCGCTGCCGAAGGCCACCAACGACTCCGACATCATCACCGCGCTCCTTGCCGGCCACCCGGACCGCTCGCTCGAGGCGACCGCGCTCGAGGTGTTGCCGCTGCTTCGCGGCGCGTTCTCCCTCGTCTTCATGGACGAGCACACCCTGTACGCCGCAAGGGACCCGCATGGGGTCCGCCCGCTGGTGCTCGGCCGGTTGGAGCGTGGCTGGGTCATCGCCTCGGAAACGGCCGCGCTGGACATCGTCGGAGCGAGCCTCGTCCGTGAAGTGGAGCCGGGCGAGCTGATCGCTGTCGATGAGCACGGGCTGCGCAGCCAGCGATTCGCCCCGGCGACGCCGAAGGGTTGTCTGTTCGAGTACGTCTACCTGGCCCGTCCCGACACGAGCATCGGCGGCAGGTCCGTGCAGGAGACCCGGGTCGAAGTCGGTCGCCGGCTTGCTCGCGAGGCGCCGGTCGACGCCGACCTCGTCATTCCGGTGCCGGAGAGCGGCACGCCGGCCGCGATCGGCTATGCGCAGGAGTCGGGCATCCCGTACGGCACCGGGCTGGTGAAGAACTCCTACGTCGGGCGCACCTTCATTCAACCCTCCAACACCATCCGCCAGCTCGGCATCCGGTTGAAGCTGAACCCGCTCAGGTCGGCGATCGCCGGAAAGCGTCTCGTCGTTGTCGACGACACCATTGTTCGCGGCAACACCCAGCGGGCCATCGTGCGGATGCTTCGCGAGGCAGGCGCGAAGGAAGTGCACGTGCGCATCTCGGCTCCTCCGGTGAAGTGGCCGTGCTTCTACGGAATCGACTTTGCCTCCCGAGCCGAGCTGGTTGCCAACGGTCTGACCGTCGACGAGATCTGCGCGTCCATCGGCGCGGACTCGCTCGGCTACATCTCCTTGGACGAACTCATCGCCGCCACCACCATTGACGGCGATCGACTGTGCCGGGCGTGCTTCGACGGGCAATACCCGATCGACCTGCCTGCGCCAGAGTTGATCGGCAAGCATCTGCTCGAGGGCATCTACCGCGAGGTGGCCAAGGACGCCGACGGTGTGGCGACCGGTGCGCCTGCTGTTGGCGCGGAGGACGCACTGTCTCGACCGTGAGCGATCCCTACGAAGGCGGCGCGACCTACGCGGCGGCTGGCGTCGACATCGAGGCAGGCGACCGCGCTGTCGATCTCATCAAGGCGCGGCTCACGTCGACGCGGCCCGAGGTGGTCGGGGGGCTTGGTGGCTTCGCCGGGCTGTTTCGCATCGACGACGAGCGGCTGCTCGCGACCTCGACCGATGGTGTGGGCACCAAGGTCGCC